>DRLC01000029.1 GCA_011053145.1 Planctomycetota bacterium | reverse complement strand
GAACTCATCGAGCGCCGCTTCGAGGAGTACCGCTCCCTTTCCCCGGAAGCGCGCGAGATCCTGCGGGAACGGGCCCGACGCTTCGAGGAGCGCGAGCGACGCCTTCGGGAACACGCACCCCCCGAGGAGCGCGAACGCCTCCGCGGCCTTCCCCCCGAGGAACGCGCCCGCCATTGGCGGGAACGCGCGATCGAGGATGGTCGCGAGCGGGGTCGGTTCCTGCGCGAGCGCCTCCCACCGGAGATGCGCCGACGCCTCGAGAACGCTCCTCCGGGGGAGCGCTGGCGCATCCTCGAGGGGATCCGCGAACGCATGCGCGACTTGGGTCCGGGAGAAGCGTTGCGCCGGCTCGCGGGTAAGCTGCGGCTCGACCCGCGCCGCATGGAAGAGCTGCGTCGGCTCCCTCCCGAGGAACGCCGCGCGAAGATGCAGCGCATGCACCGCGAGTTGATCGAGCGCGGCGTCGAGCGCTTCGGCCTTCCCCCGGGGGTGAGCCCTGAGGACTGGAAGCGCGTCGAAGGCCTCCCCGATGGCGAGTTCCTGGAGCGCGCGCGCACTTTCCTGGACCGCCACTTCCGGGAAGGGCCCGGCGGCCCGCCACACGATCGCCCGGGATGGAACCGACCCGGGGAACGCGGTCCGGCCCCACGGGACCGGTTCCGCGGCCCGGGCGGTCGGCGGGACGGCCCCGGCCTTCCCCTGCGTGGACGTGCGCGGGATCACAGCCCCGGGGACGGTCCCCGCACCGGCGGACCGGACCGGGGCCGTCGCCGCGAAGGAGCCCGGCCCGATCGACCTACCGACTCCGTGCCGACCCGGGACCGATCCTCTCCACGTGGATTCGCTCGCACTCGAGGCCGCCGTTGATCATCGGCGTGCGCTCGGCGGCGGGGAAGTCGAGGGCGCGCGAGAGCGTGGGGTTCCCCGAGAGCAGCGTCAGCGACGAGCCGACCGAGCGCTCGCGCAGCAGCGAGCCGAAGTCGCGGTAGAGGGCGACCAGGTCGTCGCTCGCTCCGATGCGTTCGCCGTAGGGAGGATTCGTGACGATTGCGGCGTTCCAGCCCGGCCGCGGTGAGAAGTCGCGGGCGTCCGCGCTTTCGAAGACGATGCGGCCGGTGAGTTCGGCGGACTCGAGGTTCTCACGCGCCTCCTCGATGCGTGTGCCGTCGGCATCCCAGCCGAGCAGGCGCAGCTTGTTCGGGAGGCGCGCGCGCCCGACCGCGTCGGCGCGCAGGGCGGCGAAGGCGCGCTGGTCGTGGCCGGGCCAGCGTTCGAAGGAGAAGCTCCGGCGCCCGCCCGGGGGAGCCCCCGCGGCGATCCGTGCCGCCTCGATCGGGATCGTGCCCGACCCGACGAACGGATCGAGCAGCGGCGCCCGGCGGTTCCACCCCGAGGCGAGGACCAGGGCCGCCGCGGTCGTCTCGGCGAGCGGGGCACGTCCCTGGCGTACGCGCCATCCGCGCCGGTGGAGCGAATGTCCCGAGGTGTCGACCGAGATCGTGACCCGGTCGCGGAACAGGTGGGTGTTGATCCGCAGGTCCGGATCCGCGCGATCCACGGACGGACGCTCCCCCGTGCGCGTGCGGAACCGATCCACGACCGCGTCCTTCACGCGGTGCTCGATGAAGTGCGTGTGGTCGAGCGCGGACTCCCGCGTGCGGGCGTCGACGAGCAGCGTCCCGTGCGGCGCGAGGAAGCGCTCCCAGGCCACCTCACCCGCGCCGCGGTAGAGCTCGTCGTCGTCCCGTGCATGGAAACGCGCCACGCGGAGAAGCACCCGGATCGACGTGCGCAACCACAGGTTCGCGCGCCACGCATCCCGCATCGTTCCGCGGAACGCGACGCCGCCGACCTGGCGTTCGACACCGGAGAGCCCCAGCTCGCGCGCCTCGGCGTGGAGAACGGGCTCGATCCCCGGAGCGCAGGTGGCGAAGAAGTGGAAGCGTTCGGCCATCGGGCGCAGATCCTACTGGAGGGAATGGTCCCGACTCCGTACCTCCCCCGACTCCGTACCCCCGGACCTCAGGGGCGAGGGGCGGGATGGAGCGTGACGGTCTCTTCGCCAGGGGGGACGGCCTGCCAGCAGTCCACGAAGTCGTCGGCGCTCGCGTGGAGCAGCAGCGGGATCTGGGGCGGAGCCGTGACGCGGAAGCTCGTCGGACCGAGGCGCTCGATCGGGATCGGCTCCGGGCCGCGGGCGGAGAGCGTGGCCGAAGCGGGACCCGCGACCTCGACGGTCACGTGGTGGGGCGCCTCGGTGGGGAGCGCGGGCGTGCTCTCGAGGAGGGACTCCGGGGAGGTGAGGTCGACCTCCTCCACGGGGGGATCCGAGGGGTCCGCGATACATCGGTGCGCTGCGTCTCCTTCCGCGAGGACGACCAGTCGGCCCTCCGGAACGGGGAGCTCGACCGGGCTCGTGCGCGGGTCGAGTTCGAGCGATGAAGCTCCGGATTGGACCACCAGCCGCTCGGTGGTTTCGGGGTCGAAGCGGATGCGGATGCGTCGCTCGGGGATCGCGACGGGTTCGAAGTCCTCAGTCTGCCCGGCGCGAAGGTGCACTGTTTCTTCCAGCTTCTCCCACCCGGTGAACGCTCCTCCGGCGACGAGCCGGACGGTCCCCTCGGGGAACAGGAGCTCGGTGTCCCCTCCCGCCGGGACCGCCGCGGAGTCGGTCCAGCCGTCCGAATGGAACAGGTGGACCACCCGCGGGGCGAATGCCGGGGCATGGAGGTGGAGCCGCCCGAGCGGCGTCCCCTCCGGCCAAGTCCCCGCCCGCAGATCCCAGGCGCCCCCACGCGGGAGCGGTCCGACGTGGATCGGCGCGCCTTCCCCGGAGGCGAGGGTCCGGATCACGAGTTCCCGGCTGTCGATCGGGCTCTCGAACGTGAGACCGCCCGACCCGTCCGTCCACACGACGCGCTCGAGCCCGTCGTCGAGGATCCTGAGGGGCGTGTTCTTGGAAGGAGATCCGTCGGCGGCGCGGACGAAGGCCAGGACCCGCTCCTGACGCGCGAGCCGCACCACGCCCGTGCCGAGGGAGAACGCGATGCGCTCCCCGGGAATCGAGGCGCGGAGCGCGAACCCGTCGGCCTGGACCCGCAGGTCCCCGAGGTGGTCCTGGAGGCCGAAGTCCTCGAGCACCGCGACGCCGTCCGGTCCGGTGACCACGTCGAAGGGCGGCACGTCGTGGGCGCAGCTATAGGTGGCGGTCACGTGAGCGTCGCGGATCGGTCGGTCCTCGAGATCCACGACCCAGAGCCTCGGCGCGGGAAGGGACCTTGGCATCAGGAGGATCTCGTCGAGGTCGGCGAGGGTGCCGGGATAGGTGAGGTAGCCGGGGGAGCGTACGAGGACCTTCTCGGCCCGGACCCCGCCCCGGGCGATGGCGACCCGGAAGGTGCCGTCGGGGTCGCTGCGAGCCGCGCCGATGCGCGCCAGCCCGTGCTCGTCGATCGTCTCGGTCCAGGTCTCGACGATGGCCCCGGGCACGGGGGTTCCGCTCGTCGCATCGAGGATGCGGCCCGCTCCGAGCTCCTCGGTGGGCTCGACCCGCGACGTGTCCTGGGAGGGCGCGACGAGGAACGGGAGGAGGAGGAAGGAGAGGAGCGGCATGGCGACTGCGGAGGATCGCAGGTTCCTGTGGTATCCGGGCGGAGCGGATGGACACGCGAAACCACGGATTCCGCGATGATTTCCGCCGCGGAATCTCCGTTACGATCCCGCGCCATGGCCGCAGCCACCCCCATCCCGGTTCCGACGGTCGATCCGGCCCTCGTGCTCGCCCGCCCGGGGATCGCGGTCGTCGACCTGCGGAGCCCCGCCGAGTACGCCGAGGACCACCTCCCCGGCGCCGTGAACGTGCCGCTCTTCGATGACGTCGAGCGCGCGGTGATCGGGACCCTCTACAAGAAAAGTTCTCCCGAAGCGGCCTTCCGGGAGGGGCTGGAGCGGACCACCTCGAAGGTGGCCGCGCTCGTGGAGCGGATCGGCGAGGTCGTGGGCTGGCGCCCTCCCGAGGTCGATGTCGCCGCGCGCGTGCGCGAGCTCGCGGCCGGGGGCATCGGCGCGCTCGAGGGGAAGCTCGATGCGGAACCCGTGACGGAACTCGCGCCCGATGCGGCGGCGCTGCACTGTTGGCGTGGCGGGCTTCGATCGCGCAGCGTCGTCGCGCTGCTCAGGACCCTCGGGCTCGAGCGCGCGGTCGCGATCGACGGGGGCTATCGCGCGTACCGCCGGGAGGTGCGACGCGAGCTCGAAGAGTGGGTGGCGCCGGCGACTTTCGTGTTGCGCGGGCTCACCGGCGTGGGGAAGACGCTCGTGCTGCGCGCGGTCGAGGAGCTGCGTCCGGGATGGACCGTGGATCTCGAAGGAATCGCGGGCCACCGCAGCTCGATCCTCGGGATGGTGGGCCGCGAGCCCGTCACCCAGAAGGCGTTCGATTCGGGCCTCGCGAAGCGCCTCAGGGACGAGCTCGCGCCCGGGGACCGGATCGTCTTCGAAGGCGAGAGCCGCAAGGTGGGGGACGTGATCCTGCCCGCGCGCGTGTGGGAGGCGATGTGCGCGGGGCACGGCATCGAACTCGCGGCCTCGACCGAGCGTCGCGTCGCCGTGTTGATCGAGGACTACCTCGCGACGGAGGGCAGCCGCGACGAACTCGCCCGCAGGCTGCCCTTCATCGAGGAGCGGCTCGGCCGGACGAAATGGAATGGCGTGCTCGTCGCGATGCTGGAGGGCGGACGCGAGCAGGAGCTGGTCGCGCTTCTGCTGGAACGCTACTACGACCCGCTCTATCGGCACTCGGAGGCGAAGCGCACGCTCCACGTGCGGATCGACGCGGAGGACGAGCAGCGCGCGGCACAGGAGGTCATCGCCTGGATCGAGGAGCGCTGCCGCGACTGACGGTCATTCACCACCCATGTACCCGAGGGCGCGCAGGTCCTCGATCTCTTCCGCGCTGAACTCCACCTCGCGTGACGCGATCTGCGCCCCGGCCCAGATCCGGAGCCGCATGGGGTCCCCGCCGAGGTCGGAGCGGGCCGGGAAGGGGGGGGAGCAGAGCGCGGGGTCGAGCGGAAGTCGGATTTCGAGGGGGAGAGTCGCGGGGCTGCCCTCCCCCGGACCGAGCCGCACCCAGGCGGGATCGATCGGAGACCCGGCGACGAGCACGACCAGTTCCATCGACCGCGGGCCGTTCTCGGCCTCCGGGCCGCCGGAGCGCGGCAGGACGTGGATGCCGTCGCCGTCTCCCGGCTCGACGTTCAGGAGGACACGGGTGCCCCGGCGCTGCCTGCCCTTCCATTCCCCTTCATGGACTTCCGGAAAGCCGTCGCGATAGCGACCTCCGCCACCCATCTCTTCCGTGTAGAGGCCCTGGACCTGGGGGTCATCGGCCGGGTCCTCGCCATGGAAGAGCAGGACCTCGACGTTCAGGGCCTCGGCGCCTCCATTCTGGAACAGGACGAACAGGCCCCGGTCCGTGCGCTCGAGGAAGCTGGCGAGGGCCCTGCGGTGTGCGTCGGCGCGAGCGGGCTCGCTCTCGATGAGGTTCGTCGTTTCCCCGGGATCCGCTCGCAGGTCGAAGAGGAACTCCTCCTCGGAAGGGGCCCACGCGCGGATGTACTTGAGGCCGTCACCGAGTACGGCGCGTCGCGAAACGCCGGCGGAGTCCACCTCGCTGATGCCGAAGCGCGGAGGTGCGCCGGAGGCGCCGACGAGCTCGAGGAGGTCCCGGCCGGGAAGTTCGGGAGGTCGAGGCAGCCCGAAGATCCGGAGGACGGTGGGGGCGAGATCCACCTGCATCGCGAGCCCCGCAACGCGCCTGCCGGAGAACTCGACCCCAGGCTCCCGGTACACGAGCGGGATGCGGAGCACCTCGTCGTACATCGTCGGGCCGTGGTGCCAGCCACCGTGCTCGCCGAACTCCTCCCCGTGATCGGCGAGGAAGAAGACCGCGCAGGTGGACGCGCGGCCGAGCTCCTCCAGGCCGTCGAGCAGCATCCCGAAGGCTTCGTCGGCGACGCGAATCTCCCCGTCGTAGAGGTCGGTGTAGTACTCGAGTCCGCCCTGGCGCATCGCCGCGACGTCGATCGTCTTGCCGTCCAGCCCGGGGAAGTCGGCGACCCTCGCGGCGGCGCCGGAGTCGAACTCGCTGCGGAACGGCTCGGGGGGGTCGTAGGGGGCGTGGGGGTCGACCGAGTGCAGGTAGAGGAAGAATGGGTCGCCGTCACAGGAACGGACGAACTCGAGCGCACGCCGCACCAGCTCGCGGGTGCGATCCGGCGTCTCCTTCGGGATGAACTCGGAGACCCCGAAGCCCTGCTGCAGTCCCTGCTTCTCCTTGAGCCAGGTGTTCGCGAAGAAGGAGCCGGTACGAATCCCGACGGCGGAAAGCCGCTCGGCGAGGGACGTGACCGCTTCCCGCATCGCCGCGCCCTCCTTGTCCGCGCCGTGCTCCGACGGGTAGAGCCCGGTCAGGATCGACGCGGTCGATGGCTTGGTCCAGGTGGACTGGCTGCGGCAACCTTCGAACACGATGCCCTCCGCCGCGAACGCGTCGAGGTTCGGCGAGGTCGCCCGGGAATACCCGTAGCATCCGAGGTGGTCGGCTCGAAGGGTGTCGACGACGAAGAGCACCACCCCATCGGTGTCGGCCTCGGCCTCCGTCGGGGGTGGAGCGCAGGAAGGGGCGAGGGAAGGGAGTGCGAGGGCAAGGACGGGGATCGCGAATCGGTGGGACAGGCCCATCCGGACAGCGTAACGCGTGGTCCGCTCCAGGGGGGGCCGCGGACCGGGCGCGTTCCCCTGAATGGAGCACGCTTCGCTTGTGGGGATTCGAAGGCCGGTCTAGAGTGGGGTGCCTGTCGAGCGGGGCCACGGATCGTCCCATTCACGCCGTTCGACGCGTTCCATAAGGACCTGCCGGCCGCAGGCGCCCACTCTCTCTCCCCCCGCGAGGAAGGCCCAAGAGGGCACCCAGAACATGTGTGGATTCATCGGCGTCCACGGCCCCCCCGGGGTCGACGTAGCTCCCGAGATCTACGAGGGTCTGCTCTCGATCCAGCACCGCGGTCAAGACGCCGCGGGGATCACGACGTTCACGGACACCTTCCATGTGAAGAAGGGCGTCGGCCTCGTGCGCGATATCTTCGATGCGCAGGACATGGAACGCCTGCGGGGCAACCTCGGGGTCGGCCACGTCCGTTACCCGACCATCGGCGCGGGCAG
Source organism: Planctomycetota bacterium (assembly GCA_011053145.1). GTDB lineage: Bacteria > Planctomycetota > UBA1135 > UBA1135 > DRLC01. Next base: position 6,356 of record DRLC01000029.1, on the reverse strand, counting down.
CGGTGAAGACGCGCAACCGTTCCACGTCAACTTTCCGGTCGGCGTGGCGATGGCCCACAACGGGAACCTGACGAACTTCCAGGCGCTTCGGACGTGCCACGCCACGAACACCGGCACGCGGCTGAACTCGAGCTGCGACCTCGAGGTTCTGCTGTACGTGTTCGTGCGTGCGCTCAGCGAGCGCGTCAAGCCCGGGGAACTCGTCACGGCCGAGGACGTCTTCGCCGCCGTCCAGGTCGTCTTCGAGGAGGTCAAGGGCGCGTACTCGGTCGTCGCCGTCCTTCCGGATGTGGGCCTGCTCGCGTTTCGCGATCCTTTCGGCATCAAGCCGATCGTCTTCGGGCGCAAGGAGACCTCCGAAGGGACCTGGCACGCGGTCGCATCCGAGAGCGTCGTACTCGATGTCGCGGGATACGACGACATCCAGGACCTGGGCGCCGGCGAGGCGATGTTCATCGGCCTCGACGGCCGCATCGAGCGCCGGCACGTGGCCGACAAGCCGCACAGGCCCTGCATCTTCGAGCTCGTCTACTTCGCGCGCCCTGACTCGATGATCGACAAGATCTCGGTCTACAAGACGCGCATCCGCTTCGGACAGGCCCTGGCCCGCCAATGGAAGGAATCGGGCGCTCCCACCCCCGACGTGATCATTCCGATCCCCGACTCTTCGCGCGACGCCGCGATGGCGATGGCGAACGAGATGGGCATTCCCTATCGCGAAGGGCTCGTGAAGAACCGCTACATCGGGCGCACGTTCATCATGCCCAGCCAGGGGGCGCGGCAGTCCTCGGTGCGGCGCAAGCTCAACACGATCCCGCTCGAGTTCGAGGGTAAGGACGTGTGTCTCGTCGATGACTCGATCGTGCGCGGCAACACCGCGCGGCGCATCGTGCGGATGGCGCGCGAAGCGGGGGCGAACAAGGTCTACCTCGCAATCACCTCTCCGCCGCTCATCTCGCCGTGCCCCTACGGGATCGACATGGCGACGAAGACGGAGTTCATCGCCGGGGACTGCGGCGAGGATCCGCAAGAGGTCGCGAACCGGCTCGAAGCCGACCACCTCGTGTACCTCGATCGCGAGGCGATGAACGACGCGGCGCGCGCGGGCAACCCGGAGGTGTCCGAGTTCTGCAACGCCTGTTTCAACGGCGTCTACCCGACCGGAGACATCACGCCCGAAGTGCTGGAGACGATCGGGGGCGAGAGGACCGAGAACCGCCAGCGCACCCTGCCGTTCCAGGGCTGATCGAGCGCGGGGGAGCAAGGGTGGTGCGCCCGACAGGATTCGAACCTGTGACCTTCTGCTCCGGAGGCAGACACTCTATCCAGCTGAGCTACGGGCGCGTCCCCCCGGTCGATGGGGGGCGGGTAGTATTGGGGTCTGGGGGCTCGAATCAAGGACTTCGGACCCCAGGCGCCTGGGAAGAGTCCCCCAGGTGCGGGTCTGGCCCCCCCAGGACCTGGGGAAATAACGGTACCTTGACGGTTCGGGGGAACTAGACCACGATGGATGAGTAGAGTCCCACCACAGCGTCCCCGTCCCCCCGTTCCTCCCGGATTGCCCATGGTTCAATCCCGTACTGCCGCAGTCTGCCGCCCAGGTGGGAGGGGTCTAGCTCCCCGAGCGCTGGGCCGCATCTGGGTCCCTGGGCTCCTGCTTTCGGCGGCGATCGGGACTTTCGCGGCGCTGGAGTCGACCCCCAGGGAACTCGATGCCTACGTCCACGGGATGCTCGGGGCCGACTACGACCAGGATGGCCTCTCCGACACGATGGAGGTCGTCCTCGGGACCCTGCCCGACGTGGCGGACACGGATGGGGACGGCTTCCTCGACCTCGAAGAGGTCGCGCGCACGAGCGATCCCCTCGATAGCCTCTCGCTGCCGGGGGCCATGCCCCTCAGCATCGGGACCTATTCCTACGAGGAGAGCGGGTACCTCGCGTTCCATGCCGCGATCTTCGTCGACGACGGGGACACCTCGGGGCTCGATTTCGAGCTCGGCGTGATCCTCAACGGGACCCCCGTGACCGTGTCGCGCCAGACCTACGCGAACGGGACGATCGGATTCCTCTACCCCTCCCCAAGCGATCCCAAGGACAAGATTCTTGTGGTCGGGATGCTCATCCCCACCTCGGTCGTGGCCAAGCTGGGTCAGCTCGACCTCTACACCGTCGTCCGGGATACCGGGCCGTTGCAGCGCCCCTCCGCGATCAGCACCTCGAGCATTTTCTCGAGCCCGACCGGGCTCTTCGAGCTGGTGCCCGCCCCGGCGCCGATTGCGGCGAACAAGGGTGGCGGGATCGTCTACCGGCCCCTGACCGGGGATGGATCGGTGCCCCAGGGCACGACCGCCGGCCAGGTCTGCTGGCAGAACATCTCGGCGGTGGGCTCCAGCGGCTCCAACATCGTCTATGAGGTCGAGCAGGCAGGGTGCGAGGACTTCGACGGCTACTGCAACGCCACGAGCTGCGCGGCGAAGATCGGGACCTCGCTCCACCTGCCGGACCCCGGGGCGATCCTGGGGGGCTGAGCCCGCTCCGTGGGGCCGATTTCGGGGGCTGGAGGGGGAAAATCCGGGGATCGGGTGGGTCGAGCCCCATCTGTCGACCTCCGGCCCGGACTTTGCGGAACCGTAGGGTGCCCCGGTCCGTCCATAGGGCCATATCGGGCGCTGCCCGGTAGGTAGACCATGTCCCAAGACCCCGAAGCCGACCTCGTCCGAGCCTGCCAGAGCTCCGAGCCGCACGCCCTGGAGGGGGTCTTTCGGGAGCTGTATGAGCGATTCAAGGACCGGATCTACAACGTTTGTTATCGGATCACCGGCAATCCGACGGACGCTCTGGACGCCTCCCAGGAGACCTTCGGAATCCTCTTCCGACGCATCGGAGAGTTCCGTTTCCAGTCGCGTTTCTCGAGCTGGGTCTACCGCATCGCCGTGAACGCCAGCATCGACCTGCGACGCCGCAGCCACGCCAGGCCCGCCACCTCGCTCGATGCGGTGCGCGAGGCGCGGCATGCCGGGGCGGCCCGGATCGACTTCCCGGACCCCTCCGTGGAGATGCCGAGCCACGCCGCCTCCCGTCACGAACTCGAGGACGAGATCCAGCGTGCGATCGATCGGCTGACCCCGAAGCTTCGGGCGATCATCGTTTTGCGTTACAACGAACAGCTCTCCTACGACGAGATCGCCGAGACGCTCCAGATTTCCCTCGGCACCGTGAAGTCCCGGCTTTCCCGGGCCCACGATGCCCTGGACCGCGAGCTGACCCCGGTCCTCGACAAGCACTACCTCGGTTGACCATGGACCCCTGCACCACATTCCGGAACCGGTGGATGGAGCTCGCGCTCGACGCGGACCGCCGCTCGGCGTGGGAGCAGGGCTGTGAGCACCTGACCTCCTGCTCCGCCTGCCGCGAGTGGGTCGAGGCCCGCAGCTTCCAGGTCCGGGCTCTCTCCTCCCTCACCCGGCGTTCGCTCCCCGGCGAACTCTCGCAGGTGGTCGGTTCGGATCTTTCCGAGCGCGAAGCGGCACTCGCTCGTGTCCTGCGGTCCCTGCCCCGCATGGAGGCCCCGGCGGCGCTCGATCGGGCGGTTGCGTCTTCCCTGCGGTCGACCGCGGGCGTTTCGCACACAGGGCGAGGGAAACTCGATCCCGCGCGCTCCCGCAAGTCCGTGCGTGCTCTCGCCTACGAGACGGTCCCCCCCGTGCTCGAACGCCTCGTCGACGAGGAACTCGCGGCCCCCGGCCGGCACCTCGCCGAACGCTTCGTCGGCGGGTTGGAACGAGTGCCCGCGCCCGCGGCCCTCGACCGGCGCGTGAGCGGCCTCTTCCGTCGGCCCGCGCCCCGCCGTCTCGCGGCGGCCCTTGCGGTGGCGGCTTCGCTCGTGTTGGTTTGGCGCTTCGCGATTCCGCGCGAACCCACCTTCGAGCGCACCCTGCGACGTGTCCACGTGCAAGATCCCGGGCAGCTCGGCAGCGTCGCCCGTGGGCTTGTCGAGGGGCTTGGAGGTGGCGTTCCGAGCGCGGTGAACCTACGTCCAGGGGAGGAGCGCTGACCGTGGCCGAGCGATCCCTCACCCCGCGTCTCGCCCTGGCCGGAGCGGCTCTCGCGCTCTCCCTCACCGCTTGCGCGCGGCGCGAGCCGAGCCTCGCCGACTACCAGGCTCCGCTCGTCGTCCAGGGGGCGAACCCAGGGCTCATCGCGAACATCCAGAGTGCGCGCAATGTCCAGCAGCGCAGCGTCCGCGTCGTCGAGATCTTCGACTCGGCCGGTGTCCAGACCCTCGCTTACCGCGAGGAGTTCCTGGCCGACGGAGCCGGTCGGTTCTCACTTCAGCCGATCGAGGCCCTGACCCCGGTGGATCCCGCCTGGTCGATCCGCCAGGGCGTTCGGCAGGGCTACCTGGCCCGCTACCGCGACTTCGAGATCCGCGACACCGCGCTCTTCGCCCTGAACTGGAAACTCACCGATCTCTCCGAGACCTCCACCGTCGCGGGCCGGCCCTGCTCGCGTTACTTCGTCGAGCGCAAGTCGGGGAGCGGGCACACCTACCTCATCGACGTCGACCTCACGACGGGCGTCCCGCTCGCCTACGAGGATCGCGACGAGCTCGGGGTCCTCGCCGCGCGGATGACCTACGAGTCCTTCGACGAGACTCCGGACCTCTCCGGTGCGGTGTGGTTCCAGGAGTCCGTGACGGAAACCGAACTCAGCTCGGGGTCCAGCGCATCGCTGCGCCAGCAGGTGGGCTTCCAGGTTCCGCTTCCGCGCCTCATCCCGGCCGGCTACTACCTCGATTCGACCTCCTCGCTCGTCGTGGGCGGTGGCCAGAGCTGGGTCAAGCTCGTCTTCAGCGACGGGGTCGAACCGCTCTTCTACCTCTTCCGCCCCCTCTTCGATCCGCTCCAGTCGACTGCGATCACGAGCGGTTCGTTCCCGACGAGCGTCTCGCCCCAGACCGCCAACCCGTCCAACGAGATCTTCCTGTATCGCATGGGAACCGCGGGCGTGGCCCAGGGAACCTTTTCGCCGGGAACCCTCATCGCCGTCGGTCGGCTCAGTGACGCCACTCTCGGGGATGTGATCGAATCGGCGCTTCCCTGATCCGGGGTCGTCCGGGGGGTCCCCGCCCCTCGGACCGAGCGCCGCCGGGGCCCGGTTCGATGCCCCGCGAAAGGCCTTCCAGCGCCCCGTTCCGCCGTCCACGGGGGCCCTCTATTCGCCGATTCGGGGGCTTTTCCGGCTTTCTCCTGCCCGGGCCGGAACCTGGGATAGCTTTGGGTGTACGCCCTGACGCGAGCACCATCCATGAGCAATCCCGACGAACAGCCCTACTCCGAATCGAACCTCGACTCCCCCGAGTACCGCCAGCGGTTGATGCGAAAGCTCAACACACTGATCGCGGTCCTCGAGGTGGCCTGCGCGAAGGTTCGCCAGTCCCTTGCCGGTCCGGACCCGGACGTGGATCGCCTGACGCGCATCCACAAGAACCTGAGTGAGACGCTCAAGGTCTGCAAGCGAGCCAAGACCGCGCTCGAGAACCGTGAGAAACTGCCGGACGATCTCCCGGCCAATCTGACTCAGCTCACGATGCGGGCACGCGAGGAACCCAACGACAAGCCCGCGACCGGCTTCCACGTCGAGATGGTCTCGGCCGACGAAGCGAAGAAGTTCGAACAGCTCGGTCCGATCGACCCCAAGGAGATTCGATCCGTGGACCTCGACGATCTCGCCCGCCAACTCGGCGGCGCCTGAACCATCCCTCCTTCTCCTCCCTCCCCAGCGATCCCCCCCCCGAGCCCGCCTCCCCCTCGCCGCCCCTCCCGGCGGGGGAGGCGGGCTTTTTCGTTGCCCAGGTTCGTCCTGTGGCCAGGCCGAGATCTACGGAAACTTCCCGGGGGCTTCACCCTGCCCAGCCGCGATCGAGCAGCCTGGCGCGGCCCCTACGGCGACAGGACCAGGATGCGCAGCAGGTAGTCGTTCAGGTCCCCGTCACCGTTGAGGTCGCGGCCCTCGTCGGCCTCCAAGACCGTGATGGCCACGCGTCGACCCTGTCGTCCGGTGGACGCCACGATCGTCGTACGCTGGTGCGTTCGGGTGTCGGTGTCGAGGTCATGGGTCAGGAGGATCGTGTCGTCCAGATCTCCGTCGCCGTTGAGGTCGCGGCCTTCATCGGCCTCCTGGTCTGCCAGGAGGACGAGGCGGGAGGAGGGCGTGTTGCAAGGGGAACTCAGCACCGCGGTGGGAATGGCAGCCGTGGGGAACGGAGTGAATCCGCTGAGGAGGCTGAAGGCCCCGTATCCGTGGTCGAGCTTGTCGCCATCTCCGTTGTAGTCGGCTCCGTTGGCGGTCTCG
>DRLC01000028.1 GCA_011053145.1 Planctomycetota bacterium | reverse complement strand
CACCTCGACCTTGTACCTCAACAACAACGGCGGCAACGTCGCGGTCTCGGCCGGGGACCCGGGGGGGAACCTCGGCATCGGGACGTCGAACCCGACGGGGCGACTGCACGTGGTGAGCAGCGCCGGCGGGGACGCAAGCGTGGTGCTACCCGCTGGCTCGATCTCGGCCGCCGAGCTGGAAGCCGAGCCTGGGGTCGCCAGCCAGGCATTCGCGAACTATGACATCCAACAGGGGACGGTGACCTCCCTGGAGACGACCATTTCGGCGCCGACGAATGGTTATGTGAGCGCGACCGTGTGCGCGGATTTCTCCCGGGCCGTGGTAGGGGCGAGCGGAACGTTGTACTTCCCCCGCCTCTCACTCTCCGACTCAACGGCCACCCCCACGACCTGGGACCTCACCCCGATTTTTGTGGGCGCCGCAAGGATCAGCGTTTCCTGTACCCGCGTATTCCCGGTCGCCAAGGGACAGCACATCATCTATACGCTGGCCGATGTGGCCCAGGGCGCGGATGTGACTCTCCTTGCACCGAGGGTGACCCTCACCTTCTTCCCGACAGCCTACGGACTGGTCCAGTGAGGAGCTGATCGGAGTTGCCTGCCGAGGAGGAGTCCACCCCATGGGGGAGGACTCCTCCTTTCCGTTGGAGGCGCAGATCGATCGTTCCTGATGGCGAACGCGTGTTGAGGACCTCGAGCGCAGCTACCCGATCGAGATCATTCCTCGCGTTGTTCCTGCTCTTCGATCTCCGCCAACGTGTCCTTGGCGCTGGCTTCCACGAAACCGAGCATCCCATTCCACTGGCCGGACGCCTTCAATGCCCCGAGTCCGGCGAGGGAATGCTCGGTCGCGGCGCGGGCCGCCGCGAGGTGGTCGCTGGACTTCTGTCCGCTCGTCCCACGCGCCCAGCGAAGCTCGTTCAGGCCGCGCATTCCGGTGAGGTACGGATCCATGGCCAGGATGCGCAGGTCTCGATCCCCGTCTTCGACGAGGGCCCGGGCAAGTTCGAGGGCACGGCGGAGTTCCTTCTCGGCCTCTTCGAATCGGCCGCTGTCGACCAAGGAGCGAATGTAGGACCCCAGGGTCTCGACCAGGGAACGGCGCTCACCGAGGTTGTCGGGGTGACGCTCGACCGACTCCTCCGCGTGGCGCACGGCCACCTCGAACTGCGCCGCCCCCTCCTCGAATCGGCCGAGGAGCGAATAGCCCATCGCGAGCTTCGTGCGCAGGATGTCCGCGTTCCGTCGGTGGGACTCGTCCCCAGGGTGGCGTGCCGCGAGTGACTCTTGGTTCTCGAGGGCGGACAGGAACAGCGCATTGGCCGCCTCGTAATCGTGATCGACTCCACCGAGGATCGTTCCGAGCATCGCATCCGACGCCACGCATGCTTCGAGGAACCGATCCTCGGGGTACTCCCGTTCGAGCTCGCTGAAGAGCTCCGAAGCCGATCGATACCTCTCCTTCGCCTCGCCCCACTCGGACCGGCCGCGTGCAAGGTCGCCGCGCCTCTGTTCGAGCCAGCCGGCGATGTAGCGCGCGTCCGGCCCCTCCCGATCGAGCCTCTCGACCTCCTCCCCGATCTCCTCGGCTTGGCGATAGGCATCCTCGGCGGCCGCGATGTCTCCAAGATTCGACTGGGTCGGGTTGCCGAGGGTGTCCCCAAGTGCCATGTAACTCTTCGCAAGGGAGACCAAGGTCGGCACGTCACCGGCGGCTCGCTCGCGAAGACTCTCGATGCGCTTGACGGTGAATTCGGCTGCGGCGCGTTGCACGCTTGGGGTCGCGCCGGCTTCCTCGAGCTGGCCCACGAGCTCGCCGGAAACACCTTCGGTGAACTCGAGCAGGTCCCCTTCCAGAGCGCGCGAGCGCTCCAGCGCCGCCGCTTCCGCTTCGCGCGCGAGGTTCGCGGCGATGATCTCCTTGTCCTTCTGCTCCGAGGCCCGGTTCGCGACGATCGCGAAGCGGGTGCTGACCAAGGTCGCGACGAGGAGCGTGAGGGCGACGACCACCGCGGCGACGAAGGAGACCGGATTCCTGCGGGCGAGGAGCCTGGCGCGCCGCAACGCGGTGGGACGGCGCGCTTCCACCGGCATCGAACGCTGGAAGCGGCGTAGATCCTCGCCCAGCGCGGCAGCGGATTCATAGCGATCCTCCCGCTCCCGGGCGAGAGCCCGCAGAAGGATCGCCTCGAGGTCCCGGTCGAGCTCCGGAACCAGAGAGCGCGGCGACACTGGATCCTGCTCTTGGATGATTCGAGCCACCTCTCCCATCGGTTTTCCGGCGAGATCCCGCAGCGGCGATCCGGTGAGCAGCTCGAACAGGAGCCCTCCGAGGGAATACACATCCGAGCGCGTGTCGACATCCTCGGGATCGGCGGAGAACTGCTCGGGACTCATCGTCTCCAGCGTCCCGATCAACTGCCCGACACGGGTCGTCTCCCCCTCGGCCTCCAATCCGGAACCGAGGATGCGGGCCACTCCGAAGTCGATCACCTTCACCCGGCCATTCCCATCCACGAGGACGTTGCCCGACTTCAGGTCTCGGTGCACGACTCCCTTCTGGTGGCCGTGCTGGACCGCGTCACAGACCGAGATGGCGAGGTCCACCACTTCCTTCGCTCCGAGCCCCTCGCGCCGGACGTACTCCGTGATCGGCGTCGCGCCCTCGACGTATTCGAGCACCAGGTAAGGGGTCTCACGCTTCCCCGCGACGCCGTCCTCCAGGTGGACCCCGGCCTCGAAGACCTTCGCGATGCGCGGGTGTTCGAGTCGAGCCAGGACGTCGGATTCGAGCTCGAACCGCCGCCGAACTTCCGGGGAATCGGCCCCGAACCGAAGCATCTTGATCGCGACGCGCCGCTTCGGGTTCTTCTGCTCGGCCTCGAAGACCCAGCCCATTCCCCCACGGGCAATCGGACGCAGAAGCTCGTAGTTCCCGACCCGTCCACCCGGAATGAACTCCTCCGGCGCACTGGGCAGGAACCCGCCGAGGGTCGGAAGGCCCGCCACCCTCTCGAGCTCGCCGAGGCCCTCGGAATCGAGGAGCTCCTGCACGCGGTCGAGGAGCTCCTCATCCGCGCCGCAGAGGGACTCGAGGGTTCGTGCTCGGTCGGTGGGTGCGAGATCGAGGACCGCCTCGAGGATCGAGAGCGCGCGTCGCTCGAAAGCAACGTTGGTCTTCTCCCGGACCACGCGCTACCTCCCCCCAAAGGGTGAAGGAGCGACGTGGGACGGTAGGAGGGATCCTGGGCCCCACAAGGGACGAGTCCCCATCACGCCCCGCTGTCGAGAGCGTTGCGCAGCCAGGCGTTCGCCGCGCGTAGCCGGCGCTCCGTGGTCCGAACGGGTTGTCCGAGGGCGGCAGCAGTCTCCTTCACCGTCAGCCCACCGAAGTAGCGCAGCTCTACCGCGCGCGAGAGCTCCTCGTCCACGGCAGCGAGTGCGTTGAGCGCATTGTCCAGATCGATCATGGCCGGAGTCGAGCCATCGAGTTCCGTAACGACGGCCTCTGGATCGAGCGAAACTCTGGCCCACTCCCCGCCACGCTTTGCGGAGTTTTTCATGCGGGCGTGATCGACGAGGAGCGAGCGCATGACCTTGGCGGCCATTCCGTAGAAGTGACGCCTGCTCTCCCAGCTCGCCTCCTTGTACCCGAAGAGTCGCATATACGCCTCGCCCACGAGGGCCGTCGGCTGCAGCGTGTGATCCGAACGCTCCCTGCTCATCTGCGCCTCGGCCAGGTCGTGCAGCTCCGAGAAGATCAGCTCCATCAGCTCGGAGGAAACCTCTTCCTCTCCGGCACTGAACCGGTTCATGAGCCGCGTCATCCTGTCGGAGCGCGGGGAGGAAGGCGGGGGTGGGGAAGGCACCATGGGGCACTCCTAGTCTAGCAGGACGGACCCGCCGGCGGGGATCGCGACGGGCACCCCTCCAAACGCACGTTCCCCGGCGTGGAGAGGGCAACTCCACACGGCGGAGGCGATGCACGCGGCCGCCCAGGCACCCGAGTTTCTTCCTGGGCGCGAAGAGTTTCTTGGCGGACCCCGGATCCAGTCTCGCTTGTTCGGGTGAACCCACCGAACGGCACCCGATCCGCGTGCGGCTCAACCTGCTTCCGCGGCGCCGCATCGAGACTCCGCAAGAGGCAACTGCCCCCGCGACCGCTAGGGCCCCCGGGCTCGGAGCTCCACGCCGCGGTTAGATCCCACGGGTTAGATCCCACGGAAGGGTGTCCGCATCCAACCAAAGAAACGGTTCCATGAAACGCATTCTTCCCCTCGTGTTCGTCCTCGCCCTCCTTCCCGCATGCCGTGACGAGCGCGATGACTGCGCGGCGCCGACAGCGAACTCCGCGCCCACGGCGAGCTCCGTCACGATCACGGACGTCAACGGCGGGCTCGCCCTGCTCGGAGACATGCTTCTCGGAAGCTACACCTTTGCGGACGCCGATGGCGATCTCGAGGGCAGCTCCACGTTCCGTTGGCTGCGCGACGGAAGTGCGATCCCCGGAGCGACGCTCACCAGCTACACCCTCGTCTCCGCGGACATCCCCGCCTCGATCACCTTCGAGGTCGTCCCGGTGGCCATGACCGGCGCGAGCCCGGGAAGCGCCGCCGCATCCCTTCCCCTGGTGACGAGCGCTTCTTCGAACGCAGCGCCGACGGCCACCGGCGTGGCGATCTCGGACGGCAACGGCGGAAGTCCCGTCAGCGGGGACCTTCTCACCGGAAGCTATGTTTACGGGGACGCGGAAGGGGACCTCGAGGGAACGTCGACCTTCCGCTGGCTGCGCGACGGCACGGCCATCGTCGGCGCAACCTCGACCGGCTACACGCTCGTCCCCGCCGACATTCCCGCGGACATCACGTTCGAAGTCGTTCCCGTCGCACTCACGGGGACGAGCCCCGGGGTGGCGGCAGTCTCCGCGCCGCTCCCCACGGGAATCGTCCCGGTCGTGAGCGGGTTCGCGCGGTACAGCGACACGAACAGGAACGGGACCCTCGACGCGAACGACCAACTCGTCGTTCCCTTCAGCGTGGACATCACGGCGATCGGCGTGATGGGCAGTGACTTCGATCTGCCCGTCGCGGGCGATTCCCTCGGCACGGGAGCCACCGTCGCCGGCGGACCCGCGTCGAACGAGGTCACGATCACCCTCGGCACCTCCCCCAGTTTCAAGACACGCCAAGACTTCTCGAGCGCGTCGGTGGGCACCAACTCCGGATCGGGGATCGATGTCTCCGGCGCCCTCGCGAGCGGCGTGATCGAGAGCCTGACCGGCGTCCCCGCGGCGGCTTCGACCCCCATCGACATCGTCCCGGTCTTCGTCGACAGCCTCGTTGCCCTCGGGGTGGGAACCGCCTATCGCCTCTCTGTGGGAGACATCGATGGGGACGGCGACTGCGACTTCGTGGCCGCTGCCGGGAGCTCACCGACGCTCGTGTGGCACAACGACGGCGCGGGGGGCTACACGAGCACCTCTCTCTCCTTCGGAGGCGGCTCCCACAGCGGTTCGGGAGTCGATCTCGGGGACGTGGACGGCGACGGAGACCTCGACCTCGTCGTGACGGACCAGATCGCCGGCGGCCCCAACCTCCTTTACCTCAACGACGGGACCGGGGCCTTCACGAACAGTGGGCAGGACCTCGGACGGTTCATCTGCTTCTACCCCGCCCTCGGTGACATCGATGGCGACGGGGACCTCGACGTGATCTTCGCGAACCACGGCGAGCCGAACCGCGTCTATACCAACGACGGAAACGGCGTCTTTTCCGCCACAGCCCAGCTCCTCGGGGGATCGACCTTCAGCCGCCATCTCGCCCTCGGGGATGTGGATCAGGACGGCGACCTCGACCTCGTTGTTGCCAACGACACGCCCGACGGCAACCGCGTCTACACGAACGATGGCACGGGGACGTTCACCTACACGGGGCAAGCGTTGACCTCCGACTTCGGTCGCTCGGTCGCGCTCGGGGATGTGGACGGGGACGGGGATCTCGACATCGTCAACGCGGCCCTCACTTTGGTCCCCGGGACGGGCAACCGGGTCTTCCGGAACGACGGGACGGGCACCTTCACCGACACGGGCCAGCTCCTCGGAAGCCTCCGCAACAGCCTCGACCTCGCCCTCGGCGACGTGGACCAAGACGGGGACCTCGACGTCGTGTTCGCCAACGCCAATCCAGGCATCGAGGGCAAGGACCTCTACCTCAACGACGGCACGGGGACGTTCACGTTCTCAGGTCAGGCCCTGCTCGGCACGGACGAGGGGAGTGAGTCCATCGGCCTCTGCGATCTGGACGGCGACGGAGACCTCGACTTCGTGGTCGGAAACGGCCACGTGACCTTCGAGCCCATGCGGATCTACCTCAACTCCCTCACCGGCACATGGGGAGCGGCGAACTTCGTCGAGAGCTCCCAGTCCCTCGGCACCGACACGAGCACATCCTCCACACTGGGCGACGTCGACGGGGACGGGGACCTGGACCTCGTCGTCGCCAACAACGGCCAGGGAAACCGGCTCTATACGAACGACGGCACGGGCACCTTCACCGACAGCACTCAGTCCCTCGGGACCGCGACCAGCACATCGTCTTCGCTGGGCGACCTCGACGGGGACGGGGACCTCGACCTCATCGTCGCCAATGACGGCGGGGCGAACCGCGTGTACACGAACGACGGCACCGGGACGTTCCTCGACAGCGGACAGTCCCTCGGAGCCTTCGCGTCGCAGTCCTCCTCGCTCGGCGACATCGACGGAGACGGGGACCTGGATCTGGTGACCGCCAACGACGGTCAGGGCAACCGGGTCTTCACGAACGACGGCGCGGGGGTGTTCACCGACACCTCCCAGTCCCTCGGCAGCGGCGCCAGCCGCGGGGCGGTCCTCGGGGACACCGATGGCGATGGGGACCTCGACCTCGTCGTCGCCAACGACGGCGGGGCGAACCGCGTGTACACGAACGACGGCACCGGGACGTTCCTCGACAGCGGACAGTCCCTCGGCACGGCGGCGAGCACCTCGGTCACCCTCGGGGACATCGATGGCGACGGGGACCTCGACCTCGTCGTCGCCAACCGAGCCCAGGCCAACCTCGTCTACACGAACGATGGGGCCGGTGTCTTCGCCGACAGCGGCCAAGCCCTCGGCACGGGCGCCAGCACCTCCGTCGCCCTGTCCGACATCGACGGTGACGGAGACCTCGACCTCCTCGTGGCCAACGACGGCGAGGCGAACCGGGTGTACACGAACGACGGCACGGGCCTGTTCACCGACAGCGGCGCGGCCCTCGGCACGAACGCCAGCACCTCGGCCGTCGCCGCCGACCTCGATGCGGACGGAGACGCCGACCTCGTCTTCACCAACTCCAGCGGCGGCGTGCGGATCTACCGCAACGAGTAGGCCGCGCGGTCCCGCCCAGGGGGCGTGTCTTCCCACAGCCTCGTCCCTCCAAGTGAAGCGGCTCGGGGGCGCGGTTCCTCCCGTTCCCGAGCATTCAGACGCGAGCCACCGCTCCTCGTGGCGGGCTCCCGGCGGGAGCTTCGCTCCCCTTCCAGACACGAAATCCAGCTCCGCGAACAAGCCATGATCTTCCTCCTCCTGATTCTCCAGGCTCTGTCCCAGGGACCGGCGTCCCCCTCCACGCCCGACTCCTCCGCACGGAAGACCCCAGGGCGAATGGCGTTCGGCGACCTGGACGGGGACGGCCGCCCCGACCTCTACCTTGCTCATCGGGCAGGGGGCCGCCTCTTCCTCCGCAGCCCGGACCGCTCCCTGGTTCCCGTGCCGCCCGATGTCGTGCCGCTCGTGCCCGGCCGTTCCGCGCAGTGGAAAGACGTGGATGACGACGGGGACCTCGACCTGCTCGTCTGGGGCGAGGGTTCGATCCACCTGCTCCTCAACGAGATGGCCGTGCTCCACGACGCGACCATGGAGGCGGGCCTGGTGGTCCCCGAGACCGAATCCGTGGAGAGCATCGATTGGATCGACCTGGACGGGGACGATGTCGAGGATGTGCTCCTCTCGGTGGAGCGCGGATTCCTCGCCTTCCGCAATCTCGGGCAGGCGCGCTTCGAGGGGTTCGACCTCGGCCCGGGAAACCACCTCGCCGAACGCCCCGCGGTCGTCCCGACGGCTCCAACCTTCGAGGACGATGCGGACACGATCCCTCTCCCCGAAACGGGCGCCGGTACGGGCAAGGCCCACGGAGAGAGGCCGCGTGGGAACCGTGACGCTCCGGGAAACGGCCGGCGCGTGGCCCTCGCTCCCCTCGGTGCCCCGTCACCGGCTTCCCTCACCGCGACCGAAGACCTCCAGTTCGGCGGCTCTTGCGCCGCTCGCATCCGGGATGCGGTCACCGGCGCCTGTCTGCAGGCATCCACCGTGCCCACGCTCGGGATGCTCATGCCCCTCTCGAGCGACTTCTTCGTCAACGCCACGGGGAGCGTCGGGATCGGCACGACTTTCCCCACCGAGCGGCTGACCGTCGGCGGCAACATCCTCGCCCAGGGCCAGCTCCGGTCCACCATCCTCTCCCAGCCTCCGCTGCTCGTCGGCTCGAAACTGCGCGTCCCCAACCTCAACGCCGACATGGTCGACGGGCTCCACGCGGACTCCTTCACCCAGCTCGGACAATCCATCGACAGCAGCGAAATCGTCGACGGATCGATCGTCGACGCCGACATCTCCAGCTCCGCTCTGATCGACGGGAAGAAGGTCGATCCAGACTTCGGGGCGCGCGACGTCATCACCTCCGGCCAGCTCATGGTCGGCACCAACGTCCCGCTCGGGCGCGCGCGGGTCTCCGACGCCAAGCTGGGGCTCAATGCGAGCCACCTCGGGAGCGAAGACCTCGTCGTCGAGTCCTCCGACGCCTTCCTCGGGCTCGTCTCCGATGAAGTGGGCACCTTCGGT
>DRLC01000027.1 GCA_011053145.1 Planctomycetota bacterium | reverse complement strand
CGCGGCCCGGGAAGACTTATCCGAGGCGGCCGCTCCAGATCACTCTGGGAAGAAGACGCGCCGGGTCCAGGGACGTGCCCTCATTCCAGCGCAGCGTCCGGATTCCATCGACGAGTCATTGCGTCGGATCCTTGCAATCGGAACCGCCCTGGTCTTGCTCGGCTTCGCGATACGCCGACCGCGCGGGGGGCTGGGCTGACATGGACACCGGGACCCGGATCCTGTTCGTCATCTCGAATACTCTTCTCGAGCCGGTGGTCTTCGGACTACTGGCGCTCCTCGGTGCGTCCCTCGTCTCCGCGGGTTCGTTCCTGCGTGAGGCACTCACGAGGGGGCGAAACATCCGATCGGGAGCAGGTCACCCCACAGGTGTGCTCGACCCACGCGTTGATCGACTTCCACCGCCCCTCCTCGCGCGACTCTCCGAGGTATCTGGAAACTCTGCCCAACTCGATGCGATCCTGTCCGAGCTGGAGGTCGAGTGTGAAGCTCGCCTGTCCCGTCTGCTCCTACTCGCAAGGCTCGGCCCAATGCTCGGCCTGATGGGAACGTTGATTCCACTCGGTCCGGCACTCATCGGCCTGGGGCGGGGAGACCTCGAGACACTCTCGAACAACCTGGTCGTCGCCTTCAGCACCACGATCCTGGGCCTGCTCGTCGGGGGAATCGCCTACACGCTCCTGCATGCGCGGAAGATCTGGTACGCCCGCGATCTCGTGCTGGTCGAACTCGTCGTGGATCAGTATTCGACGGGGGAAGGATCGTGAGAAGAAGTCGCCGGCCCCCTCACCGCAGGGTGCTTCGAATCTCGGACGAGGATCCCTTGACCGTACTGGCCAATCTCTTCGACACGGGCATGGTGTTCGCAGTTGCCCTCCTGACGGCACTCGTATCGCTGTACGGCATTCGCATCACAGACGGACAAGTCACTCCCCCATCGGGGTCCACGGGACTGGACGAGCGCGTCGACCTCAGGAGGGTCCCCTTGAGACGGTTCCGCGAGAGCACCGAGGATCTCGACGGGGAGGGGGAGCGGCTCGGTACGGCCTACCGACTCTCCACGGGCGAGGTTGTCTACGTCCCCGACGAGTGAGTCAGGTAGCCCGGAGTCAGGACCGTTCCCTCCAGATTCAGCGAATCCTTCGCTGAATCTGGAGGGAACGGTCCTGACTCCGGGCTACCTGACTCCGTACTGCGAGCGGTAGAATCGGCCTCCCCAGGAGGAAGATCCCCTGCTTCGATTTCACGTCAACGTCGACCACGTCGCGACCGTCCGGGAGGCGCGGCGCATCTCCCAGCCGAACCCGATTCGCTGGGCGCTCCTCGCCGAAGCCGCGGGGGCCGACGGGATCACTTGCCACCTGCGCCAGGATCGGCGCCACATCCAGGACGCGGACGTCGCGGCCCTGCGCCGGTCGATCTCGACGCTCCTGAATCTGGAATCCTCTCTCGCGCCGGAGATGGTCGAGATCGGACTCGCGAGCGGTGCGGACGAGGTCTGCCTCGTGCCCGAGGGGCGCGAGGAAGTGACGACCGAGGGCGGGCTCGACGTCGTCAGGGAGGCGAAGCGGCTCGCGGTCGTGATGCCCCGGTATCGCGAGAAGGGGATCTCGGTCAGCCTGTTCGTCGACCCCGAGGAACGTGCGCTCGAGGCAGCCGCACAGCTCGAAGCCGACTTCGTCGAGTTGCACACCGGCCGCTACGCGAACGCGGAGGGAGATGAGCGCAAACGCGAACTCGATCGCCTGGTGCGCGGCGCCGAGCGCGCGCACGAACTCGGACTGCGCGTGAACGCCGGACACGGACTCGACTACGACAACGTCGGCCCGATCTGCGCGCTCCCCCACCTCGAAGAGCTCAACATCGGACACTCGATCGTCGCCCGCGCACTCTTCGTCGGCGTCGATGCCGCCGTGCGCGAGATGCGTGAGATCATCGCGAGGAACGCAACGCCATGAATCCCAGCGGCACCCGCGACACGCCCATCTTCTCCGGAAGCATCACCGCGCTCCCAACGCCGTTCCGGGACGACTCGCGCCGCTCCATCGACTACCCCGCCCTCCTCGGACTGATCGAACGCCAAGTCGGCGCAGGAACGGACGGGCTCGTGGTGGGCGGTTCGACAGGCGAAGGATCCGCCCTGTCCTTCGATGAACGCGTCGCGCTGTTCGAATACTCCGCGGGGGCGGTGCGGGGCCGCATCCCGGTCATCGCCGGGATCGGGACGAGCGACACGCGCATCGCCGTGGAACTCGCCTCCGGAGCCGCGAGCGCCGGTGTCGATGCCCTGCTCGCGACGACACCGAGTTACGCCCGCCCAAGCCAGGAGGGGCTCGTCGCCCACTTCGCCGAGGTCGCCTCGGCGACGCCGCTTCCGATCGCGCTCTACAACATCCCCTCGCGCACGGGTGTCGACCTCCAACCCGAGACCGTCGCCCGCATCGCCCGCGAGCACCCGAACGTGGTCGCGATCAAGGAGGCCTCCGATTCGCTCGAACGGCTGCGCATCTTGATCGAAACCACCCCGGTCGCCGTGCTCTGCGGAGAGGATCGTTGGATCGCGGACGCCCTCGAGCTCGGCGCCGCCGGCGTGGTCGGCGTCGCGTCCAACCTCGTCCCCGCGCGCATCGCCAACCTCGTCGCGCTCTTCGGCCTCGGACGCCGCGGCGCCGAACCGGACCCGTCGAAGGCACCCGCGTTGATGGAGAGTGTCGCCCCGCTCGTGCGTGCCCTCACGCTCGAGACGAACCCGACGCCGCTCAAGTCCGCGCTCGCCCACCTCGGACTCCTCGAGGAAGTCGTGCGCCTGCCGCTCGTCCCGGTCGAGGCGTCCCACCGCTCACGGATCAGGGACGTGCTCGAAGCGGTCGGCGTCCGAGCCTGACGAAAGCGGGATCCTTCGCCGCCGGGTGCATCCATCTTGCCGAGATCGAGAGTCTCGCTTACCGTCGTGAAACGATCGTCCGCGGGGCACGCCGCCCCGTCGGCCAGAGCTTCCCGCCCCATACGGAGAGACCCCAATGATCCACCGGCTCGCCCCTTGCGTTCTTGCCGCCTGCGCCCTCGCCACCGCCGCCCATTCCCAGACGACCTGGTACGTCAATGACGATACCTGCCCCGCGACCGGGAGCGGCACGCTCGCGGACCCCTTCTGTGATGTTCAAGTCGCGATGAATGCCGCCGCGCCGGGAGACACGATCCTGGTCTATGGTGGGAACTACGGCGCCCTCGATTACCTCGGGAAGGATGTCGTCGTGAAGAGCCTCCAAGGGAGCGCCGTCACGGCCCTCGGCCCGGTGCGCTTCGTCAGCGCGGAGGGCAGCGGCGCGGTGCTCGACGGCTTCGAGGTGCAGCTCCCAACGCCCATGGGACACGCCCTCGAATGCATGGGCTCCTCGCCGGTGATCACGAACTGCCTTTTCAGAAACATCTTCGCCTCTTCGGTCGGCCCCGCGATCTACATCTCCTCCGGAGGGACGCCGCGCTTCGTGCGCAACGTGATCAAGAACAACATCCAGCTTCCCGACCAGGGCCGGGGAGGAGCCGTCTATGTGGAAGGATCCTCTCCCGAGTTCGACGGCAACCTCTTCCTGAACAACGACGTCTTCGCCGACTTCGGCGGTGGATATGGGGGAGCGATCTACATCACCGCG
The DNA here is from genome assembly GCA_011053145.1 of Planctomycetota bacterium. Lineage (GTDB taxonomy): Bacteria > Planctomycetota > UBA1135 > UBA1135 > DRLC01. The sequence continues at coordinate 2,746 of DRLC01000027.1, read as the reverse complement.
AGTTCACCGGTGGTGCTTCGCAACAACCTCTTTTCCGCGAACTCCTGCTCGGATGAATCCTTGAACAAGGGCGGAGCGATCTACGCGATCGGGTCCACCCTGACGCTGGAGGGCAACACGTTCACCGGAAACCTCGCCGCCGACGGCCAAAGCATCCTGGGTCAGCCCGGAACCCCCGGACGCGGGGGAGCGATGTACCTCCAAAGCTGCACGACAGATGCCGTCAACCAGATCCTCTGGGCGGATATCGCCACCGAGGGTCAGGAACTCTACATCCAGGGTGGATCCTTCACGGTCTCGTACTCGGACGTGGAGGGTGGACAAGCCGGTGTCGGTGGAACCGGCACGCTTACATGGTCCCTGGGCATGGTCGACGTGTTCCCGCTCATCCAGGGGCCCGAATTCCATCTGTCCCCGAACTCGCCCCTCGTGGACCAGGGACTCCCGACCACGAACTCCCTCGCGGGACAGACCGACGGCGATGTCGATCCCCGGGTCCTGGATGGAGACGGAGACGGCATCCCGGTAAGCGACATGGGCTGGGACGAGTTCAACCGAACCACGCTCGGTGTTGCCGGGACAGGCACCCTCGGAACGCAGCTCACCTATACGACCGACGGCGCCGTGGGCCAGGGCTACGTGCTCCTCGGCTCGACAGGCACCGGCTTCTTCCAGCACAAGAAGTTCGGCGCGATCCTGATCGACCTCTCGTTCGCCCCGCAGCTCGGATCGGGCCTCGTCCCGGGAGTGGACATAGCGACCGTACCGCTCGACCCCACGCTCGTCGGACTGACGGTCTACGCCCAAGCCCTCGCCTTCGACGCGACCGCCGGCAGCTTCAGCCGACGCGTGGCGACCACGCTGCGCTGACGCGAGCAGAAGGAAGCGCCCGCCGTCCGGAGGTTCCGGGCGGCGGGCGCTTCTCGTGGGTTCGGCTCAGCGGGTCAGCGTTTCTCTTCGGTCGCTCCCGTGCCCGCGTCCTTCTCCTTCAACTTCGCCATGAGTTTCGCCAGTGGCTCGTTGACCGCCTTGCCATCGTGGCCGCGGTAGAGAATGCGTCCGTCCGGATCGAGCAGGATGTAGGTCGGGAAGGCGGCGATCTGGTAGGTGCGGGTGATCTCGGGCTCGTCGCCCTGAAAGGCGCTGAGCCAGGTCATCTCGTGCTTCTCGACGCCCGCGCGGTAATCTTCCTCGCTGTCCGCGGTGTTGATCCCGATCAGTTCGAAGGGCTGGTCTTCGTAGAGCTCCACGAGCTCCTTGAGGTGGGGCATGCCCGCCACGCAGGCGCCTCACCAGAAGCCGTAGAAGTCGAGCAGCACGGCCTTGCCGCGGAAGTCGGAGAGCTTGAATTCGTAGCCGTCGATCGTCCGGGCTGCGAAATCCGGGGCGGTCTTCCCGACGACGAGGTGCTCCATCTCGAATCGCTTCTTCGCTGCGTTGCGACCGGCCTCCGTGTCGGGGTAGTCGTTCTCGAGGCGCGCCAGGATCTCGCCCGCGGCCGCCTCGTCGCCGTCCCTGCGGAGCAGGTCCTGGGCGAGCGCGCCGAGCGCCTTCGACTGGACCTCCTGATCCGGGTTGGCCTTCGCGATGTGGAGCAACGAGGCGTGGAGCCATTCGACACCGAGGTCTCGGCGGGCCTTCGCGAGATCACCTATCGCCTCTCCGAACCAGGGGCGGTCTCCATAGCGATCGACGAGTTCGCGGAAGATCTCGCCGCGGCGGGTCTTGGTCTCCTTCGGTCCGAACCCCGCACGGCTGACGTGGCGCGCCATCCAGAGGAGCGCTCGGCCGTTGCCCGAAGCCGCGAGAGCCTCGAACTCGGGCCAGAAGTCCGCCTCGACGCGGTCCTTGCGGAGCTTGCGGCGCTCGTCCCGATCCTTCGTTGCGCGCAGCTCTCGCGCGTGGGCCTCCTCGGCTTCCTTGAAGCGAGCGAGGAGCTTCCCGAAGGGGGTCTCATCGCCCTCCTGGGCCGCCGCCTCCGCGGCGGGCTGGGCGGAGGCGATACGGGCCCCGTCCTGCCCGCCGTCGATGGGCCCTTGGAAGCTGACGAGCAGGGGGGCGAGGGAGAGAGGTACGAGCAGAGGGGTGGGGGGAAGGTGAGGTCTCATGGAGTTCCTTGGTGGGCTTCTGGAATCGCGATGGCGAATCAATCTAACCGGACTCGGCCCGGAGAACGGATGGCCTGCCGCGCGTTGCCAGGTTCCTACGCAGCCCGAACCGCCCGGGGACCAGGCGTCCCCGGGCCGCGCCACTGCCAAAGTGGCTCCAGCTGCCATTCTGGCCCCATGGGAAGGCTTCGCAGGTCCCTCCCCCCCCTCCATGACCCCGTGAGGGCGCCTTTTCGTCTGGCACACCCCTTGCCCACCAGCGGCAGGAGCGTATCCAACCATGCAACAACTTCCTTTCACGAACCGATCCACCGAAGCCATCCAGGCCGCCCAGGCCCTCGCCACCGAGTCCGGCCACCCCGAGCTCACCTCGGCGCACCTGTGCGCGGCCCTCCTCGAGCAGCCCGAGGGCGTCCTCGCTGCGTTGCTCGGGAAGCTCGAGGCCGACCCCAAGGTCCTGCGGGCCGAGGTCGAGCGGATCCTCGAGCGCATGCCCCGCCAGAGCGGCGCCTCGCCTCAACCCGCGGCCGAGCTCGGCGCCGTCCTCCAGGAGGCCGGCGATCGTGCCAAGAAGCTCGGCGACGAGTACCTGTCCACCGAACACCTCTTGCTCGCGATCGCCTCCCGGGGTGGCGGCG
>DRLC01000026.1 GCA_011053145.1 Planctomycetota bacterium | reverse complement strand
GGGGATCTTCTCCTGGGCCGGAAGCCACGGCACGCGCTTCTCCGCGAGTTTCTTGGTGGGGGAGGGCTGCCCTCTGTATCTTCGTGCGGCCCTCGATCGACCACCCCGGCGTCCCCCGCGGACTCGCCCCATGCAGAACCAAGAACGACCGAGAGCCAAGAGCGCGCGCAGTCTCCTTCTGGAGTTTCTCCATCTCGAGTCCGCCGGCGGGCTCGTGTTGATGGCGGCGGCGGTGCTCGCACTCGTCGTCGCGAACTCGCCGCTCTCCGGTGCCTACGACGAACTCCTCGACGTGCCGGTCCAACTGCGGATCGGCGCGCTCGACCTCCACAAGCCGCTGATCCTCTGGATCAATGACGGTTTGATGGCGGTCTTCTTCTTCCTCGTGGGGATGGAGCTGAAGCGAGAGATGGCGGAGGGGCACCTCTCGAGCCTGCGATCGGCCGCCCTGCCCGCCTTCGCGGCGCTCGGGGGGATCCTGGTGCCGGCCGGGATCTACTTCCTGTTCAACCGCGGCGACGAGGCGGCCGTGCGCGGATGGGCGATTCCGACCGCGACCGACATCGCGTTCGCGCTCGGCGTGCTTTCGCTGCTCGGCAGCCGGGTCCCGTCCGCCCTCAAGGCCTTCTTGCTCAGCGTCGCGATCTTCGACGACCTGGCTGCGATCGTTCTGATCGCGCTGCTCTACACGACGAAGCTCTCCGGCATCGCGCTCGCGATCGCCGGCGCCCTGATCGTCGTCCTCCTCGTCCTGAACCGCCTCGGCGTCCGCATGGCCGTGCCCTATGTTCTGATCGGCATCCCGCTTTGGGTCGCGGTCCTGAAGTCCGGCCTGCACGCGACGATCGCCGGTGTCATCCTGGCGATGTTCATTCCGTTGCGCGCGCCGGCCGACTCTCCCTCCCTCCTGCGCAAGCTCGAGCACGACCTGCACCCCTTCGTCGCCTTCGGCGTCCTGCCGATCTTCGCCTTCACGAACGCGGGCGTCTCGCTCACCGGCCTCTCCCTGGCCGACATGGTCCATCCCGTTCCCCTCGGGATCCTCCTCGGCCTCTTCCTCGGAAAGCAGGTCGGCATCCTGGCGCTCTCCTGGCTCGCCGTTCGCTTCGGCCTCGCCGCCCTCCCCGGTTCGATCACTTGGCGCCAGCTCCACGCGATCGCGGTCCTCTGCGGCATCGGCTTCACGATGAGCCTCTTCATCGCCTCCCTCGCCTTCGACGAAGCCACCGACCTCGGCGGCCTCGAACGCCTGGGCATCCTGCTCGGAACGCTGGTCTCGGGGCTGGTCGGATACTTCGCGTTGCGCCGAGCCCTGGGACGGGGCGACGCTCCGGCGTAGCGCGTCCACCTCGGCGGGGGGATCGCGTTGCCTCCGCGCCGCGCATTCCTTGGGTCGCCGACACGAAGCCTTCCGAACGATTCCCGTGTTTGTTCCGATTGCGATCGAGTCCGGGGCCGTGCGGAGCTCCCCAGGAGGATTCCCGAATTCCCGCTCGCCCGGCTTTCGGTGAATCGACCCACCGATCCGGGGTAGCATCGCGTCCACCGGGGGACCGGAACGAGCCGGGGCCCGAAGCAGAGGAACTCCATCATGACGAGAGAGATCTCCCCGAACCGCAAGGGCGCGTACTACGGAGGCACCGCTCTGGTGATCTTCGGCGTCCTGCTCTTCGCCTCGACGTTCGTGACCTTCGCGGCGGGCTTCGGCGACTCCCACCATTTCGCCCCAGGTCCTTCCTCGATGATGCTCCGGCCCCTGGTCGGCATGGGTTTCATCGTCGTGGGGGGGATCCTCCGCAGCATCGGCGCCCGAGGCCTCGCCGGTTCGGGCGTCCTCCTCGATCCTTCCCAGGCGCGCAAGGACCTCGAACCCTACACGCGCATGGCCGGCGGAATGCTCCAGGACGCCCTCGAGGAAACGGACCTGACGAAGGCCAAGGGCGACGCCGAGCCCGTCGTCATGATCAAGTGCCGCGCGTGCGGCAAGTTGAACGAGGAAGACTCGAAGTTCTGCCAGGAGTGCGGGAAAGCGCTTTGAGCGTTGGTCGGCTACTTCGCCTGGATGCGGAGACCTGGGCGAGGTCGATGCAGAGGCCCGGCGGAGCCTTGCCCGCGCATGCACTCGGTGGGGGAAGCGTCTTTCGAGCGGTTTGCTCGATCCCCGTTCTCAGAGCGATTCCGCGAGGGCGTCGAGCTGATTCCAGGGTGTGATCTTCACTTTGCGGAAGGTCGTCGGCTCGGACCCACCATAGACGAGGTGCATGCCGAGTTCCGGCGCGCGTTCTTCCTCCGCGAGCAAGGATCCCACCCGTCGTAGCGCCGCCGAGTGATCGGGCACGACGGTCGCGCCGCTCTTCGCCTCGAAGAGGTCGATCCGCGCGCCCTGGTCCAGCAGGAGGTCGAGCTCGAGTCCGCTCTTCGCTCGCAGGTGGAAGAGGTCGCTGGGGAGGGCGCGGTGCAGGCGGGCCTTGAGCAGCTCGGCGGCGACCCAGCTCTCGAAGATCGCTCCGCGCAGGGGGTGGCGCTCGAGCTGCTGCGGCTCGCGGATGCGCAACAGGTGACAGGCGAGACCCGTGTCGAGGAAGTGCAGCTTGGGCCGCTTCACGAGGTGCTTCCTCAGGTTGCCGTGCCATGCGGGGACGAGCTGGATCAGGAAGCTCGCCTCCAGGATCGAGATCCAGCTCTTCGCGGTGTGGTGGGACACGCCCGCGTCGCCCCCGAGCCGGGAGAGGTTCAGCTCGCAGCCGGTGTGGGCCGCGCATAGCTCGACGAAGCGCGTGAACGCCCGGAGGTCGCCTACGTTCGTGATCGAACGCACGTCGCGCAGCACAAAGGCCTCGAAGTAGTCGACGAGCCAGCGCCCGGCCGGCACGCCTTCCTCGAAGATGCGCGGATAGGCTCCCCGCCAGAGGAGGGGCCAGGGCGTCTCGGGCAGCTCCCCGAACCCGCGCAGCTCCCCGAGCGACGGCGGCAGGAGGTGCAGCATCGCCGCCCGCCCGGCGAGGGACTGGGAGACGGCGCTCGTCAGGCCGAGCTGGTGGGACCCCGTGAGGACGAACGGCCGCCGCTCGGGCTCCTCGTCCACCAGCACTTGGAGATAGCTCGTCAGTTCGGGGACGTTCTGGATCTCGTCGATGACCGCGCCCCCGGGGCCCTCCATGAGCTCCGCGAAGAACCCCCGCGGGTCTTCGCGCGCCATCGTCCGCTGGTCGAGCGGCTCGAGGTTGCGATAGGGGAGCTCGGGAAAGGCCTCCCGGCACAGGGTCGTCTTCCCGGACTGCCGCGGCCCGGTCACCACGACCACGGGATAGCTCCGGGCGAGCTCGCGCAGAGGGGCTTCCAGGTGGCGGCGAATCATGGCTCCAGGATCGGTCACATCCGTCCTTTTTGGAAGTCTGACTTCCAAAAAGGACGCCCTGGGCTCCCTGCCGCCCCCTGACGGGCCTCCAGCGCCCCTTCCGAAGTAGCGAGTCACGCCTGAGCGCGCGGTCAACGCTCCCTCGGTTCCTCGGTCCCCGCTGCCAGATTCGGATCCTCCCCCGTGCGGATGTCCAGCGCAGCCACGTAACCGAGCCCCATCCGAGCCGGTCGCTCCCTCTGCCATGGGTTACCCCACGCCCCGCCCCCGGCGCCGAATCGCCCTACCCCTGACCGACGGCCTGGCAGCCGGGACCGCTCCGGCGGCTCTCCGGGGCCCCGACCCGCCGCCGTATCCCCGTCCTCCTCACCCGTGCCGCAGCGCGCCGGCTTCGCGCGGGCTGCTCGCGTCCGCGTCACGGGAGACGAGATCAACCTCAGCCGCACTTCTACCGCGACACCCCACCGCGTCCCCTCGAAGAGATCGAGGCCGACATCAGCGTCGGAGCGGGCGTCTTCGCCAGGGGGTGTTCCAGAATGTCGGGGGTTGTGTGCAACTCCCGACGTTTCGTATCGCCTTGGCCGCCATGGGGGAGACGAAGAGAGAGCGAGCGCTACGGCTGATCGAGGAGAAGGGTCTCTCTCGCCCCAGGGACCTCGCGGCCCACGGCATCACCCGGGCGGAGCTGGTCCGACTCGTGGAGGAGGGGCTGGTCGTCCGGCAGGCACGGGGGGTCTACGCCGTCGCCCGGCACCCCATCTCGGCCGAGCATTCCCTGGCGCAGGTGGCCAAGGGCGTACCCGGCGGGGTCTTCTGCCTGCTGACCGCCCTGCGCTTCCACGGGCTCACGACCCAATCGCCCGCGGAGGTCTGGATCGCCCTGGCCGAGAAGGCACGGCGCCCGCGTCTCGACACTCCCCGCCTGCGGATCGCGCGATTCTCGGGGGAGGCGCTGACCGAGGGCATCGAGGAATGTCGGGTCGAGGGAGTCCCCATCCGCGTCTATTCCGCCGCCAAGACGGTCGCCGACTGCTTCAAGTACCGCAACAAGATCGGGATCGACGTCGCCGTGGAAGCGCTGCGCGACTTCAGCCGGAAGTACCGCGGAGGCGCGACCGACCTGGCGCGCTTCGCGCGGATCTGCCGCGTTGCGCGCGTCATGCAGCCCTACCTGGACTCGATCGCGTGAGCGGCAAGGGCGACCTCGCTTCCTGACGCGAAAGGGGCCGGTGGACGGGGTCTTCGTCCGGGTGGGTTCCACCAACCGGCGAGCCGACGCCGAGCTGATCGAGGAGCTGCGGGGAATCTCCCGGGGGGAGGACGGGGCTGACGCGGCGTTGCGATTGGACGGACCAAAAGGTTGCATGTGGACGAGACAAAACCTTGCATTTGGACGGTCTGCAGTGCTGCTGTCGGCCACCATGGCTTCCGGCAAGATCATGCCCCGGTTGGTCGAGGCCCGTCCGTGAGGAAGCGCTGGGCGACAGCCCGGTCGTCCTCATCAACGGGCCGCGCCAGTGTGGCAAGACGACCCTGGCGCAGCGCGTGGGCCGGAAGCTCGGTTACGCCTACTTCGATCTGGACGAGGACGTCTCCCGCGCCGCCGCCGAATCCGACCCGGTGGGCTTCGTCGCTGACCTGCCCGAGCGCGCCGTCCTCGATGAAGTGCAGCGCGTTCCGAGCCTGTTCACCGCCCTCGAGGTCGCGGTGGACCGGGACCGTGCGCCCGGGCGGTTCCTGCTCACCGGTTCGGCCAACGTACTGCTCGTGCCTCAGCTCGCCGATTCGCTGGCCGGGCGGATGGAGATCCTGCGTCTCTTTCCCTTTGCGCAGTGTGAGATCGAGGGGCGTCGCACGCCTTTCCTCGGAGCGCTCTTCGAGGGGACCTTCAAGAGTCGACGGGGCGAGCGCCTCGGGCGCCTGCTCGCCGAGCGGGTGGTCGCGGGCGGGTATCCCGCTGCACTCGCCAGGACCGCTCCACGCCGGCGAGCCGCTTGGTACCGGGGCTACATCGAGACCATGGTGCAGCGCGACGTGCGGAGTCTGGCGCGCATCGCCTCGCTCGACACGCTGCCACGGCTCCTGGCGCTGGCGGCAGGGCAGACGGCGCGCCTGCCCAACGTGGCCGACCTGGCGGGGCCGTTCCAGCTCAGCCGCCCGACCATCCGCGACTACGTGACGCTGCTGGAGCAGGTCTTCCTCCTCGAGGAGCTTCCGCCCTGGCACACGAACCGTCTCAGCCGTCTGGTGAAGAAGCCGAAGCTGCACATGGGCGACACCGGGCTGGCTGCTGCGCTCCTCGGGCTCGACGCCGCCGCCCTCTACGAGGACCGGGAAACGTACGGACAGCTCCTCGAGACCTTCGTGCTGCAGGAGCTGCGCCGCCTGGCCAGCGGACACGAGCACGAGATCCGCTTCCACCATTTCCGCGCCAAGGACGGGTTCGAAGTGGACGTGGTGCTCGAGGGCCCGGGCCGCCGACTCGCCGGCATCGAGGTCAAGGCATCCTCCACCGTGACCGCCGCCGATTTCCGCGGCCTACGCAAGCTCGCGAGGGCGGCGGGCAAGCGCTTTGCCGCCGGCGTGGTGCTGTACGACGGCGAGACCAGCGTGGGTTTCGGCGACAACCTCTACGCGGTCCCGGTTCGGGCCCTATGGGAGAAGGCAGCCTCAGGAGCCGAATCGGCGAGCGAGTGATCCTCCCGCGCGAGCTCATCCAGCTCGGCCCGCCTGATCCCGACTTCGGCTTCTGCCGCACCTGACCGACGTGGCTCGAGGTCAACCTCCTCGGGCAGCTGCCCGTCTTCGCGCTCCCGCCCTGCGTCAGGATCGTTGCCGCCCGTCCCCCCTGCATCGTCGAGGCGAGGGCCCCGTGGTTCTCGCCGCTCTCCTCCGGAGCCGGTGCCCCTCTCCCCGGCGGATCCCCCGCGAGCACGAAACCGGCCCCGACCCGAACCGGTCGTCCTCTGCGCCATGGTCCACCCCACGCCCCGCCCCCGGCGCAGAATCCCCCCACCCCCGACCGGCGCCCTGGCCGACGAGACCGCGCCAGCCCACCGCTGGGGCCCCGAGC
>DRLC01000025.1 GCA_011053145.1 Planctomycetota bacterium | reverse complement strand
GGTGTCTCCCCACGGCCTCGACCCAGGCGAGCCGATCTCCTTCGGTCCGATCGTCGGCGCGAAGAAAGCGGTGGTCCCTCCGGCGCCCCTGACGCGGAACGTGAAGCGCCCGCGAGGGAGTCCGTCGATTGGAAGGTCGACTTCGCGCAGAAGGCCGTCCCCGCCGACGCTCAGATCGAGTTCTTCCTGAAACAGGAGGTCCCCGTCGAGGAGGACCTCGAAACGGGCGGGCGGAGTGGAAGCGTCCCACGCCGTTCCGTCGATCCGAAAGCGCAGCACGGCATCGGCAGGGACCGGACTCTCGATCGTGGTCTCTTCGCCCGGCCAGACGGCGAGTCCTTCGCCGATCTTCCCTTCGACGACCGCTCTCCAAGCCCCGTCCTCCGCGAAGCCACGGCTCAGGAAGGTCGAAACCCTCACGACATCCGGTGGCTCGGCTCCCCGCGGCAATCGAAGGGACAGGCCTTTTTCGGTGAGTTCCTGCAGCGGAGCCGTGATCTTGCCGGGGATGTTTTCGCGGTCCAGAGGGTCGAGGACTTCGCCGTCCGCTACGACTTCGAAGCGCAGCCCGAACACATGACGACTTCCGCCGTACGGGGGCATGTGGGCATGCCAGACGTTCCCCGGGAGATCCGCGGCTGGACGAAAGTCCTCCCGGCGCAGCACCCGATCGATCCAGATGCCTTCTTCTCCCTCTGCCAGCCGTTGCGTGAGTCCATCGAGGGTGGCGAGTTCTCCCTCGAGCGCAGCAGGGGTCCAGGAGGCGGCGAGTGGAGTCCATGCTGGCGTGCTCATCGGGGTCGTGTCGGATGAGCAGGCCGCCGGCAGGGCCGTGAGGAGGAGGCCGGCGATGGCGTGGAAGTGCGCCGATCGCCAGGCGCGAGCGGGCTGGCAGGAGCCTCGACGGTTCCTCATAGGATCTCCGCGAGGTAGCGGGGCAGCATCTCGCGCCAGGTGGGCCAGTCGTGGTGGTAGTCGGGTCCCCAGGAGTCGACGCGGTTCGGAATGCCGCGCGCCCCGAGGGCGTCCGCGACGCGCCAGGACTGGTCCGGCTCTTCGAAGCGCCCCTCGCCGTGTGCGAGCAGGATGAAACGCGAACGCAGCCGATCGAGTTGCGGCCCCTCCGGAAGGGTGGGCAGGAAATGCAGCGGAGACGCGTGGAAGTAGGTCTCGGTTACGGGTCCCTCGAGGAACTTCGAGAGGTCGTAGGTTCCGCTCATGCAGATCGCGGCTCGGTAGAGATCGGGGTGCCGGCAGATCGAGGCGAGGGCGTTGAAGGCGCCGATCGAGGGGCCGGTGGCGATGACTTCGATCGAAGGATCGTTGCAGTCCGTGCGGATCGCCGGGATCAGCTCGTGGGTGCAGAAGGCATCGAAGGCGTCCTGAATGCGGGCGGCTTCACGGGTGTCGTTGTTCTCGGTCAGCCACGCCATCCCGGCGATGCTGTCCACCGAATAGAGCTTGATGCGGCCTTCACCGAGAAGGTCGGACAGCGCGTCGACCATGTGGAAGCGCTCGCCCTCTTCCGCGTCGGCGGCGGCGGTGGGGAAGAACAACACGGGAGTTCCGACTTCACCCCAGCGGCAGACGGTGACCTCACGTCCGACGCGATCGGAGTACCAGCTCGTGTGAATCTTGCTCATCGCTTCGCTGTGGCGGCGCGCTCGGCCGCGTCTTCCTCCCGCCAGGCCTGGATGTCCTGCCAGAACATCTCGGTGAACGACTCCCACTCGTGTTCGGGGAAGAGCGAGCGGACCTTGCGGTGGACCGCGTCGCGCGCGCGGTCCGATCCGAAGTACTCCCATGCCACCTCGTCGAGGTCTCCGAGGTGTTCTTCGCAAAACGCATCGAAGGCGTCGGTCTGGAAGTGATCGCGCGCGAGGGCGGCGTATCCGTCGAGCTTCTCCGCGTAGGGAAGGTCGGTGTCCGCGATCTCGAAGAAGCGCTCCCACTCCAGGGTCGGGCGAACCGGACGCTTCGTCGCCGCGCAGAACAGCGACCAGCGCAGGATCGACTTGATGAGCCAGGGAAAATGGATGTGGAGCGAGGTGACCTGGGAATCGGGGCACGGGTTCGCGAAATCGATCGGGTGCCAGGTCCCATCCTTCGAGAGGCATTCGCACGAGTTGAAGTCCCAACCGAAGAACGCGTTGATCGTCAGGAGCACCTTCTCGAGGTGAAGCTCGTCGGCGGGCGAGAGGAAGTCCTTCTCCTTGGTATAACGCGCATGCAGTGGCGCCGTGGGGTCGTAGTTCACGAAACGCCGTTGCGGACCGACGCCGATGCAGCGCACGAATCGTTCGTATCCCTCGACGCTCGCCTGCAGGTGCATCACGAACTTGCCGCTGGCATCGTAGGCGCGCTGCAGATCGTCCCTGTTCTCGATGCGCGAGACACCGACCCAGCCGCCCCCGTCGAAGGGCTTCAGAAAGGCAGGATAGCCGACCGCATCCCCCACATCGCCGAGCTCGAACATCTTCGCGTAGCGCTGGAGGGTCGTGTTGAGGTCCGGTTTGTCTTCATATTCCTTGGGCGGAATCAACCAGGTCTCGGGGATCGGCATCCCGAGACGCATCATCGCACAGTAGGACGTGTGCTTTTCCATGGACTGCACGGCCCACGGATTATTGAAGACGTAGAGTCCGTCGAGCAGGATCGACTTCTTGATCCACTCACGGCTCAGGTCGTACCAATGCGTGAGGCGATCGATGACCAGGTCGTAGCGCTGGGGCGCCCGCAGCGAGAAGGGCACGATCGGGACGCGTTCGACTTCGAAGCGGACCCGTTCCTTCCCGAGGGCGAGCTCGAGGTCGAGATCCGACAGGATCCCTTCGTAGCACAGGGGCCAGCAGTCGTCAGCGCCCAGGGACAGACCGATGCGACGGACCGAGGGCGTGGATTGGGGAGGCATGGTTGACAGGAAACGAACCCGAGGGAGGAGACGAGTCTAACCCGGGCCAACGGCGGGGCACGGCGCTTGGGCTGCGAATCCTATTCGTAGACCATCCAGAGAGGGCCCGGGAACAG
>DRLC01000024.1 GCA_011053145.1 Planctomycetota bacterium | reverse complement strand
GTCGTTCACGTGGCAAATGTCCGGGCTCCAGGCGAGCTCTTGGCAGAGGCGGAGCGCACCGGCGGAGAGCAGCGCGAAGCGCAGGTGCTCGTCGGGGCCAGAGGTGTAGATCGAGGGTCGGTCGAAGAGCTCGGGACAGTCGAGGAAGAGCACGCGCCGGTCGCTCTTCGGAAGCGGCGCCGTGAAGACGCGAACGGGGAACGAGCGTGCCCCGAGTTCCACCTGGAACGGCGCGAGATCGAGGGGCTCGAGGCCGAAGTCGCCCTCGCGCACACAGCGATGCAGCGGCATCACGAGCCGCACGTCGTGGCCGTCCCGCCCGAGGAAGCGAGTGAGCGCGGAGGAAACGTCCGCCAATCCACCGGTCTTTGCGAAAGGGGTCGCTTCGGAGGAAACGACGAGGATGTTCAGGGGGGCCATCGGCGCGTTCGCTCGGCGAGGAGCGGGCTCTCTGTGGGGCGCGGGGAGAGCCCATGAAACCACGGACGGACGAAAAGGCCAGGGATCCGCGGGAGCGATTTCGCGCTGGGTGCTCTCCCCGCGGGGCATAGAATCTCGGCCCATGGCTGCCCCCGAGGAACTGCGCGTCGTCTTCGTCGCCCCGTGCGCGATGGACACGACCCTGCGCTTCCTGCGCGCGACCGCGGAGCTCCCCGGCGTGCGGCTCGGGATCATCTCCCAGGATCCTCCGGAACGCTTCGATGGAAAGCTCGCCGGGCCGGCCGCCTTCGCTCGCATCGAGAACGCGCTCGATCCGAACGCCCTCGTGGGTGCGGTGACGAAGGTGGGACGCGAGCTGGGCGGGCCGGCGCAGCGCTTGCTCGGGGTGCTCGAGCAGCTCCAGGAGCCGATCGCCGCGGTACGGGAGCGCCTGTCGATCCGGGGGATGGATGAGCGCGAGGCGACGAACTTTCGCGACAAGGCGCGCATGAAGGAAGTGCTGCGGGCGCACGGGCTGCCCTGCGCCCGGCATGCGCTCGTCACGGACCTCGAGGGCGCGCTCGCGTTCGCTCGCGAAACGCTTCCGCTCGTCGCGAAACCGCCCGCGGGTGCGGGGTCGCGGGGAACGGCGCGCATCGGTTCGATCGAGGAACTCTCCTCGTACCTCGCCGCCTCACCGCCGAGCAAGAAGGAGCCCCTTCTGCTCGAGGAGTTCATCCAGGGCGAGGAGCATTCCTTCGATTCGATCAGCGTCGGCGGTCGCCACGTGTTCCACTCGGTGACGCGCTACCTGCAGACGCCGCTCGAGGTGATGGAGCATCCCTGGTTGCAGTGGGCCGTGATCCTGCCGCGCCACATCGAAGGGGACGAGTACGACGCGATCCACCAGGCGGGCCCGCGCGCGCTCGACGTGCTCGGGATGGTGACGGGACTCACGCACATGGAGTGGTTCCGGCGCGCGGACGGTTCGATCGCGATCTCCGAGGTGGCGGCGCGTCCGCCCGGCGCGCAGTTCACGACCCTGCTCTCCTACGCCCACGACTTCGACTTCTACCGCGCCTGGGCCCGACTCCAGGTCTTCGAAGCCTTCGAGCCGCCGAAGCGCCACTTCGCCTGCGGCGCCGTGTTCCTGCGCGGGCGCGGCAAGGGAGCCAGGATCTCCCGGATCCAAGGAATCGACGAGCTGCGCGGGGAACTCGGGCCGGTCCTGGTGGAGGCCAAGCTCCCGCGCCCCGGCGACCCGGTCGGCGAGGACTACACGGGGGACGGCTACGTGATCCTGCGGCACCCGGAAACCGCCGTCGTGGAGCGCGGCCTCGGCCTCGTGCAAAAGGGCTTGCGCCTCGAGCGGGGGGGGGAGTAGGGGGTACGGTGTCAGGACCATTCCCTCCAGCTTCGGCGGGGTGCTGCGCGGAACCCGCGCAACCCCCCGCCGAAGCTGGAGGGAATGGTCCTGACACCGTACCCCCGTACCCCCCCGTACTCCCCTACTCCATCGCCGCCAGCAGTTCGACGTACTCGAAGTCCTTCGCCGCCTGCCGCGCGGTGTACCCGGCCTCGTCCGCGAGGTCAGGATCCGAGCCGGCGCGAAGGAGCGCGAGTGCGGTCTCGGGGTGGCCCTCGGTGACCGCCCACATCAGGGCGGTCTCACCGCGAGCGTTCCGGGGGTTCGCCCAGGCGCCGAGGTCCAGGAGCTCGAGCGCTGCCGCGGTACGGCCCTTCGCCGCCGCCATGTGCAGGGCGCTCATCCCCATCCCCTGCACCTCGGCGCGGTGTTCGAGGTCCGCGCCGGCCTTCGCGAGCACGCGGATCGCGGCGACGGCTCCGCCGCGTGCCGCCGCCATCAGCGGCGTGAAGCCGATCGGGTCGGCGGCGTCCACGTCCGCTCCCGCGTTCAGGAGAGCCCGGACATCGGGCACGTGGTCGAGCTCGGCCACGAGCGCTAGGACCGGGACGCCCGCCGCGGTACGGGTGTCGGGCGAGGCTCCCTCGGAGAGCGCACGAGCCACGCCGACGGAATCGTCGGCGATCGCCGCGGCCACCAGGTCCCGGGCCGTCCCCTCGAGTCCGCTCGCCGGCTCCGACGAGAGGAGCACGATCATCGATCGCCAGCCCTGCCGGAGAGCGATCTCGAACGCGTCGCCGTGGGGACTTCGGATGTCGGACCGCGCCCCGGCGGCGAGGAGAGCGCGTACATACTCCTCGTGCCCCATGTACGCCGCCCAGTTGATCGCCGGATCGCCCAGGGTGTCTTGCTGGTCGAGGTCCGCCCCCGCCGCCAGGAGGGGCGCGATCACCTCTGGATGGTTGCCCGAGGCCCCGGCCATCAGCGCGGTGGAGTGGTACCCGTCATCGAGCGAGCTGTTCGGATCGACCCCCAAGGCGAGGAAGTGCTCCAGCATCGGGAGGGACCCCACCCGCGCTGCTCGCACGAGACCGAACCCGGGATCCATCCCGCGGCCGAGGAGGTCGTCGACCGCCTCCCGGTCGCCGGCCACGAGGAGCGGATCGAGCTCCTCCCGACTCACGTCCAGGGAAGGGGCTGCGCAGGAGAAGGCGAGGGCGAGGAGCGAGAGCGCGAGGTAGCGAGGCATGTGAGGAGTACGGTGTCGGTACGGTGTCAGGACCATTCCCTCCAGCTTCAGCGGGGGTTGCGCGGTATCCGCGCAGCCCCCGCTGAAGCTGGAGGGAATGGTCCTGACACCGTACCGACACCGTACTCCCGACACCCGCGGTTGCGCGGGTTAGGATGTGCGCCATGGACGTCCTGCTGCTGGCACCTGGGTTTCCGGCGGAAATGCCGTTGTTCACGCGCGGGCTCGCGGAGATCGGGGCGCGGGTGTTCGGGGTCGGGGACGGACCGGCCGCGGGGCTGGACGCGGAGGCGCGGCGGGCCCTCTCGGGGTACCTCGAGGTGAAGAGCCTCCTCGACGAGGAGGACACGCTGCGGCGGGTGCTCGCTTGGCTCGGCGGGCGTTCGGTGGATCGCGTGGAGTGCCAGTGGGAGCCGGGCGTCGTGCTCGCCGCTCGGTTGCGCGAAGCCCTCGGCGTCCCGGGGATGGGGGTCGAGCAGGCCACCTGCTTCCGCGACAAGGAGACGATGAAGCAGGTCCTCGACGCGGCCGGGATCCGCACCCCCTACCACCACCGGGCACGGACCGAAGCCGAGGTGCGCGACGCGGCGGCGGAGATCGGCTATCCGATCATCGTGAAGCCGATCGCCGGAGCGGGCTCCGCCGACACCTATCCCGTGCGCTCGGACGCCGAACTCGATGACGCGATCGCGCGCATCGGCCACGTGCCCGAAGTCAGCGTCGAGGAATACGTCGAAGGCGAGGAGTTCACCTTCGACACGATCTGCGCCGAGGGGGACGTGCTCTACCACAACGTCGCCTGGTATCGACCCAAACCGCTCCTGCATCGGCTCAACCCGTGGATCAGTGGGCAAGCGATCGCGCTACGCGACACGAGTGTGCCCGACATCGCGAAGGGGTGCGAGTTGGGGCTGCGGGTCCTCCGGGCACTGGAGTTCCGCACCGGCTTCACGCACATGGAGTGGTTCCTGACGCCGAGTGGCGAAGCGATCTTTGGCGAGATCGGCGCCCGCCCGCCCGGCGCGCGACTCGTGCACGCGATGAACTACGGAGCCGACATCGACCTCTTCCGGGGTTGGGCCGAGGCGGTCTGCCGCGGCCGTCTCTCCCAGGACACGCACAAGCGGTACAACGTTGCGCTGATCTTCAAGCGCGCCGACGGAGCCGGTCGCGTCGTCCGCTACGAGGGTCTCGACGCCCTGCTCGGCCGCTTCGCCGAGCACGTCCCGGTGGTCGACCTGACACCGATCGGATCACCGCGCCGCGACTGGACGAGTTCGGTCGTCGGCGACGGCTGGATCGTCGTCCGGCACCCCGATCTATCCACCACGATCGAAATCGCAGACCGGTTCGCGAGCGAATTGCGAATCGTCGCCTCCTGATCCCGATGCCCTCCGCGCTCGAAGCCCCCCCCTCCACCCGACCGGTCCTGCTCCTCGGCCCCCAGCGCTGGAATCCGGTCGTCGGCCCCGCGGTGCGCGAACTCCTCGGCGGCGGGGAACTCCATGCCGCCGTGATCACCGCTGGCTGGGAGGAGCGCGAGCACGAAGACGAAGAGCTGCGCGAGCACCTCGCGGAGAGCGGGATCTCGATGGAGAACCTGCGCCTGTTCGAGCGCGCGGAGGATGCGTTCCGCGAGGATCCAGCGCTGCTCGAGAAGCTGATCGCACACGGGTCCAGGCTCGAGGAGCGCCAATCCCTGTACCGGCTTCGCCTCGCTCACCTGCTCGATGCCGCGCGGGCGCTCCTCGCGCGCGAGCGCCCCCGGGACCTGCCGCTGCTGCGCGAAGAGATCCGGAACGAAGCGATCGAAGACATCCGTCGACTCGACGAAGAGCATCTGCGCGCGCTCCTCGTCGAGGAAGAGGCGGCCGAATCCGCAATCCGACCGTTCGAGCATGCCGCGATCCGCCGCCACCGCGACGAACTGGACCGGATCCTCGCGCGAAGTCGCGTGCTCCTCATCGCAGGCGGACACGTCCTCGTGCTCCTACGCCGCCTGCGCCTGTTCGGCTTCGCCTCCGAACTCGGCCCGACCGGCACCCTCCCGCTGGTCGCGTGGTCCGCGGGAGCGATGGCTACCGGCGAGCGCGTGGTTCTTTTCCACGACAGCCCACCCCAGGGCCCGGGCAACGCGGAGGTGCTGCATGCGGGATTCGGAGCCTACCGAGGTCTCCTCCCGCTTCCCCATGCGAGCCACCGGCTTCGTCTCGAGGACCCGGTGCGCGTCGGCCTCTTCGCTCGCCGGTTCGGTCCAGAGGTCGCCTGCGCGTTCGACGAGGGGGCACGGGTCCGCTTCGACGGAGGGAGAGCGAACTTCGCTCCCGGCTCTCGCCTGCTGCGCGCCGACGGGAACATCGAGGAGACCCGGCCATGAGCCTCGCCATCCAGGAGATCACCGGTGCCGCGCATCTCGCTCGCGCGGACATCGAGCGCTTCTTCGAGACCCACGAGTTTCCGATCGTCGAAGGCACGCGCGTGACCTTCGTGTTCCGCGAGGAGCGCGACGCCCCTCCCCCCGAGAGCGTCGCGATCCGCCACTGGATCCAGGGCCTCCCCTCCGCCCAGGAGATGGTGCCGATCCCGGGGACGGGGATTTGGCACTGCGGCATCGATCTGCCCGAGGGCTCCCGCGTCGAATACAAGATCGAGCTGCGTTTTGGCGAACGTTCGATCCTGATCCAGGACCCGCTCAACCCGCACCTCGCCCGCGATCCCTATGGCGCGAACTCCGTGGTGCACGGAACCGGATACGAGGTGCCCGACTGGATCCACGAGGATCCGCAGGCGCGCAAGGGCGAGATGCGCTCGATCCGGATCCGAAGCGCCGCCTTCGGCGAGACGCGGCGCATCCAGGTCTATGAACCAGCCCGCTTCCGGGAGGCGCGCCGCTATCCCCTGCTTCTGGTCCACGACGGTTCGGACTTCCTGCGCTTCTCCGACCTCCGCACGGTGCTCGACAACCTGATCCACCGCCTGGAGGTCGCGCCGATGGTGGTCGCCTTCCTCGACCCCGGCGACCGCCTGCACGAATACGCCGACGACCCACGCCAGGGGCGCTTCCTCGCCGAGGAGGTGCTGGCGGCCCTCGAGGAACGCTATCCCCTCGTTCCGCGTCCCGCCGCCCGCGGACTCGTCGGAGCGAGCTTCGGCGCGGTCGCTTCGCTCTCAGCCGCCTGGCGTCATCCGGGGGTCTTCGGGAACCTCTTCTTGCTCTCCGGCTCGTTCGCGTTCACCGACATCGGCGACCACGAAAAGGGCCCGGCCTTCGATCCGGTCGTGAGCTTCGTGAACGCCTTCCGCGAGAACCCGGGCCGCCCTGCCGAGCGCGTCTTTTTGACCTGCGGCACCTACGAATCGCCAATCTACTACAACCGCTCGCTGGCGCCCGTCCTCCAGGCCACCGGCATGGACGTCAAGTATCTCGAGGCACGTGACGGGCACAACTGGGAGAACTGGCGCGACCGCATGCGGGAGGGCCTCTCCTGGCTGTTCCCGGGCCCT
>DRLC01000023.1 GCA_011053145.1 Planctomycetota bacterium | reverse complement strand
GTCAGCGACCTCTTCGTCTCCCGCGGCCTGACCCCGGAGAAACTCGAGGCCGCCCTCGATGAAACGCGCGGCTCGCGCCACGTCACGAGCCCCGACCCCGAGTCCACCTACGAAGCGCTCAGCAAGTACGCGCGCGACCTCACCGAGGATGCGCGTGCCGGCAAACTCGACCCGGTCATCGGCAGGGACGAGGAGATCCGGCGCGTCATGCAGGTCCTCAGTCGCCGCCGCAAGAACAACCCCGTCCTGATCGGCGACCCCGGCGTCGGCAAGACCGCGATCGCCGAGGGGCTCGCGAACCGCATCGTCGCCGGTGACGTGCCGGAGGGGCTGAAGGGCAAGCGCATCATGGCCCTCGACCTCGGGGCGCTACTCGCGGGAGCGAAGTTCCGCGGCGAATTCGAGGAGCGACTGAAGGCGGTTCTCGAGGAGATCGCCGAGGGCAGCGACGACGTGATCCTCTTCATCGACGAGCTTCACACCCTGGTCGGCGCCGGAGGCGCCGAGGGTGCGGTCGATGCCGCGAACATGCTCAAGCCCGCCCTCGCGCGCGGCGAACTGCACTGCATCGGCGCAACGACGCTCGACGAGTACCGCAAGTACATCGAAAAGGACAAGGCACTCGAGCGGCGCTTCATGCCGGTCCAGGTCGACGAGCCCACGGTGCCCGACACGATCGCGATCCTGCGCGGCCTGAAGGAGCGGTACGAGACCCACTACGGGGTACACATCCTCGACGAGGCCCTCGTCGCGGCCGCGCGCCTTTCGGACCGCCACATCACGCAGCGCTTCCTCCCCGACAAGGCGATCGACCTCGTCGACGAGGCTGCTGCGCAGCTCAAGATCTCGATCGATTCGATGCCCCCGGCCCTCGACGATATCGAGCGACGCATCCGTCGGCTCGAGATCGAGCGCACGGCGATCAAGAAGGAGGACGAGTCCGGCTCGCGCGACCGCGTCCAGGCGATCGATGCGGAGCTGGCCGACCTCAACGAGGAGAAGCAGGCCCTCGAGGCGCGCTGGCAGACCGAGAAGGACCTCATCACGCGCATCCGCGCCGGCAAGGCCCTGATCGAGAGCCTCAAAGCCGAGGCCGAGCGCGCGGAACGAGAGGGAAACCTCGAGCGCGTCGGTGAGATCCGCTACGGCGAGATCCCCGAGACCGAAGGCGACGTGGCCGAGGCCCAGGAGCGCCTGCGCGAGGTCCAGGCCGATGGCGCGCTGCTCCCCGAGGAGGTGGACGCCGAAGCGATCGCGAAGATCGTCAGCCGCTGGACCCACATCCCCGCGGCGCGGCTGCTCGAAACCGAGCGGGCCAAGCTCCTGCACATGGAGGAGCGCCTCGCCGAGCGCGTCATCGGGCAGGACCACGCCCTCAAGCTCATCAGCGAAGCCGTCCGCCGCGCCCGTGCCGGGATCCAGGAAACGACCCGACCGCTCGGCTCGTTCCTGTTGCTCGGTCCGACGGGCGTCGGCAAGACCGAGACGGCGCGGGCCCTCGCCGAATTCCTGTTCGACGACGAGAGCGCGATGGTACGCCTCGACATGAGCGAGTTCATGGAGAAGCACGCGGTCAGCCGGATGATCGGTGCGCCTCCGGGCTACGTCGGCTACGACGAGGGCGGAGCGCTCACCGAAGCCGTGCGCCGCAAGCCGCACTCGGTGCTGCTCTTCGACGAGGTGGAAAAAGCCCACCCGGATGTCTTCCACATCCTCCTGCAGATCCTCGACGACGGTCGCCTGACCGACGGTCAGGGCCATGTGGTGGACTTCACCCAAACCCTCGTCCTGATGACGAGCAACCTGCGAGGCCAGGACGAACTCAAACGCCACTTCCGGCCCGAGTTCCTGAACCGCCTCGACGAGGTGATCGAGTACCACGCCCTCGAACCCGCGATGCTCACCGGCATCGTCGACGTTCAGCTCAGGCGCGTGGCCCACTCCCTCGAGGAGAAGAACCTCAACCTCGAGGTCACCGACGCCGCGAAGGAGGCGCTCGTCGAAGAGGGCTGGGATCCCGAATACGGCGCCCGCCCCCTCAAGCGCACGATCCAGCGCCGTGTCCAGAACCTGCTCGCGGATGCGATCCTGCGCGGCGACCTCCTGCCCGGCGACACCGCCGTCATCCACTACGATGACGATGCCTTCCGCCTGGAGGTCCGCCAACCCACCCCGGTGGAAGCGGAACCGGTCGAGGCGTGAACGACGACGCCTACCCCTGCCCACGCTTCGCCCCACGCTTCACCGATGGGGCGAAGCGTGGGGGCAGGTTCGGCTAGGGAACCGGAAAGGGTGGAACGGTCCTGGGGTTCCGGAACCGGGGCGGTGGTAGGATACCCCCATGTCCCCCGCTGAGCGCCGCAGGTCCATCACCGTCCGGGTTCTCCGTGAGGGACAGGAGGAACCGCGCGACGACTGGGCGGGTACGACGATGGGCGAACGCATGGAAGCGGTCTGGCAACTGACGCGACTGTGCATGGAATGGAACCGGAGTGAGACAGGTGAACCCCGACTTCGCCGATCTGTTGTCCGCGTTCTGCGCGGAGGACGTTGAGTTCCTGGTCGTGGATGCCCACGCGCTGGCGGCCCATGGTTTCGTTCGCGCAACGAAGGACCTGGAGATGCTGGAAGGGAGCGGCGAGTAGGCCCTCCACCTTCAGGAGTTCCCTTCGATGATCGTCTGCCACGAACACAAGTTCATCTTCGTCCACCTGAAGCGCACGAGCGGGAGGGCGATCACGACGGCACTGGCGCCGTACCTTTCCGACGACGACATCGTGACGCCGGTGCACAAGGCGAGCGACGACGGGCGGCCGGCGGTGGCCGGACGCAACTGCGAGGGGATCGGGCGGCACGCGACGGCTCTCGAGATCCGCGACCGGGTTGGGCGAAAGGTGTGGGACTCCTACTTCACCTTCGCGATGGAGCGAAACCCGTGGGACAAGACGCTCTCGCGCTACTTCGCGTACCTGAAGAAGGAGGGCAAGGTCTATCGCAACCTCTACTCCACGGTGATGCGACGCAAGATGCCGCTCGAGCATTGGCTGCGCGTGCGCGCGTGGAACGGGAAGCTCCTCGGCCCGCGCCACTATCACCTGCCCAATCACTTCGGCTGCTACACCGACGAACAGGGCAAGGTCATGGTCGACTTCATCGCACGCATCGAGAACCGCGAGGAGCACCTGGCGGAGATCGGGCGGCGGATCGGGATCCCGATCGAGACGGGTGTGAAGGTCGGTACCAAGATCCGAGCGGATCGGGGAAAGCCGTATACGGAGTGGTTCCACGAACCGTGGACCCAGCGCCTGATCGAGCGCGTGTTCGAGAAGGACCTCGCGCTGCTCGGGTACCGCTTCGGAGAACCGTTTCCGACCGACTGGATCGAGGGGCGGAGGGGGTAGGCGCGGGACCGCCGCAGCCCAACCCCGCACACCATCCCTAGCCCCCACCCACCCGGGGACCGCCCCACGCCTGCTCCGGTTGCGCCCGCTGCCGGCTAGAATCCCCCCCATGGAACCCTTCCACACCGACGCCTACTGGCTCGACTGCCTCGGCCACCTGCGCGAGGCCGGCCGTCCCGCCTGCCTCGTGGTCGTCTCCGGGGTTGCGGGCAGCACGCCGCGTGAAGTCGGTGCGCGGATGATCGTCTCCGGCGGCGAACTCGCCTGGGGAACGATCGGCGGTGGACGCCTCGAACGCGTTGCGATCGAGGAAGCGACCGCACTGCTCGCGGACCCCGAGGCGCCCTCCCAGACGCGCACCTTCCCCCTCTCCGAGCGCGTCGGCCAGTGCTGCGGCGGCCAGGTCACGCTCTTCTTCGAGCCCCTTCGCTGGCGGCGACGGATGCTCGCGATCTTCGGAGCGGGCCACGTCGGCCAGGCCCTCGGCGGACTCGCGCCGTGGCTCGGGCTCGAGGTCGCTCTCTTCGACGAACGCTCCGAAGATGCACTCGTCCCGACCCCCCCTCACCCCCCCGGGAGGCCCTATCGCCTCGTGCAGACCGAGGACCACGAAGAGGAGATGGACCGGCTCGCGCCGGACAGCCTGGTCGTCGTGATGACACACGACCACGCCCTCGACGAGCGGCTCATCGAACACGCGCTGCGCCACCACGACTTTCCCTACCTCGGGCTGATCGGCTCGACGCGCAAGTGGGAAAGGTTTCGTTCTCGCCTCTCCCGGCGCGAGATCGGCGACGAGCTCCTCGACCGAGTCACCTGCCCGATCGGCCTCGGGAGGGTCTCGAAGGAGCCCGCCGCGATCGCCCTCTCCGCGGCCGCCCAGATTCGAGAAATCCTCGATGCGCTGCCGAGCCCCGCTGCTCCGGGTTAGAGACTTCGGAGTGCGCGCAGTCTCGCGGCGAGCGGGGGATGGGAGTGGTGCAGCGCGACGTAGAACGGATGCGGCGTGAGGTTCTGGAGGCTGTCCGTCGAGAGTTTCTCGAGAGCACGGGCAAGGTCCTCGCCACTTCCGAGGGTTTCGCGGGCGAATGCATCGGCCTCGAACTCGTTGCGGCGCGAGAAGGCCTGCACGCCGAGGGTCAGGAGCAAACTGACCGGAGCAAAGAGGACCGAGAAGAGCACGAGGCCCACATAGGTCGAGGGGGTGCCCACGCCGAAGGCCTCGAAGATCGCGGGCTCGCGGAGGAAGAGCGAGAGCAGGAAGAACATCACTCCGGTCTGCGCGATCCCGATGGCGAGCATCTTCTTGATGTGACCGCGCTTGTAGTGACCGATCTCGTGGGCGACCACGCCGACGAGCTCGGGGACCGAGTGCTTCTCGATCAGGGTGTCGAAGAGGGCGACGCGCTTGTGGCGCCCGAAGCCCGTGAAGAACGCATTCGCCTTCGTCGAGCGCTTCGAACCGTCGATCACGAAGAGACCCTCGAGCGGAAACGAGACGCTGCGCGCGTAGGCGAGCACGGCGTCGCGCAGCTCTCCCTCGTCGAGCGGCTCGAAGCGATTGAAGAGCGGCATGATCCACGTCGGCGCGATGAACTGGACCGCCACGAGGAACAGGACCGTGACGCCCCAGCAGTAGAGCCATGCGAGCGGACCGGCCACCTCGAAGAACCACAGGATCGCGGCGAGGAGGGGCGCACCGAGGACCACGGCGAGGAGCGTCCCCTTTGCGAGGTCCGCGAAGAACGTGCCCGGAGTCGTACGGTTGAAGCCGAAGCGCTCCTCGATCACGAAGGTGGACCAGGCCTCGAAGGGTAGGGAGAGGAGTTGGCCGGCGAAGGCCAGGATCCCGATGTACGCGAGCCCCGCCGCGATCGGACCGAGACCGAAACCGCGCACGAACGAGTCGAGCCACCCGAACCCGCCGAGCCCCCAGAAGGCGAGCAGGACCAGGAGATCGAAGGTGGCGGGAATCATCCCGAACGCGAGCTTCGCGCGGGTGTACTCCTGAGAACGGCGGTACTCGTCGGCATCGTAGAGCCCGGCGAGTTCGGGCGGTGGGTCCTGGCGCAGGGCGCGCAGGTTCAGGAGGTCGGCGATCCGGGAGAGAGCGTAGGTCCCGAGGAGTAGAGCGAGGATCACGAAGGACATGGGTGGGATGGTAACGGCCCGATCGACGCTTCGGTCAAGCCCGGATAACATCCCCCCCATGCCCTCCCCCCAACCCAAGCCCGCCTCGAAACTCCTGACCGAGTTCGGGCCGCTCCTGCTCTTCTTCCTCACGAACAAGCTCTGGGGGATCTTCGCCGCCACGGGCGTCTTCATCGTTGCGACCGTAATCGCCGCCGCGGTCGCCAAGCGACGCGACGGGCGCGTTCCCCCGATGACTCTCTTCACGCTCGTGATCGTTCTCGTGTTCGGGGGCCTGACGATCTGGCTGCACGATGAGACCTTCATCAAGCTGAAGGTCACGATCCTGAACGTGCTGTTCGGCTCGATCCTGCTGTTCGGACTCGCCACGGGCCGCAACTTCCTGGAGGCCCTGATGGGCGAGGCGTTTTCGCTCACGCAACGCGGCTGGAAGCTGCTCGGAATCCGCTACGCAGCGCTCTTCTTCTTCCTCGCCGCCCTGAACGAGGTGGTCTGGCGCAACGTCTCGACCGACACCTGGGTCAACTTCAAGGTCTTCGGACTGCTCGGAATCACGATGCTCTTCACGATCCTGCAGGTGCCGCTCCTCCAGCGACACGCCCTCGAAGCGGCGGAGGAGCCCGTCAAGAAGGACCCCTGAGCACCCCGGGGCGTGGGTGAGTCGTCCCCCGCGACCCGAGCACGGAGAGCGACGATGCCCGATCGTGCCCCGATCCAGCCATGCCGTGCCCCCTCCCCGAGCTGGCCTCAGGAGAACGCACGGAACAGCCCTCCGGGGGTGGGGGGGAGTCGGTCGCGGTGCGAATTCGCCGGCCGAACGGACCTGGCCCAGCCCGCCACGAGCACCTCCTCCTCACGGTCTTGGAACGCTCGGAGCGCTTCCTACCATGGCGACATGCAGGTCGAAATCCTCTCCCTCGCCACGCTCTGCCTCGCCCTGTTCCCGTCCCTCTCCGTTGCCGCACTCGTCCAGGAGGGCGCAGGAGAAGGACAAACCCCGGTGCAAGAGGAGCCGACCGGAGAGAACCTCCAAGCGCTCCTCGACCAGGCCGAAGACGGAGCCCACATCATCCTCGAAGCGCGCCGCTACACGACCGACACCGGTTTCGAGTTGCGGGACAAGACGAACGTGACGGTCGAGGGGGTCGAGGGGACCGAGCTCGCATGCACGAGTCGGATAGAAGACGTTTTTCGGGTCCGGGGCGGGAGCGGGATCACGCTGCGCGGGCTCCGCATGTTCCACACGATGGAGATCAAGGGCTTGTGCGCGGGCAATGTGCTCGCGGCCCTGGAGACGAGGGACCTGACCGTCGAGAACTGTGACCTGAACGGCTGCGGCGTGACGGGGCTGTACACCTGGGGGACGTTCGGGGTGCGAGCTACGGGGAACCTGATCCACGACAACAGCAGCGCGGGGTTCGGGTTCCGCGAGAGCGGGAAAATCGAGCTGCGCAACAACCGGCTCGAGGCGAACGGGCAGGCGATGGTAGGCGTACCGGGGTGGCTCGTCGTCGAGGGGAATACCGTGGACGGCGCGCCCTGGGACCCGCGCCCGGAGCCGATCGATCGGCCCGAGGACGTCGGTCCGAGGACGCGCGTGGAGGCGAGCTGGGACGGGGCGTCAGTGAGCAAGGAAGACCGAACGCGCGCGCTCGCGCTGCTGCAGGAGGCGGAGGATGCGTGGGCGCGCGAGGGGAACCTCGCGGGGATGGTGGAGACGCTGCGGGAGGCCGTCGCCACGAACCCCGAGCTAGCGCGCGCCCAGGAGCTCTTGCTGCGCGCCCTCTGGCACGCGCAGGTTCCACTCGAGGAGCGCCTGGCGACCGCTGAGCGCGCGCTCGCCGTGTTCCCGAAGAACCCGAGACTCCTGTACTTCTACGCCAAGGGGCTCTTCGAAGGGGGGCACATCGCGGACGCGGAGCGGGCGTGCGAGGTGGCGACAACGAAGATGGACGAAGAGGTCCGCCAGAGGACATCGGGATCGTACGTCGACCGCGGCTGGGCGGACGCCTACTTCCTGCGGGGAGAGATCAAGCTTGCGCTCGGGGAGTTCGACTCCGCGGATACATGGTTCAGCACAGCCAAGACGTTCGGGCAGCTTCGCGCGAACTCCTGGTCCGCCGCCGAGGCAGATATCCACGATATCCCCGAGCGAGCCACGCAGCGCATGGAGCAACTCAAGCCCGTGCTCGCATACCTCGCCGCGGACGAGCGCGCCGCGCAGCTCGCCCGTGATCCCTGGAAGGAGAAGATGGCGCGGGCGGTCAAGCTGCGCGAGCAGGGTGAATTCGCGGAGGCGCGCGCGCTTGTGCTCGAGCTCACCCAGGACGACACGAGGTCCCACGAAGCCGGCTGGATGCTCGTCGGCCTGGCCCTGGACGAGTGGGACACGGGAGCGGCCAAGGACTGGATCGAGGCCCGGGAGAAGGCCTCGCGTAAGGGCTCGGAACCGATGAGCAACGTCGAATACCGGATCTCCGATCAGGCGTCGCTGCAACTACGGCACCTCGAAGGGTACGCGTTGGAGGTGGAACGAATCGGCTATGGGGAGGTCGACATGCCCTTCGGAGTCGGCGCCGGTGCCCCGGCCTGGTGGGCCCCCGCGCTGTGTCGTGAGGGCATCTTCCCGGAGGCCGGCCTGCCCGTCCACGATCCGAACGACCCCGAGACGCAGGAACTGCGCCGCGCGATCGAGGACTGGGACAAGGACCGGGTCCAGGAGCTCGCGACGCGCCTGCTCGCGCGGGACCCCTTCCACCCCGACGCGCTGTTCGTCCAGGCTTACATCCTCTCCAACTACACGGGGGGACCGGCGGAGAAGTACGCGCGCTGGGCGGAGCGGGCGAAGGAGATTCTATGGCTCGAGCGCCCCGACGCGTGGCGACGTGCGCACACCCTGAACCTGATCGGACAGCTCCTGACGATGTCCATGCGCGACGCGAATGGGACCTGGTCCGATGCGGTCGGCACCCGAGCGCTCGAGTACCTCCTGGCAGCGCGCGACGCCATGAGGGCCATCGAAAAGGAGCCGAGCGGGGTCTTCTACAGGAGCGCGCTCTACAACGCGCGCGGAATCGAGGATGCGCCGCTGGTGCTCGAGCTCTTGGACGAAGCGCAAGCGCAGGGCGCCCAGGTGGTCGATCCAACGGCTCTACGCCGCTGGGCCGAGGAGCAACTCCGCGCGCTCGCGCCGGCCGAGGCCGAGGGCCGCTGACACCGCGCAGCACTCCCGTCCGTCCGTGCCGGCGCGAACCAGGAGCCGGCACACGCAGTCACTCGGCTCACCAGTCCCGCAGGCGGTTCTGGAACGCGTAGTCGTTCTGGATCATCGAGCGGCGGAAGTCGGACCAGGAGTTCTCCTGCGCCCAGCGGCTGTTCTCGGAGTAGGTCCCGATCGGCGTGTAGGAGGAGTCGTAGGGCTCGTAGTAGTTCGACCCCCAGCCCGTCTGGCTCTCCGCGAGCTCCGCGTTCAACTCTTCCAACCGCTGCTGCTGACGCTCCCGCTCGGCCTCCTGCTCCGCGATCAGCCCCTGCCGCGCCTCCTCCTTCTCGCGCCGGATCCGCCGGGCGCGCGCGACATCCGCCTGATCCCACATGCGCTGCGCCGCCTGCTGAACCGGGACGAGCGCGGCCCGCATGCGCGGGACCGAGCACAGGATGGGGTTCGTCCGATACGCATCCCAGACGAACACGGGCCAGAAGCGCGGGTCCTCGTCCTGGCGTCCGGCCCGCTCCAGCTTCATCGCCGCCGCCTCATCCGTCTCGTCCCCACCATCGCGGCGGACCTTGAGCGCGTGGTACGCGAGCCGGAGCGTGAGCTCGTGGAGCTGAGCCATCACGGCGCCGTAGTCATCCGGTCGGAGGCTCTCCACCCTCTTCAGATACTCGTTTCGGAGGGCCTCGACCCGCACGACATAGTCCTCGCCGCCGGGATCGGCCGCGATCTCGTCCGCCAGGGCGTGGTAGCGGCTCTGGAACTCGAGGTCCTGGGGTCGAATGGAGACGCTCATCCCGAACTCCGCAGCAACGGCGCCTTCGGAGAGGCTCTCGAGGTACGCGCTCAGGTCTCGGTAGCGCGCCTGGCTCACCTCATCGGTCGGGTCCTCCTGGACCGCCTGCGCGAGCTCCTCGATTCGATCCGACAGGAACCCCAACGAGTGTGTTCGACCGGTCGCGTCGATCACGACGATGCCCTCGGCCCCGTGTCGGCCCACCTGCAGGGACTGCAGGGCGGTGCCCGCGAAGGAGGGGAGTTCCCGCAGCTCACTCAGATCCGTGCACTCCGCGGCCACGGCCCGCCGGCGACCCGAGTCGTTCTGGAGCTGAACGAAGACGTTCTCGCGGGTGCCTCGGTCCATCTCCTCCACGACTCCCCGCGCGATTCTCTTCACCGCTTCCTGCTGCGCCTCGGGGAGCAGGGCTTTGTAGGCGAGCACGTGATCGCCGTCGACGACCAGGAGGAATCGGTAGAGCCCCTCTGCCCCCTGTGTCCGAGCGAAGCGCTCGAGCTGCTGGAGGATCAGTGCGTCCGCGCGGCTGCGAGCTCCCGCGTCGAACGGCTCGAGGGTGGCCTCGACCGCCGTGCAGTAGGCGATCAGGGCCTCCAGGATCTCCGGCTCGCTCGCCACCATGCCGGGCGCGGTCCCTTCCGGCCACACGCGGTTGAGGTCCCGCAACGCGCGCAGGCGTCCTCGCGCCGACGCGAGGTAGACCTCGGCACGCTCGCGCAGATCGATCGGAAGCAGCCCGAGGTACAGCTCGGCGGTGCCCTCCTTCTCGAGCGGGAGGATCGTCTCGAGCACGCGCAAGAACTCGCGCGGCCCAAATGCATCCACGTAGCCGTGACAGAGGGACCTCACGTGCTCCAAGTGCCTCGCACGTTCCTCGCCGTCCGTGCTCGGCACGAGATCCGCCGTGCCGAGCACGAGCGCCAGCGCAACGCGCGCCGCCTCGGGCTCTCCCGCCGCCAGCGCCGCCTCGGCGCGCTCCACCCGCCCCGCGAGCAGCGCGAGCGCCGCCTCCTGCTTCGTCTCGTGCTCGATCGGAACCTCGAGGACGCCCTCCGCGCCGAGCACGCCCCAGCGCTCGCCGTTCTCGACGAGCGCGCCCCGATAGGGCCGCGCCATCCCGACAACCTGCTCGAACGTGTCGGCCGAGAGCGCCGCCCCGCCCGCGTCCAGCACGCGCCAGCCCCCCTCCCCCTCTACCGCCCAGGCCTCGAGCGCCGTCACGGGAAACGCGCGCACATAGCCCTCGTCGCTGCCCTCGACGAGAAAGACCCCACCCTCTTGCGGAACGAGCCGCCCGGAGAGCGGCCACGCCTCTTGCCCATGAGCGAGGCTCGGAAGGGTGAACAGGAAGAGGACCGCGGCGATGGATCGAAGGAGCATCATGATCTGGATGTCGGGAGTCCTCCTGGATCGAGCGAGAGCAGGGAGTGCGACCACGAGGGGCCGCCCGACAGTCTCGGGAAACGCGCGCAGGACTTGCAAGGGGAAGGAAAACCGGGGAAACACGACGCTGCAGCCTCCCGCCCCAGGCGACCCCAGCCCGGGCCAGGGGTCCGTCACGAGCGCCCCCCCCTATGTCCTGCGCGAATCGTCCCGCGGCCGCGGCTTCGCCGCGAGGTACTGCTTCGGCCAGGGGAAGTCGAAGTTCTCATAGGTCGCGGTCGCGCCGAGGGTGATGGCGGGGTTCGCGAGGTGCGCGCGGGCGATCGCGCAGAGGTCCGCGCGTCCGGCGGCGAGGATCGTGTTCACGTGATCCGCTCCCTGGATGCCGCCGACCGCCATCACCGCAAGGCCTTCCACTTCGTACTTGATGCGCTCCGCGAACGGCACCTGGTACATGCGGCCGTAGTCCACCTTCGAGCGGGGCGTGTTGCCCGCGCTCGAGACGTCGATCACGTCGAGCCCGCGTTCGCGCAGCTCGCGTGCGAAGACGAGCGTGTCCTCGATCGTCGTGCCCTCGCCCGCGGGCAGCCAGTCGGTCGCCGAAACACGCACCGACATCGGCTTGGCTTCGGGCCAGGCCGCGCGAACGGCATCGAAGACTTCGAGCGGAAAGCGCATGCGGTTTTCGAGGCTGCCTCCGTACTCGTCGCCGCGCTGGTTCGCCGCGGGGGAGAGGAAGCTCGAGAGCAGGTACCCGTGGGCCATGTGGAGTTCGATGAGGTCGAAACCCGCTCGTTCGGCGCGACGCGCGGCATCGACGAAGGCGTCGCGCGCACGGTCCATGTCGTCGCGGTCCATCTCCTTCGGTGCGGGCCAACCCTCGTCGAACGGCACCGCCGAAGGCCCGATCGTCGGCCATGCGCCCTCTCCTGCGAGCGGCGCGTCCCCTTCCCACGGCCTGCTGCAGGAAGCCTTGCGCCCTGCGTGGGCGAGCTGGATGCCGAGCTTCGCCGATCCATGCTCGCGACAGAACCCGAGGATCCTGCGCCAGGCCTCTTCCTGCTCGTCGTTCCAGATCCCGGTGCAGCCGGGAGTGATGCGCCCGTCGGGGCGAACGGCGGTCGCCTCGACCATCAGAAGCCCTGCGCCGCCGATCGCGCGGCTGCCGAGGTGGACGAGGTGCCAATCACCGGGCACGCCCTCCTGGGCCGAGTACTGGCACATCGGCGAAACGACGACCCGGTTCCCGAGCGTGATCTCACGCAGCGTGAGTGGCGCGAACAGCGGCGCGGGCGCCTTGCCGGTCGAATCGCGCTCCATGCCGACATCCTCGGCAAACCACTCCGTGGTGCGCCGCACGAGATCGGGATCGCGCAGCGCGAGGTTGTCGTACGTGATGCGCTTGGAACGCGTCATCATGTTGAACATGAACTGCACCGGCGGCTGGCCGGTATAACGCGCGGAGTTCTCGTACCACTCGAGGCTCGTCTGGGCGGTGCGCTGGAGCTTCGCGACATCGACGTAGCGGCTGTCCTCGTAGTGTGCGAGCACAGCGGGAACGTCGTCCGTGCCGAGCTCTTCGAACGAGCGGACGAGCGCGATCGCATCCTCCATCGCGAGCTTGGTGCCCGATCCGATCGAGAAATGCGCGGTGTGCGCGGAATCCCCCATCAGGCAGATGTTGCCCTTGTGCCAGGTCTCGCACTTGACCGTCGGGAAGGTGCGCCACATCGATCGGTTCGTGAGCAGCTCATAGCCCTCGAGTTCCTCGGCGAAGAGCTCCTTCACGAAGCGCACCGTGTCCTCCTCGCTCGCGTCCTCGAGACCGGCGCGCCTCCAGACGTCCTCGTGGCACTCGACGATCCAGGTCGAGAGCGGTTCCTCCCCCACCTGGAACGGGTACGCGTGGACCTGGAAGAGCCCGTGCTCGCTCTCGCGGAACACGAACGTGAACGCATCGAGGGGCTTGTTCGTGCCGAGCCAGACGAATTTGGCCTTGCGCCAGTCGAGGCTCGGCCGGAAATGATCCGCGTACTTCTCGCGGATGAAACTATTGATGCCGTCCGCGGCCAGGATCAGGTCGGCGTCCGCGAACTGCTGCTCATCCGCGATCTCGGTGTGGTAGTGCACGCGCACGCCGAGGTCATCGCAGCGTCCCTGGAGGATCTCGAGCAGGCGCTTGCGCGCGAGGCCAGCGAAGTGGTGGCCGGTCGAGCGCTCCACCGTTCCCCGGTAGACGTTCACGATGTCCGTCCAGTAGGCGAAGCTGTCGAGAATCGATTGGTAGGACTCGGGGTCGGCCTCCTCGAAGCCCCCCAGGGTCTCCTCCGAGAACACGACTCCCCACCCGAAGGTGTCATCGGGGCCGTTGCGCTCGTAGATGTCGACCTCGCAGTCCGGGAACGACTTCTTCATCAGGAAGCCGAAGTACAGGCCCGCCGGGCCACCGCCGATGGAAACGATTCTCATGGCGGGGAGTGTAGCGGAAGGGATCTCCGCTGCGGCTGGCTGTACGGAGTCAGGGCCGCCGTGAACCGTGCTGGATGCGTCCCCGCTCGCCGCGCTTCTTGACCGGGTCGATGCGGTTCAGGATCCGTCGGCGCAGCCGGGTCAGGGGGCGCGTCACGCCGTTGTAGAAACGAATGTGGCCGGGGCGTCGCCGGGAAGCCTGGAGTTCGTCCGGCGACATGGTCTCGGGACTGCAACGGCGACGGAGCTTTCGCAGGTGGTAGTGGTCCGACTCCTGGAAGCGCGCCCTGAACCATCGCGTGAGGAAGAAGTTCTGGCCGAATCGCCAGGGCCAACGGAAGCTGATCTGGAAGTCGAACAACCACGGGGAGCCATCCTCTCCCACGAGCACGTTCTCGGGTTTCTCGAGGTCCACGTACGCCATTCCGCGCCGGTGGATCTCCTCGAGGCCCCGCTCCAGACGATCGAAGAAGTCCGGCGGGACGCTCTCCCCGCGCTCGAGCTGGTGTCCCTCGATGTATTCGTGCGTCAGCCCGTGCTTCCCGAAACGGCCGGTGAAGCGGGGCACGACGTCGAGGTCTTCCACCGCTCGGAAGACCGCGGACTCATGCCACGAGTGAAGCCGCCCGATCCACGACAGGGGGAAGAAGAGGAAGCTCGCCTTGCGCCCCATCTTCAGGACCACGCTCCCCTCGTCCCCGTCGTATCGGCCGGTGAACGCGAAGAAGTCGTGCTTGAAGACGTGACCGAGCCGGTAGGTGCGACCCTCCACCTCGATCTCGGCGGGCGGATCCTCCCTGCCGAGGGCCAGGAGCCAGGAGGGGGTGCGTCTTGCGGTAGGCGAGGTCATGGGACCGGTCCAGCGGGAGGCCCGGAGCTGCGCGGAGGACGGGACGGCGGGCCATGGGCAGCGCTCGCCGGGCAGGCGCCACTCTCCTCCGGGATCCCGCCCGGAGTATGGAGGGCCGCAGCTCCCCGCGCGAGCCCGGGACGCCCGAACCCACCCACTCGCCCCCGGGAGGGCTCCTCCAGCACCCCATCAACCGCCAGTTATTATACTTGATCGTATATTACGCCTCAGTATACTCCGCCCCATGGCCCAGCAAGCATTCGTCGGACGTGAGGCCGAGCTCGCCGCCCTGGAGGGTTTCGCGGACTCGGGACGGGCGGAACTCTTCGTGCTCTACGGACGCCGGCGGGTCGGGAAGACCGAGCTCCTCCAGCGTCTCTGCGAGCGCAGCCGATCGGTTTACTTCCTCGCCGCGCAGGTGCGCGACAAGGACAACCTCGCCGCGTTCAAGGACGCGCTGCAGGAGGGGCTCGCCGATCCGCTCATCGAGAACGTCACCTTCAGCGACTGGGCCTCGGCGCTCGGCTACGCCGCCGAACGCACCGGGGACGAGCGCCTGATCATCGTGCTCGACGAGTTCCCCTACCTCTGTGAAGCGAACAAGGGACTGCCCTCGCTGCTCCAGCGCTTTTGGGATCAACGCGGGAAGAACTCGCAGCTCATGCTGGTGCTCTGCGGAAGCCAGGTGTCCTTCATGGAGCGCGAGGTCCTCGCCGAGCGCTCGCCGCTCTTCGGCAGGCGCACCGGCCAGCGCCGCCTCGAACCCCTGCGGCCCTCGGAGTCCCTGCGCTTCTTCCCCGAGTGGCCCGCCACCGACGGCGTCCTGGCCTACGGGATCCTCGGCGGCATGCCCGCCTACCTGCGGCGCTTCGACCCCGCGCTCTCGATCTCGGACAACCTGATGAAGGAAGTCCTGCGGCCCGAGGGTTACCTGTTCGACGAGGTCCAGTTCCTCCTGCGCACCGAGCTGCAGAACCCGACCACCTACAACTCGATCCTCGCCGCCATCGCACGCGGCTGCGACCGCGTCGGGGACATCGCGCTGACCGTGGGCGTCGACTCCCCCACCGCGAACAAGTACCTGCACGTCCTGCGTGAACTCCGGATCGTCGAGCGCGGCGTTCCGCTCACCGATCCCGACCCCCTGCGCTCGCGCCGCGGCACCTACCACATCGCCGATCGCTTCCTCGCGTTCCATTTTCGCCACATCCAACCCCACCTCTCCCTGATCGAGGCGGGCCGCGGCGCGCGCGTCCTCGAAGGCCACATCCAGCCCGACATGGCCTACCTCGAACGCGAAGCCCGCCAGGACTTCCTCCTCGAGCACCTGAACCGCAGCGCCGCCGAGCTCATCGGCGACGAGATCGTCGAGACCGGTCGCCACCCCGGTCGCATGGTGCGCGCCCTCGGCCGCACCGCCGACGGCACCGGAGTCGCGGCGATCGACGAGGCCGAGGCCGACTCCACCGCCCTCGCCCAGGAGCTCGCCGACCTCCTGAAGGTCTTCGACGGCAAGCTCTTGCGCCTTTCCTACCGACTCACGGAGGATTGCGCGAAACCCCTCTCGGTGACCCTGTTAGGGGGGGCGTGATCCACGACGACGCAATGGCGCTCGACAAGCAGTTCCAGGAGTACTTCCAGGCGGTCGACCGGGCCGGCGGGGAGGACCGCTGCTTCCTCTGCCGCCGCTCCTCCGCGGAGGTGAAGGCCTTCTTCGGGTTCCACGAAGACGGCACCCCGATCGAAGCCGAGCACTACGGCATCGAGGACGTGGTCCTGGACCCGCGCCTCGACATCATGAGCTACCGCGGCACGCGCCCGGTCTGCGCGGTCTGCCAACTCAACTTCGACGCGATCTTCCTCAGCGAAGACGGCCGCTCCATCCTCGCCCGCATCCTCCACGAACTCGAAAAGGAGAGCGACCGACTGTGGGCGCGAGACCCCCTGCCGCGCGAGGGGGAATCAGGGTCGGACTGAGCTCGCGGGCCCCACGCGCAGGGTCGCGATCGGCACCTCCGGGGGTGCACCGATCCGCAGCGGCAGGAACGAAACGCCGACGCCGCGGCCGACGTAGAGGTGCGAGCCGTTGCGTTCGAACGGACCCGCGTCGAAACCGTGGGCCGAGTGGGTGACCGGGGCACGGCCGAGCAACCGGATCTGGCCGCCGTGGGTGTGGCCGGAGAGTTGGGCGTCGATGCCGCGCCGGGCCGCCTCGACGAAGAGGTCCGGGTGGTGGGAAGCGAGCAGGATGGGCTCGTCCTCACGTCGACCGGTGAGCGCCGCGTCGAGGTCGGGAAGTCCCTCCTCCAGGTCGTCCACGCCGGCGAGCCAGAGGGTCGCTCCGCCGCGCTCGATCCGCACGCCCCGGTTGCAGAGGACCGTGACGCCGCGCTCCTCGAGGAAACGCTCCCAGAGGTCCATGCGCGGGGCCGAGTAGAAGCAGTCGTGGTTCCCGGGGATCGCGAAGGCGCCGAGGGGTGGGGTGAGGAGCGAGAGGAAAACGTCGAAGAGCTCGAGCTCACCTCCGTGGGTCCCGACGAGGTCGCCACCGAGGAGGAGGAGGTCCGGGGCCTCCCGGGCGATACGGCGTGCGAGGGCCCCCAGGTCCGCGGCGGTTTGGAAGAACCCCGCGTGCACGTCCGAGACGAAGGCGATCCGCAGCCCGTCGAGGTCCGCGTGGCCGCGCGCGAGGTGGAGTTCAGGGCCGGTGAGTTCCAGACCAGCGAGGAGACGGCGGTGCAGCATCCCCCCCGGCGGCACCCCCCGCAGCGCTTCGAAGGTGCGCGTGACCGTCCGCCCGACGAGGCGCCGCAGGCGAGCCAGGCCGGCGGGACGCTCGCCCCGGGGACGATGGAGGGAGGCCCCAGGCGTGGAACTGGGAAGTGGGCACATCGGGGCGGAGCCTACAGGAGACCGACCGGGTTTCCGCACGCTCCATCGTCCTTCCGGGCGGCACGGGGCCGAACTCGGAGGCCGACGCCCCCCGATCCCGGAAAACCGAGTTTTCGATGGCGGATCCGAGGAGCGGAATCCGCTCGGCTCGCCTCCCCTCTCCAGGAAACGTCTCGCCATGCTCTCAACCGCTCTCCTCCTGCTCCTCGCCACCCAGTCCACCGGCATCTCCCAAGTCGCAACCGCCCCCCAGCGAATCGCCGTCGGCGACCTCGACGGCAACGGGCGGGCCGACGCCTACCTCGCCAGTCCCGCCGGCGGCCGCCTCCTCCTCCGGGACCCGGACGGTCGGCTCGTCCCCGCTCCGCCCTACCTGGCCCCGATCGTCCCCGGACGCGAGGCCGCCTGGCGCGACGTGGACGACGACGGGGACCTCGACCTCCTCGTCTGGGGCGCCGATCCCGGCCACCTGCTCCTCAATGAAGAGGGTGCGCTGCGGGACGCGACGGGCGAGGCTGGGCTCGGGGCCGTGGCTGCGATCTCGCGCTCGATGGAATGGCTGGACATGGATGCCGATGGCCGGGAGGACCTGGTCCTGTTCACCGACGGCGGTCCCATCGCTTACCGCAACCTCGGAGGAGCCCACTTCGAGAACTTCGGCTTCGCGGGGCTCGACGGCATGGCCGCCGCACCCGCGCCCCCGGTCACGGCGGTCTCCGCGAAGCCCGTCCTCGACGAGGCCGCACCGCCATTCCCCGACCGCCCCGAAAACGCCACGCCCTCGACCACGATGGGCGCGTCGCCGACGGTCTCCCCCACCGCCCCCACCGCCCCCACCACCCCCACCTCGCCCAGGCGCTCGGTCCGCACCTCGCCCTCCACCACGTCCCCGAACTCGACCTCGACCGCTCCCCTGCAACTCGGCGGCTCGTGCGCCGCGCGCATCCGGGATGCGATCCAAGGAGGCTGCTTGCGGGCATCGGCCACGCCGACGCTGGGGATGCTGATGCCCCTCTCGACCGACTTCAACGTGGATGCCGCGACCGGCTTCGTCGGGCTCGGCACGACGCTCCCCTCGACGCGCTTGCAGATCGCCGGATCCGGGGACGTGTCCGTCCAGGGCGGGGGGCTGCTGCAGCTCGGGAGCGACTCGGGCCAGAACATCGGGATCGACGCAAACGAGATGATGGCCCGGAACAACGGAGCTCCCTCACCGCTCTACCTGAACATCGACGGCGGCAACGTGATCGTCTCGGGGAACGGAACGGGGAAGCTCGGTGTGGGCACCTCGTACCCGACGGGACGACTGCACGTCGTGGATGCAGCGGGTGGGGACGGGAGCGTAGTCCTGCCCGCGGCTTCCATCTCCGCCACCGAGCTCGAGTCCGAACCCGGCATCGCGTCGGCGAGCCGGGACGGGACGACCTCCGTCGGACTCAACGGCCTGATCGCAACCCCGATCCTCACCCGCGCGCTGAACGCCCCGACCGCCGGGTACGTCATCGCGACTTGCCACGTCTACACGGGAGCCAGAGCCGGGCTGGGCACGAGCTACTCCACGTGGATCAACCTGGAGACCTCGTCGGCGACGCCCGCGAGCCCCGACGCGTCGATTCTTCTCCAGCCGAACGAGTACGGCTGGCTGAGCTGGACAAAGGTTTTCCAGGTGCCGGCGGGGTCGACGACCTTCTACCTGCTCGGCCAAGGCTTCGAGGTCAATGCCTCCCCGAGCCTTTCCACGCAAACCTCGGCCCGCGAGGCGATCCTGACGCTCCAGTTCTTCCCCACGGCCTATGGATTCGTCCAGTAGCCGCGTGAGTTGGCCCCGATCCCTACTCTTCGAGCGTGACGGGGCCCAGCCGGGCGGTATCCTCCCGCCGTGGCTGCGCGTCGACGAAGAGACCTGAACCCCATCCTGGCTCGGCTCGGGCTCGGGGACATAGGCTTCGTCGGAAAGTGGATCGGGATCTCGACCCTGATCGGCTTCATGGCGGGCCTGACGGCGGTTGGATTCGATTGGCTGACGCGCTTCATGCACCACCGCATGGTCACACCGACCACGACGGTGACGGGGGAGGGGCTCGGGACGTCGGGCGGGATCCCCCAGGGGGCCTGGTACTTCCTCCTGTTCCTGCCGCTCGGCGGACTCCTGGTCGGACTCCTGATCCAGTACGTCGCTCCCGAGGCCAAGGGGCACGGGACCGAGCAGATGATCCGGACGTTCCACGAGCTCGGCGGCCGAGCGCGCAAGCGGATCGTCGCGCTGAAAGCGATCACGAGCGCGATCACGATCGGGACGGGCGGATCGGCCGGGCAGGAGGGACCGGTGGCCCAAATCGGCGGCGGCGTCGGGAGCATCGTCTCGGACACGCTCAAGCTCTCGGCGAAGGAGCGGCGCATGTTCCTCCTCGCGGGCTCGAGTGCGGGGATCGGCGCGCTGTTCACCGCTCCGCTCGGCGGCGCACTCTTCGCGCCCGAAGTGCTCTACCGCAAGCCCGAGTTCGAAGGGGAAGCGATCATTCCCTGCATCATCGCCTCGATCGTCTCGTACACGACCTACACGACGATCAGCGGGGAACCCAAGCGCATCCACATCACCCAGGACGTGCTCGACTCGCTCGCGACCCGCGATCCGCGAGAACTCCTCGTCTACTTCGTGCTCGCCCTCCTGTGCACGATCGTCGGCTGGGCCTACGTGCGCACCTTCGAAGGCGTCCATCGCACCTTCGAGTCGACGAAGCGCATCCCGGAGGCCTTCAAACCCGCCGTTGGCGGCCTGCTCCTCGCGTTGACCGCCCTAGCGATCGCTCCCTACGCCGGCGAACACGGGATCCTCTACGGAGGGTACGACCTGATGGCGGATTCGATCGCGGGCAAGATCGGGATCGGGGTCATGGCGGCTCTCGTGATCGGCAAGATCCTCGCCACCGCGTTTTCGATCGCCACCGGTGGATCGGGAGGTGTCTTCGCGCCCTCGCTCGCGATCGGTGGCCTGCTCGGATCGGCCGTGGGGACGACGGCGGCGGACCTCTTCCCCTCCCTCCCGATCAATCCTGCGTGCTACGCGCTGGTCGGCATGGGCGGATTCTTCGCGGGCGTCGCCAAGGTGCCCATCTCCGCAATCCTGATCGTGTGCGAGATGACGGGGAGCTACGACCTCCTGGCCCCACTCATGCTGGTCTCGGTCGTGCACCTGCTCCTCGCCCAGCGTTGGACGATCTACGACACCCAGGTGAGCGGGCTCGTCGAATCGCCGGCGCACGCCGGCGAGTTCGTCGTCGACGTGCTCGACCGCATGGAGGTGAGCGAACTCCTGGAAACAGCGCGCAAGCCGACGCTCGTGCACCAGAACACCACGCTGCGACGCGCCCTCGACATCGTTGCGGAGGCCGAGGGGTACTACTTCCCGGTCGTCGACGATGACTGGAAAATGGTCGGCATTTTCTCGCTCGCCGATGTCCGGCGGATCTTCAACGAATTGGAGGTCGCCGACCTCGTGATCGTCCGTGATTTCATGGTCGACACCGTCGTGACGGCGACTCCGGAGGAAAAGCTCTCGAAGGCTTACGCCCTGATGAACGAATACGGACTCCACGAACTCCCGATCGTGGACCCGGAAACGCGGACCCACGTCCTGGCCATGCTCACGCGGAACAACGTGGGGGCGGCCTACAGCAAGCGCCTGCACGCCCTCAAGGGCGACGAAGGCTGATCTCGGTCCTCTCCCGGACGGTCTTACGGCCCCTCCATGGAGCCCACCCCTCCCCCGGCCTAAGATGCCCCGCCCCGGGCCCCTCCGGCGCCTGGCGCCCCCGGGACCCGCGAAGTCCTGCAACCCCACCGGATCCGCCGCCGAGCGGCTCCCTCCCAGAATCCGAGATCCCCATGCTCTACGATCCCGTTCTCGTCCAGCCCATGCGCGATGAGGTCACCCGCCTCGGCGCCCAGGAACTGCATACCCCCGAAGAGGTCGACGCCGCCCTGAAGGAGCCCGGCACGACCCTCGTCTTCGTGAACTCCGTCTGCGGCTGCGCGGCCGCGGGCGCACGCCCGGGCCTGGCCCTCGCCCTCGCCGGGTCCAAGAAGCCCGATCGCGTCGTCACGATCTTCGCCGGCATGGAACGCGAAGCGGTGGCCCGTGCCCGGGAATACTTCAAGCCCTACCAACCGAGCTCTCCCCAGATCGCATTGATGAAGGACGGCGAAGTCCTCAAGATGTGGCAACGCCACGACATCGAGGGGCGGGACCCCTCGACCGTCGCCCAAAGCCTCGGAGCTGCATTCGAGGAGTTCTGTTAGGAACCAGAAGGCATTCGCCCATGAGTGAGGACCGCATCCGCCTAGCCGAAGACCTCCTCAAGGAAGCCGTCTACCAATCGCGCGCGCGTCAGGCGGCGGGCGCCGCGATCGGAACCGCGGGGGAGAGCGGTTCGAGCGGGTGCGGCCTCGGCGAATCTCCCGAGGCCTCACTGGCCCTTTCCGAGCGCGGGAAGGAAATCCTCCACAAGCTGTGGCCGCGCGAAACCGCACCGACCGAGGCCGCGCGCATTCGCTCGGTGCTCGACCGCTGGATCTCCCGCCAGGATTCCTTCGACCGCAAGCGCAACCACTTCCTGCGGGACTTTCGACGCGAGAACGGCTTCGACCGGCGCCAGTACTCCCCGGCCCAGGCGCGAGCCTTCGAAAAGGGCCTCGATCGGATCAACGCGGAGATGTGCGACCGGCTGCGCGAATCCGCGTTGAAGCTGCTCGGCGACTGAGCCCGAGCCCCGCGACCACGACGCACGAGCGGGCACGCTCTTCGCATGCCCCGATTCGAACCACCGGTCTGTCTCCACCGGAGCGCTCCGCATTCCTAGACTCCTGCCATGCACCAACCCGACACCCTCCTCGAACGCATCGAACGCCTGGAAGCCTCGAACCGCCGGTGGAAGCGAGCGGGCACCTTGCTCCTCTCCACCGTGGGAGCACTCGCCGTGCTCTCGTTTGCCCGCCCTCCCGCGCCCACACCGGCCGGCGTCCTGCGCGGGGAAAGCCTTGAGCTCTCCACGCCGGACGGCGCGCCCTATGCACGCATCTTCCTCGACAAGGACGGGTTCCCGATGCTCGCGATCGAGAAGGACAAGGCCCACGCGCTGTTGACCCTGAACAAGCCCGCGCTCTTCATCCGGGACGAGGACGGTCGGCGGGGTGCCTTCTTCGGATTCGACACGCGCGGACTCGGCAAGGCGGAGCTGACCGCGGCGAACCTCGTGCAGGGGGTTCGGATGGTGCTGCGGCCCGACGGATCGGCCGGCGTGTTCGGCGTGGACGAGGAGGGCTTCGACCGCGCGTCCCTCGAGGTGGCGGCGGACGGCGCGTCGCAGCTCACCGTGCGCGACCCGCGGGGCGAGGTGCGCGGCGCCTTCGGCAACGACGCCGCGGGAACCACGAGCATGGTCCTGCTCGACGCCGTCGGGCGACGCCGCATCGGTACGGTCGTCCCGAACGAGGGCCAGCCCTTCTTCTCGATGGAGGACGAGAAGGAGGTCCCGCGCCTCAACGCGACGATGGATTTCGACGGCGCCGCGCACCTCGACTTCCTCGCGGCCGACGGCAGCCCCGGCGAGCGGATCCCCTGAGCGGGGTGTCCTTCAACGGCGACCGAGAATCCGCCCGGGCCTCGTCGGGAGCAGCTTCCCCGCGCGCACGACCGCCTCTCCGTTGACGCAGACGTGGCGAACGACCGGAGGAGCCTCCTCCTCGGGCCGATCGTCCCCCCCCAGCCCCAGGTCCACGACGGCGAGGTCCGCGAAGTAGCCGGGCATCAGGAGGCCACGGCCCTCGAGCCCCATGGACAGGGCCCGCTCGTGGGTGAGCTCGCGGATGGTCTCGGCGATCGCCCCCGCAGCCCCCTTCCCGAGCGCATCGAGCAGCGCGGGGATCGGCTCCGCCGTCCCCAGCCCGCCCTCCGCGACCTCGAACACATTGGCCCGCATCCCACGCCTGCGCTCCTTCTTCGAGAGGTGACCCACCGGGGTCACCAGCGTCGTCACCCCGTCCAGGATGGCACCGCGCTCCTTCGATCCGATCTCCGGGACCGCCTCGAGAAAGCCGGGAACGACCACGAGCCCGCTCACGTCCATGACCCCGACGCTGCGCGCGGTGGAGAGGTCCCCC
This sequence comes from Planctomycetota bacterium, assembly GCA_011053145.1. Classification (GTDB taxonomy): domain Bacteria; phylum Planctomycetota; class UBA1135; order UBA1135; genus DRLC01. The sequence continues at coordinate 8,878 of DRLC01000023.1, read as the reverse complement.
ACCGCTGCGATCCGATCTCCGAGGATCGCCACGTCGGCGCGGTAGGGCTCTCCCCCCGCTCCGTCATAGACGACCCCGCCCCGCAGCAGGAGATCGTAGCCGGGGTCCTGTCCCCCGAGGGTGAAGCACCCCGATGCGAGGAAGGAGAGGAGGAGGAAACCGAGCGCTCTTCGAAGCCCGTTCATCGCGCGAGAGGATAGCACGCGCCCGCGTCTCGTCCGGTGGTCAGCGCACGAACGTGGCGGCGACGCGCTTCGACCGGGACAGGTAGCTCCCCCAGACCAGGAACCACAGCCCGGGCTGGACCGTACTGGAGAGGGCCGCCTCCGCCGCCTCGTCCAGGCCCGTCGCCTTGAAGTAGGCGAGCTCCAGCAGGATCAGGATCAGATGCAGCAGCATGTAACCCAAGAGAACGCGGGGGGCGTTCCTGCGCTTGCCGAAGAAGCGCAGTGCGGTGTAGACGAGGGCGACCAAGCGGATCGAGGTGAGCAAGAGCTCCACCAACACCACGTCCTGTGTCGGGGCGTCCGGGGCAGCGAAGGCCGCGGTAACCAAGCCGAGGAGAACCAGCCCCAGAAACAGCACCCCCCCGATGATCCCCACCGCGAGCAGTAGCAACCACCCTCGGATTCCTACGTAGGCGGGGGCTTTGGGGTTCAGGACTCCGGCTCTCCTCCTCCGGGATGCTGGCAAGATCCATCTCCGACATGTGTCCCCTCCTCGAGGGAATTCACTGGGGACAACGGGCTACGGCGTGGGCGTGAGCCACGATTCTCGCCAACAGGCGAGCCGCTCCCCGATTCGCCCCGGGCTCACCCGCTCAGGCGCGGGGCGCAAGTCGGGCGAGGAGCTCCTCGGAAGAGACCTCTCCCGCCGCGATCGCCTCCTTCTCGTCCTTCGAGAGCCTCTTGAGCATCGCCTCGACGCGCAGGGCCTCGCCGCGGTCGCCGATCTCACGCTCGAAGACGAGCTCGAGCGGCCCCTTGCCGCGCAGGCACTTCGCGCCGCTTCCGGAGCGGTGCTCGGCGAGGCGTCGCTCCACGTCGAGCGCGATCCCGGTGTACAGGGCGCCGGTCCGCATGCGAAGGAGGTACACCGACCACATGGACGAGAGGGTAACCTCGCGGGGGCATGGCAGCGACCTACCGCACCCTCGCGCAGCGCTTCCGCTTCGAAATCGATCCGGTCAAGGGCTCGCGATTCCTCACGACCGCGGCACCGGCCGCGAGCGAAGAAGAGGCGCGCGCGATTCTCGACGGGGTGCGCGCGGAGTTCCCGAACGCGACCCACCACTGTTGGGCGCTCCGCATCGGACCGGGTGGCGAAGTCTTTCGTTCGAGCGACGACGGCGAACCCGGCGGATCGGCGGGCCGTCCGATCCTCGCGCAGATCGAGGGGCACGGGCTCACCGATGTCATCGTCGTGGTCACGCGCTGGTTCGGTGGCACGAAGCTCGGCGTGGGCGGCCTGATCCGCGCCTACGGCGGAGCCTGTGGGCGCACGCTCGACCGCGCTCCGCTTCGGACCGTGGTCGTCACGGTTCGGGTGCGCATCGAGTACCCCTATGACTGCTCCGGGGCGGTGGAGGGGGTGCTCCGCTCCCGCGGCTTGGAGCCCGTGGCCAGTGAGTACGGCGAGGAGGTGTGGGTCGAGGTCCTGGTCCCCGAAGACGAGGTGGCCGCGGTCTCGCGGGAACTCGCGGACAAGACCGCCGGCAGGGTCCAGGCCAGGAGCTGACCCGCGGGCAGGAATCGGCGCCGGGGTGCTCCCGCCCTTGACCGGGGTGGGGTCGGCGGCCTTTTTTCCGGGGAGCCCGGCCCCCTCCGGGGCGGATCACGGGACAATGGGGTCCCTTTTTCCGCGACTCCCCCACCGAAGGACGACCCATGAGCCAGCCCGACCTCCCGATCATCGAGCCCTTCCGCATCAAGAGCGTGGAGCCGATCCGCATGACGACGCGAGAGGAGCGGGAACGCCACGTGGCCGAGGCCGAGGGCAACCTGTTCCGGATCCCCGCCAAGAACGTCCTGATCGACCTCCTGACCGACAGCGGGACCGGCGCGATGAGCAGCGCCCAGTGGGGAGCCGTGCTGCGCGGCGACGAGTCCTACGCCGGGTCGCCGAGCTACGAGCGTTTCGAACAGTCCGTCCACGAACTCTTCGGCTTCGAGCACGTCATCCCCACCCACCAGGGTCGGGCGGCGGAGCACATCCTCTTCCAGACCCTCGGCGGTCCGGGGCTCGTGTTCCCGAACAACACGCACTTCGACACGACGCGCGCGAACATCGAGAGCACGGGTGCCGCCGCGCTGGATCTGCCCTGCGCCGAGTCGGCCGACACGCGCTCCACCTTCCCGTTCAAGGGGAACATGGACCTCGACGCCCTGGAGGGGCTGCTCGAGCGCGAAAAGGGGAACGTGCCGCTCGTGATGATGACCGTCACGAACAACGGTGCGGGTGGTCAAGCGGTCGCAATCGACAACCTGCGCGCGGTGCGTGCGATCTGCGATTCCCACGGCGTGCCCCTCTTCATCGACGCCTGCCGCTTCGCCGAGAACGCCTGGCTCGTGAAGCAGCGCGACCCCGCCTGGGCCGAAAAGGACGTGCGCGAGATCGTGCGCGCGACCTTCGAGGTCGCGGACGGTTGCACGATGAGCGCGAAGAAGGACGGGCTCGCGAATATCGGCGGCTTCCTGGCGGTGCGCGACAGGGACCTCGCCCGCGAGCTGCGCCAGCGACTCGTCGTCACCGAAGGCTTCCCCACCTACGGTGGCATGTCCGGCCGCGATCTCGAGGCGGTGGCCCAGGGCCTCACCGAGGTCATCGAGGAGGACTACCTCGCCTACCGCCAGGCGTCGATCGCCTACGTCTGCGACCGGCTCGACGAGCGCGGAATCCCGGTCGTGCTCCCCGCCGGAGGCCACGCGATCTTCCTCGATGCGGCACGCTTCCTCCCCCACGTCCCCTGGTCGAAGTTCCCCGGACAGGCCCTCGCGATCGAACTCTACCTCGAAGGCGGAATCCGCTCCTGCGAGATCGGAAGTCTGATGATGGGTCGCAAGGACGAGGACGGGAACGAACTCCCCGCGGCCCACGAGCTCGTACGCCTCGCGATCCCACGCCGCACGTACACCCAGAGCCACATGGACTACCTGATCGCGATCATCGAGCGGGTCTGGCAGCGCCGCTCGGAGATCGGGGGCGTGGAGATCACCTTCGAACCGCCGGTCCTGAGACACTTCGGTGCGAGCTTTCGTTCGGTCCCCGCTGCGCAGCCGGAGGTGAGCGGGCGCACCTGAACCGGTCGCGTTCCTTCTTTTCCGCGTCGCGTCCCCGCGCGCCGCAGAGCACCTTGGTACGGTTTGGGTGCGCTCCCGCGCCCGCCATGGACCCCGTTCGACACCCCGCCTCTAGAGGACGCGTCGCCGTCGGCGCGCTCGCCCTCGCGCTGCTCCTCAGCGCGTGCCACGAGGACACACCGAGCCCCGCACGCACGTGGCCGGTGCGCTTCGAACCCGGTGCCGGCACCCCCCGCTTCGACCGGGTCATCCTCGTCACGATCGATACGCTGCGCGCCGACCACGTCTCGGCCTACGGCTACTTCCGCAAGACCACACCGTTCCTCGACCGCCTGGCCGAACGGGGAGTCCTCTTCGAGCGCGCGATGGCCGCGGTCTCCCACACCGCGCCGAGCCACGCGACGATGCTCACGGGCCTGACCCCCTTCGAACACGGCGTCGAGCAGAACGGACAGAGCCTCGCCCCCTCGGCCTCCGACCTCGCGAGCCTCTTCCGCGGTCTGGGCTACGAGACCGCCGCGTTCCTGAACGTGAAGTTCCTGCGCGGGATCACTCCGTCCTTCGACGAGGTCACGGCCGAGACGAACTCGGGACCGCTCGTCGACGCGGCGATGAAGTGGCTGCGCCAGGGACGAAGGGAGGAGCGTTTCTTCCTGTGGCTGCACCTCTACGGCCCGCATCGCTGGAAGGACACCGAGCACGTCCCTGAACGCTCGCTCGCGGCCTTGAAGCGCGACTCTCCGCTCGAGGGACCCGAGCTCTTCGAACGCGAACGCGCACTGCACGGTCTTCCCGCGGCGGGCGACGACGGGAGCCTGGCGCTGCGCTGGGCCGCGGCCTCCGAGAGCGGCGACCGCATCGAGGTGGAGAGCGTGCGCGACTGGCTCGAGATCATCGACCGCTACGACGCCCACATCCGGCACGCCGACGAGCTCGTGGAGCGACTCCACGCTGCAGTCGAAGGCCTGAACCTCCCCGGCACGACGCTGTGGATCGTCACCTCCGACCACGGCGAGGGCCTCGCGAGCCACGGGGTCGCGGGCCACGGCAGCCGCATCTACCAGGAACAGCTCCACGTGCCCTTCCTCCTCGCGGCGAGCGATCATTCGATCGGTCCCGCGCGCATCCGTGAACTCGTCGCCCACGTGGACCTCCTCCCGACACTGGCCCAGTGGATGGGAGTCCGGGTCGAAGGTCTCGATCCGGACCTGCACGGGGTCTCCCTCGTTCCCCTCCTCGAGGGATCCCGGGAGTGGACACCGCGCGAGGTCTTCTCCCAGCGCCGGCCCGTCCCCGAGGACGCCGAGCACCGGGGCAAGCGCGCCGACGAGGAGCTCTATGCGTTGCAGGATGGGCGCAGCAAGTTGCTCCTCCACGAACCGGGTGCGGAGGAGCTCTACGACCTCGAGGCCGATCCGCTCGAGTCGGAGAACCTGGCGGAGTCCGATCCCGATGCACGGATCGAACTCGAACGTCGGCTGCGAGCCCGCGTCACCGTCTACAAGGCGCGGCGCCGGGGCGGAGCGCCCGAGGTGCCCGAGGAGTGGGCCGCCGAGCTGCGCGACCTCGGCTACGTGGAGTAGCGAGCCTCCCGCTGGTTCCCCCGGCCGCATTGACGCCCCTCGCGGGGCGCGATCTACTGTCCATCCAGTCGCGACGCGAGCGGTTCGTGCCACGACACCCCCACTTCCCCATGTCGTCCCGCTCTCCGATCCTCGCCGCCTTCCTGGCGTTCCTGTTCGCGTTCTCCTCTTGCGCCGCGGGCCCCGCTCCGGTCTACGGCTTCAAGGTGGTCCACACCTACCCGCACAGCCCCAGCGCTTACTGCCAGGGATTGCTCGTGCACGACGGGAAGTTCTACGAGAGCACCGGACGCTACGGCACGTCGAGCCTACGCCGCGTCGAGATCGAGACGGGCAAGGTGGAGAAGCGCAAGGACCTCCCACCGACGATCTTCGCGGAGGGGCTTGCGTGGTTCGGGGACGAGCTGTTCCAGCTCACCTGGAAGTCCGGCAAGGCCCACGTCTTCGACCCGCGAACCTTCCGCGTCACCCGCAACCTCGCCTACGAGGGTGAGGGATGGGGGCTGACGACCGATGGCAAGCACCTCGTCATGAGTGACGGGTCGAGCACGATCACGTTCCGGGACCCCGAGACCTTCGAGGTCGTGCGCAAGATCGAGGTCATGGCCGACGAGACGCCGATCGACCAACTCAACGAACTCGAGTGGATCGACGGGGAGATCTGGGCGAACATCTGGAAGCGGGACTTCCTCGTTCGTATCGACCCGAAGGACGGGAAGGTCGTCGGCTGGGTCAACCTGACCGGAATCTTCGACAACAGCAAGATCCACGACCCGGACGCGGTCCTGAACGGCATCGCCTACGACCCCGAAACGAAGCGCATCTTCGTGACAGGCAAGCTCTGGCCGGCGGTCTTCGAGATCGAGCTGACCGACCCGGAATGACCCGAGGCTAGTGGTCCTCGCTCGACGTCTCGGGGAGCGAGCTTCCTTCGAGGTCCGGGATGAAGCAACCGATCGCCTCGGTGACGGACGGGTCGGGGGAGGCTCCCGCGAGAATCGCATCGAGGGCGAGGCGCAGATCGCGCTGCGTCGGTTCGATCCGCTGGCGTCCGTAGGCGACATAGGTGTCGTCGATGCGACCCCGGTAGAGGAGATCTCCGTTCGGGGCGAAGACCGCGGCCTCGGGGGTGACGCTCGCTCCGGCGCGCGAGAGCAGCGCATGCTCGGGGTCGAGGAGCGCGGGCATCTTCAGTCCGTAGTCCGCGGTGTGCGCTCGGATCGCCTCCACGCCCTCGTCGGGAACCGCGTAGACCGCCCGGAACGCGATGCCGCGCGGCCCGTACTCGACGCGGATCCGTTCCATTTCCGGTGCGAAGTAGTTCGAGATCGGGCACTCCGTCGCGACGAAGAAGACGACCGTGGCGGTCGCATCGGGATCGGGAACGAGCAGAGTCTTTTCCTCCCCCACGGCCGGGAGGCGCAGGGCGCCCGTTGGCGTCTCGGACCCCGCTCCCCCTCCGCCGCAAGCACACAGCAGGGCCGCCGCGGAGAGGAGGGCGAGGAGGATACGGCGAGCCAGGTGGTGCGACCTACTCATGCCCGCTGCCCCGTGCAAGGATGTGGGTCGAACCGGCATCCAGCGGGCCGAAGGTCTCGGTGGTACCGTCCACCCAGCGGACCTCGACGCTGTCCACCGCGTCGGCCTCCCCGAGACCGAGGTGAACGCGCGGGTCACTCGCCACGCAGTAGCTCGTCGAGGAGCGCATCCTCCGCGTGAGCGTGCGATCGCCGACCCGAATCGTCAGCAGGGCTCCGAGGGCGTCGCTGCCGCTGTCCGTGGGCCGGAACTGAATCCAGTTGCCCGCCATCGCGCGGTCGAGGAGCAGGTAGGGCGCACCGTCCTTGTTGAACACGAGCACGTCCGGCCCGCCGTCGCCGTCGACGTCTCCGAAGGCCGCGCCACGGCTCGTCCCGATGAGCGGGGGCCGCACGCCGCCCATGGGCTCCACGACCTCGAAGCGCCCGTTCGCATCTCCTCGGAAGAGCAGGTTCTGCTCGGCGAAGGGATCGTCGCCAGCGACCTCGGCGCCGTGGGACACGCGGCCGTTCGCCTCGTAGAGGTCCATCCGGCCGTCGAGATCGAAGTCCCGAAACCCGACACCGAAGCGCGTGAATGCCTGGCTCGCCCGGGTGAGGCCAACCGACGCCGTGCGGTCGACGAAGTGCGTTCCCTGGTTCAGGAAGAAGGAGTCGTATTCGGAGTTGAGGTTCACGACGAGCAGGTCTTCGTCCCCGTCCTCATCGAGGTCCTCGATTCCGACGCCCATCCCCGCCTTGATCTTGCCGTCCTGGTCCGCCGCGCAGCCGAAGGCCACCGCCTTCTCGACGAAGTGCTCTCCGCCCTGGTTGATCCAGAGGTGATCCTTGGTGCCGTCGTTCGCGACGAAGACGTCGAGCCATCCATCCCCGTTGAAGTCGGCCGTCCCGATGCCGAGCCCGTTCCCGAGGGACTCGCGCACCCCCATCTCCCCGGAAACATCGGTGAAGGTCCCGTCCCCGTTGTTGCGAAAGAGCGTGTCGGGGGCGGGCTTGTCGTAGGCGAGCGGCCCGCAGTAGGTCTCCCCATGGGGCTGCGCATAGCAGGTTCGCTCCGACTCGACGGTCCAGAAGAGGTAGTTCACGACCCACAGATCGAGGTCCCCGTCGCGGTCGTAATCGAAGAACGCCGCGCTCGTGCTCCACAGGTCGCATCCCGCGCCGGCCGATTCGGTGACGTCCTCGAAGTGTCCCGTGCCGTCGTTGCGCAGGAGCGCGTTCCGGCCCAGGTTCGTGACGTACAGGTCCGTGTCCCCGTCCGAATCGAAGTCGCCGGTCGTGACCCCGATCCCGTAGCCGCGGTCATCCGCTCCGCTCCCCGCGGTGACGTCCTCGAAGTGCCCGGCGCCGTCGTTGCGATAGAGCCGGTTGCCCTCGCGTTCCCGCGGGCTCTTCAGCACGCCGTCGGACTGCACGAAGTAGGCGTCGAGGTCGCCGTCCCCATCCATGTCGAAGAGCGCCCCCCCACCGCAGACGATCTCCGGATAGAGGTAGCGGGTTTCGTGTCCGCTCCTGTGGACGAAATCGATCCCGCGCGCCGCCGCCGCCTCTTCGAACCAGGGGGCGGGGCCCTCGTCCGCAACGATCGCCTCCCCGTCCGACTCCGCCGGGGCATCCGCCCCGCCGCAGGCCGTGGCGGAGAGCACGGAGACGAAGAGCAGGAAAGCAAAGCGCCAGCGCGGATTCATGTTCGGTCGGTGGTCGGTGCGGAAGAACGCGTTCACGGAGACTCGTGAGCCCGGATGGATTCGAGCAGGGGTCGGGACGGAGCGTCCGGCCCTCCGCCTTCGAGAAGCACGGACTCCGCTTCGTCCCAGCGTTCCTGTGCGGCCAGGGCGCGCGCGAGGCCCGCGCGGATCGAGGCGTCGTTCACGCGGTGGCGCCGGGCACCTCGGAACACCTCCTCCGCGTCTTCCCAGCGCTCGAGGTCGAGCAGCACCTCACCGCTCGCGCGCCAGATCTCCGGATCGGATCCGTCGAGCTCGAGGAAGCGAAGCCACAACTCCGCCGCGCGCTCCCCGTTTCCGGCTTCGCGCTCGAGCCGCCCCGCCTTGCGGAGGGCTTGGGTGTCGTTCGGCTCGATGCGCAGGATGTGGGCGAGCGTTTCGATCGCGGCGGACGGGTCGCCGGAACTCTCCTGAATCCGCGCCTCGACGCGCAGGATCAGGATGCTGTCGGGATCCACTTCGAGGCCCTGGTGGATCGCCTCCCATGCCCCTTGCTCATCCCCGACCAGGAAACGTCCCCAGGCAAGGAACGAGAGCACGTTGAGGTCGTCGGGGCGCTCACGCGCGAAGTCCTCGAGGGTCGGCAGGGCCTCCTCCGCCTTGCCGCCCTGGAGCGCCGCGAGCGCGCGCTCCATCAGCGGTTTCTCGCGGTAGGCCCGGAACTCGCGGTGCCACGGGTCCTTGCCGGGCGAACTCTTGCGCTTCCACGACGCGCCGAGTCCCGCGGCCTC
>DRLC01000022.1 GCA_011053145.1 Planctomycetota bacterium | reverse complement strand
TCGGCGGTCTCTCGTCCCCTGACGGCACTTTGCGATTCCTGCCGTCCTCGTCGACCCGTCAAGGGGGATCCCCTTTCAAGGGATCCACTGGATCCCTTGAATCCGCTTCGCGGACCGGGGCTTACCTTGCGGGGTCAGGAACCGCGAAGCACCATCAGGAAACGAGTTGCTGGGTCTGGTGCACAGGCTCATGAATAACCCGGGCTAGGCCTCCCATCTCCATGCGCGCTCGCTTCCTCTTCGCTCTGCTCTTCTTCTGCGGGTCCCTGGCCCACACGAGCGGCCCCTGGGCCCAGGACCCGAGCGGCGTCGACGAAGCCATCGACCGGGGAGTCGATTTCCTTCTCTCCCGTCAGCTTCGCGACGGATCCTTCCACGAACACGCCGCCCGCTACGGAAGCGGCGCGACCGCCCTCGCGGTCTTCGCTCTGCTCGAATCCGGACTCGACGAGGATCACCCGGCGATTCGCCGAGCCTTCGCCTACCTCGACACCACGCGCCCGACGAAGGTCTACACCGCCGCTCTCCAGCTCCTCGCCTACGCGGAACTCGAGACCCTCGACAAGCAACGCCGGCGGCACGTCTCCGAGGTGCTCGCTCTCTTGCTCTCCTGGCAGCGCGACGACTTCGGCTATCCGTTCCTCGAGGAGAGTGACGGCAGTGCGCGCGGAGACGATCCTGGGGACCTCTCGAACACGCAGTTCGGCGCGCTCGGGTTGCGCGCGGCGATCCAGATCGGCCTCAAGGTCCCGCGCTCGGCCTTCGAGGACCTCCTGCACGCGACACTCCCCTACCAGGAGAAAGAACGGAAAGTCGAAGTCCCACCCGACCCGGAGCACCCCGAGCGCTCGCGCACCGGGACCTCCTCGGAAGCCGGATTCCGCTACCGCGTTCCCCCCTCGCAGGTGACACGCACCGGCAAGCCCCTGCGCAACGCTCGGCCCACGCGCGAAGTCACCGGATCGATGACCGCCGCCGGGTTGACGGTCCTCGCCGTCGTCCGTGACGCAGCGGGCTCACGCCTCGGAAAGGCCGATCGGCGCAAACTCGAAGCGAGCGCGCGACTCGCGCTGCGGTGGCTCGCGAACCACTTCGACGCGGCGAACAACCCGGGAAGTCGCCAATGGTTCCTCTACTACCTCTACGGCGTCGAGCGCGTCGGTGCGTTCTTCGAACTCGAGCGCCTTGGGACCCACGACTGGTACGCCGAGGGTGCGCGCGAGTTGCTTCGCCGCCAAACCCCCTTCGGAGCGTGGGGCGGCCGGACCGGGGAATCGGCAACCGCCTTCGCGCTCCTGTTTCTCGACCGCGCCACGGCACCGTCGACCGGGAATCGCACCCGCGTCCGGCGCGCGCTCCGCGCGAGGGGAGACGCGCACCTCATCGGCACCGGCGACGACGCTCTGACCCTGTGGATCGATGGGTTCGAGGACCGTTGGCTCGGTGAGGGGCGGCGCCCTCCGCGCATCCTGTGGGTCGCCTACATCGTGGATGGACGGGAGGTCGCGCGCATCCATGCGGGGGAGAAGCTCGAGGGCAAAGCCTCCGCCGATCCTCGCATCCCCTATGTCCACCGGTTCCGGCGCACCGGGGTTCACCGGGTGTCCGCGAAGGTCGCGATCGCTGCTCCGCCCGACGGGACCGAACTCGTGCTCGACACGGGGGAGTTCGAGGTCGATGTCCGCACGGCATGGGGGGACTGGATGGAGGACAGCGCTCGGGCCGCTGCGCGAAATCTGCTGCGCTCGACCGACGGTTCGAAACCCGTGGCGGAGATCACCGCTTCGTCGGGTGAGGACGCGGAGCTCGCGGTCGACGGCCTCCAGGGGACGGCCTGGGTCTCGGATCCCGGTGACCGCCAACCGACGCTGACCCTGACCTTCGACCACACGCTGCGCGCGCAGGAAATCCGGATCGGCGGGGCGGACGCGCGCGGCGCCGACCTCGGGACCCACGACCGGATCGCCCGTGCGCGGGTCGTCGTCGACGCCCGGGACACCTTCTACGTCGACTTCGACGCCGATCCGTTGGCTCCCGGAGTGCTTCGCTTCGAGCGCCGTCGCGGGGTCCGCCGTCTCGAGATCACGCTCGTCGAGCGCGTTCCGGGCTCGGGCCGAGAGCACTCCCTGGGAATCGCCGAGGTCCTGGTCCTGGACCGCCCCTGAACCGCGGCGGCCGGCAAGGGATTCCGCATTCCCCGCCCCGACCGCTCCGGAATGGCTCCGAAGCGGCTTCTTGAGCCCCACTCTCGGGTCCCTTCCGAGCTAGAATCCGCGGCTCGTATCCATCCCCGCGCCAGGCGCACCCGGCCCCCACACCCTCCCCTCCCCGTACCGTGTCGCACCCCTCCCTTTCCCCCTCCGACACCTTCCTCCCGCGACACATCGGCCCCCGGCCCGAGGAGATCGAAGCGATGCTCGCCCGCCTCGAGCTCTCCTCGATGGAGGAGCTCATCGAGCGGACCGTTCCTTCCGCGATCCGCATGCGCGAACCCCTCGCGATCGGCCCCGGCGTCACGGAGCACGCGTTCGTCCGCGAACTCTCCGAGCTCGCGAGCAAGAACAGGGTCCACCGCTCGTTCCTCGGCACCGGATACAGCAACACGATCGTTCCCCCCGTCCTGCTCCGGAACGTGCTCGAAAACCCGGGCTGGTACACGCAGTACACCCCCTACCAAGCGGAGATCTCCCAGGGCCGCCTCGAAGCACTGCTCGTGTTCCAGACGATGGTGGCCGACCTGACGGGTCTGGCCCTCGCCAATGCCAGCTTGCTCGACGAGGGCACCGCGGCCGCCGAAGCGCTCGCGCTCACGCACCGCATGCTGCGCGGGAAGCGCAACACCTACCTGGTCTCCAACCGCTGCCATCCGCAGACGATCGCGGTGGTCGAAACGCGCGCGCGTTCGCTCGGGATCGAGGTGCGGGTCATCGACCACGCGGACTTCGATTGGGCTGCAGAGGGATCCGACGCGTGCGGAATCCTCCTGCAGTACCCCGCCACCGACGGTGAAGTGCTCGACTACGGCCCGACGATCGAAGCCGCCCACGGCGCCGGCGCCCTCGCTGTGGTTGCGGCGGACCTCCTTTCGCTCTGCCTCCTGCGCCCCCCCGGCGAGTTCGGCGCGGACGTGTGTGTCGGGAGTTCCCAGCGTTTCGGCGTTCCCCTGGGTTACGGAGGTCCGCACGCCGCCTTCCTCGCCACCCGCGACGAGATGAAGCGCCAGATCCCCGGTCGCATCATCGGGGTGTCACGCGACGCGGACGGAGCCCCGGCCCTGCGCATGGCCCTGCAGACGCGCGAGCAGCACATCCGCCGGGAGAAGGCGACGAGCAACATCTGCACGGCCCAAGCCCTGCTCGCGATCCTCGCCGGCTTCTACGCGGTCTACCACGGACCCGAGGGACTCCGGACGATCGCCGAGCGCGTGCGTTCCCTCACCGATCTGCTCGCGCGCTCCCTGCGCGGACTCGGCCTCGAGCCCGGTCCGGGCGTCCGCTTCGATACGCTCACCGTAGCGCTCTCCGGGGACGAGGCCGGGGCGGTCCTCGCCGCCGCTCGGGAGGACGGGATGCTGCTGCGCGACTTCGGCGACGGTCGCATCGGGATCAGCCTCGACGAGACGAGCACGGTCCAGGACGTGGCCGACCTCGCGGCCGCGATCGCGCGCGCTCTCGGACGCGAGGCGATGGCCCCCGATGCGAGCTCGCCCGCCGCTCCGCTCCCCACCCCCCACGCCCGGACCAGCGCCTACCTCGAGCACCCGGTCTTCCACGAGCACCGCTCCGAGCACGAGATGCTGCGCTACATCAAGCGCCTCGAGGCGCGGGACCTCTCGCTCACGACCTCGATGATCTCGCTCGGCTCCTGCACGATGAAGCTCAACGCGACCTCCGAGATGATCCCGATCACCTGGAGCGAGTTCGCCGACCTGCACCCCTTCGCCCCCGCCGAGGACACCCTCGGCTATGCCGAGCTCCTACGTCGTCTGGAGTCCGACCTCGCGGAGATCACCGGCTTCGACGCGGTCTCCCTCCAGCCCAACGCCGGCTCGCAAGGGGAGTACGCCGGCATGAGCGTGATCCGCGCCTGGCACGAGAGCCGGGGCGAAGGTCACCGGAACGTCTGCCTGATTCCGGTCTCGGCCCACGGCACGAACCCCGCCAGCGCCACGCTCGCGGGAATGCGCATCGTGACGGTGGCCTGCGACGACGAGGGCAACATCGACCTCGCCGATCTGGAAGCGAAGGCCGCGGCGAACGCGAAAGACCTCGCCGCGATCATGGTCACCTACCCCTCGACCCACGGCGTCTTCGAGGAGGGGATCGCCACGCTCTGCGAGATCGTCCACGCCCACGGCGGACAGGTCTACCTCGACGGGGCGAACATGAACGCCCAGGTAGGGCTGTGCCGGCCCGGAGACTTCGGCGCCGACGTCTGCCACCTGAATCTGCACAAGACCTTCGCGATCCCCCACGGCGGCGGCGGCCCGGGCGTCGGACCGATCGGGACGGCGGCGCATCTCACGCCGTTCCTGCCCGGTCACCCGATGCTCGCCGATGTCCCGGAGACCGCCACCGGGCCCGTTTCCTCCGCGCCCTACGGCAGTGCTGGAATCCTCGCGATCTCCTATGCGTACATCCGCATGCTCGGCGGCGAGGGGCTGCGGCGCGCGACCGAGGTCGCGATCCTGAATGCGAACTACATGCGCGCACGGCTCGGCGAGCACTATCCACTGCTCTTCCGCGGCGCAAACGGCTTCTGCGCCCACGAGTTCATCCTCGACCTGCGGCCCTTCGAGAAGAGCGCCGGCATCGGCTGCGAAGACGTGGCCAAGCGCCTGATGGACTACGGATTCCACGCGCCGACGATGTCGTTCCCGGTACCCGGCACACTCATGATCGAGCCCACCGAGAGCGAATCGCTGCAGGAACTCGACCGCTTCTGCGATGCGATGATCGCGATCCGGGAGGAGATTCGAGCGATCGAGGAGGGACGCGCGGATCGGGAGGACAACCCCCTTCGCAACGCCCCCCACACCGCGGCCCACGTCACCGCGGACTCCTGGAGCCACCCCTACTCTCGCCGGACCGCCGCGTTCCCTGCCCCGTGGACGGTCGCGCACAAGTTCTGGCCGGCCGTCTCCCGGATCGACAACGGATGGGGGGATCGCAACCTAGAGACCACATGCCCCCCCGAAGAGGAGCCCACGGTCGAACTCGAGGTCTCGCCGCCACGACCGGCCTCCTCCTCCGCGTCCCCCCGGCGCTCCCCGGTGGCCTGATCCCGTGGGCACACTCCGACTCGCGATCGTTCAGCAACGCGCCTCCTGGGACCGGGGGGAAAACCTCGAGCGCGGACTCGCTGCCGCACGCGAAGCCGCCGCGGCCGGCGCGGAGGTGATCGCATTCGCCGAGCTCGCGTTCGAACGCTTCTTGCCCCAGGTCCGGGCGAGCGACGAGACACTCGCGCGCGCCGAGACGATTCCCGGGCCCACGACCGAGGCCTTCTCGAAGCTCGCACGCGAGACGGGAACGGTCTTCGTCCTGAATCTCTTCGAACGCGACGGCCCGCGCACCTTCGACTCCTCCCCGGTGATCGACGCGGACGGCCGAATCCTCGGAACGCAGCGCATGCTGCACATCACCGAGTACGAAGGCTTCCACGAACAGGGCTTCTACGCGCCCGGTGACCTCGGCGCCCCGGTCTTCGAAACGGCCAAGGGCAGGATCGGCGTGGCGATCTGCTACGACCGCCACTACCCCGAGGTCCTGCGCGCGCTGGCCCTGGCGGGAGCCGAACTCGTCGTCGTTCCCCAGGCCGGCGCGGTCGGGGAATGGCCCGAGGGGCTCTACGAGGCCGAGATGCGCGTCGCCGCGTTCCAAAACGGCGTCTTCTGCGCCCTCGCGAACCGCGTTGGCGAGGAGGAGCACCTCACCTTCGCGGGCGAGTCCTTCGTCTGCGATCCGGCCGGTCGCATCCTCGCCCGCGCGGGAGAAGGCACCGAAGAGACCCTCTTCGCGGACCTCGACCTCGACGAGATCGAGCGCTCCCACGCGAAACGCCTGTTCCTGCGGGACCGCCGTCCAGAACTCTACGCCGACTGGCTGGGCGCCTAGAACGCAGGACCCCGCGCGCCCCCCGGAGAAACCGAGGAAGACGCGCGGGGCCGGTTGCTCCCCGTGCCGGGGCCGGGATCAGACCGAGCAGGTCTGCATCGCGTCGACGATCGCCTGCCCCATCTCCCGGGTTCCCACCGCGGTGGGATCGTCGCGGGTCGGCTTCAGGTCGTAGGTCACCGACTTGCCTTCCGCGATCACCTTCGCGATGGCCGCCTCGAGGCGGTTCGCCGCATCCGTCTCCTCGAGGTGCCGCAGCATCAGAACGGCCGAGAGGAGCATCGCGGTCGGGTTGACCTTGTTCATCCCCTTGTACTTCGGCGCCGATCCGTGGGTCGCCTCGAAGATCGCGATCCCACCATCACCGAGGTTCATGCCGCCGGCCACCCCGAGGCCGCCGACGAGGCCCGCGCAGAGGTCGGACAGGATGTCGCCGTACAGGTTCGGTAGGACGAGCACGTCATAGAGTTCGGGCTTCTGCACGAGCTGCATGCACATGTTGTCGACGATGCGGTCCTCGAACTCGATGTCGGAGAACTCCTCGGCGACCTTGCGCGCGGTTGCGAGGAAAAGGCCGTCGGAGAATTTCATGATGTTCGACTTGTGAACGGCGGTGACCTTCTTGCGGCCGTTCTTGCGCGCGTACTCGAACGCGGAGCGCACGATGCGCTCGGAACCGAAGACGCTGATCGGCTTGATCGAGATGCCCGAATCCCCCCGAATCCGACGTCCGGACAGCTCCTCGATCGAATCGATCAGGCGACGCGCTTCCACCGAGCCCTTCTCGAACTCGATCCCGGCGTAGAGGTCCTCGGTGTTCTCGCGGAAGATCACCAGATCGATGTCCGAGTAGCGCGATCGCACGCCCTCGTAGCTCTTGCAGGGACGCACGCAGGCGTAGAGATCGAACGTGGCGCGCAGGGCCACGTTCACCGACCGGAACCCCGTCCCGACCGGCGTCGTGATCGGGGCCTTGATGCAGGTCTTGGTCTCCCGGATCGATTCGAGCACGTCGTCGGGCAGCGGGGTCCCCTTCTCCTCCATCACATCCACACCCGCCTCGACGATGTGCCAGTCGAACTCGACGCCGGTGGCGTCCAGAACATCCTTGGTGACCTGAGCCAATTCGGGGCCGACTCCATCTCCGCGGACAAGGGTGACGGGATGCTTCATGCTTTGCTCCTCGAGGGACGATTGGACGGGATGCGCCGTTTCGCGCGCATCGGAACAGACCCGGTCATCTTAGGACCGGCTTGGATCTTGGAGAGGGCTTCTCGGCCGGAATCGGAGAAATCCCGAGCGCCCCTCCCTACGCACAGGTTCGCATTCGGGACGCTGCCAAGGCACGTCGCACTCAGGAACTCCCGGCCGCCTTGCGTTCTTCCTTCTTCCACCAGTCGCGCCAGGAGCGGATGCGCTTGGCGCGGTCCGCCTCTTTCCCGGCGGGGTCGAATCGGAAACTCTTCCCGGTGATCGAGCGCAGGGAAACGACCGCGGCTTCGCGCACGCTGGCCTCCGCGTCCTCCAGGGCGTCGATGAGCGCCGGCACGGAAGCGCGGGATTCGAGGTCGCCGAGGATGCGCGCGGCTGCCATGCGAACGAAGAGGTCCGGATCCTTCAGCAGCGGAGCGATGTGCTCGGCGACGGCCGGATCCCGGGTCGCCCCGAGCGCCTGCACCGCCTGCCAGCGGGTGCCGGCATCCTCGCTCGCGAGGTCACCGAGGAGTGGCAACCAGTCGGGCGAACGCTGCTCCTGGAGCGTGGCACTCACCGGGTCGCCCTGGGCCGCACCCGCCGCCGCTCCGGTCTCGAGGTCGCGCACGCGACCGACGAGACGCAGGACGTCGTCGTGCAGCGTACTCGTCGTGCGGGCGAGGGTCTCGAGTACGCCTCCCTGCCGGGCGATGTCCGCCGCGAGCCCGGAGAGCGTTTCGCTGCGATCCGCGAACTCGTCCAGCTTCGCCCCGAGCAGCGCCCGTGTCTCGCCGGTTGCACTCGCGGCCTCCGAGACGCGCGCATCGAGTTCGCGCAACGACTTCGCGAGTTCGTCGACCCGGACCCGCGTCGAATCCATGCGGCGGCCGAGCCTCGCCTCGAGGTCGGAGAGTGCGGCGCTCCGCTCCGCGCGCTGCTCCCGGAAGAACTCCTCGAGACGCTGATCGCGTTTTCCGATCCAGTCGTGCAAGTACGCCGCCGCGCCGATCACCGCGAGCAGCGCGAGCGACGCGAGCGCCGTACCGACGCCTCCCCCTCCGCGGGGGGCCTGGGGTCGCGGCGGAAGCGGCGGCGCGGCGGAGGGGTCGACGATCGTCGTGTCTTGGCCCACCTCCTCCGCGCGGGCTTCGGCGCCGTGTTCCGACCGCCCTCCCGGGCCCTTCGACATCGCCCCCTCGCAGACGGCGCAGATCACACGACCGCGGACCAGAACGGCTCGACCTTCGTCAAGGTCGGCCTGGGGAACGGACTCGTTGCAGAGGTCGCAGAAGTGGATCTTCATGGGTCGGGCTCGGGAATGGAGGGTCGCGGCTCGGGCCGGAGAGTTCCGAGGGGGTGAAACAGAGCCGATCTGGGGCCAAATAGGAGGATCGGCGGCCCGGGTCGAGAGGTCCGCTCGGAAACTTCCCACCCCCCGGACCGAAGTACTTCCTGAAGAACCCGGACATCGCCGGTTCCGTGAACAGCCGTCAAGAGAGTAGATTCGCTGGCCCCGGCGGTCACCGCCCGACTCCCATGACTTCCCACCCCCCCCTCTCCCTGCGACCCGAGGTGCGATCCGAGCTCGATCGGACCGGCCTGCGGTTCCTCGCGGAGTTCCTCCGTCGCGCCTGCGAGCGCGACGGCCGCAACGTGGAAGCCCTCGCGGAACTCGGCCACGTTCTCACGCGGATGGGTCGCAACGAGGAAGGCCTCGAAGTGGACGAGCGGCTGTGCGCCCTCGTCCCCGAGGACCCGACGGTGCACTACAACCTCGCCTGCTCGTTGGCGCTGCTCGGGATGGGAACGCGCGCGCTCGAGGAGCTACGGCGCTCGATCGAACTCGGCTACGACGACGTCGACCATCTGCTCGGCGACGACGACCTCGCGACGCTGCACGGTTCCCCCGAGTTCGAGGAACTCGTCGAGATCCTCCGGGCACTGCACTGACTCCCGGACTTCGGCCCGGTCAGTTCGCGGCGCTGAGCAACGAGTCGGAGCTGCGATCGCGCCACCACTGTTCCCAGCGCGACACGGCCGCCTCGCGCGCTTCGTCGGATGCGCGCGGGTCGAACCCCTTGTCCTCGTGGGTGGCTTCGGTGAGCGCGTCGTGGCAGAGGGAGCGCGTGTAGACACGATCATCCCGCAGGCCCGCGATCAGGGTCGGGATCTCCCCCCAATCCCCGAGGCGAACCAGGGTCCGGGCGCGTTCGAGCTGGAGATCCTTGTGGTCCTCGCCGCTCGGGATCCGGATCTCGCGGATGTACGGCACGAGCCGGTTGTCGAGGGTCGCCCCCATCGCGGCGAAGGCCGCGGCCGCGACGTCGTCGCGCGGATCGGTGGCGAGGTCGAGCAGCGTCGCGTAGCCCGGCTCACCGAGCGAGGCGAACCAACGGATCTGCTCGAGGCGCTCGAAGCCGTGGGTCCAGGGGAGGCGCTTGGCCTCGTCCTGGATCTGCTGTTGGAGAACGGGAGATGCCGCGATCCAGGGGCCGTCGGTGACGGCCTTGCGCTGGGGGCTCGTGCTCACGCAGGAGCCGAGGGCGGGGGGGAGGACGAGGGCAAGGAGCGTCGCGAAACGGCGGGCGGACACGAGTCGATTCTGCATGTGGGAGGTCTCTTCCTTCCGGGCACACGGCCCTGGACCGCCCCTATCGGTCGGAACCTCCGATTCCTTGACCGCCTTCGACCCCCCGGCGGGGGGTGACGAAACCCATACGACGCCACCTCCCCGGGAGACGGACATAGCCGAGGAACAGGGAGAGGGCGGCCCCGACCAGCCACCAGGGGGCCAGGGGGCTTGCCGCGCGGCGGAACCCGGCAACCCCTCTCCCGGCCCCCTCCTCGCTCCCGACCGGCCCTGGGGGATGCTCCAGGTCCCCCGCGATGCGGCCGCGGGCGGTGGGATCGAACTCCTGGGGCGGACCGGCTTCGAACGGCTCGAGGATCGCCGCGTCCGCGGGCCCGGCCTCTCCCTCCGGTCCCCTCACCCGGAGGAGAACGAGCCCCTCGCGGTCCAGCGCCCTCAGCTTCCCGAGGGGTGCCGAACCGACGCGGGTTCGGATCGGATCGAGCGCAGGATCGGCCGGCGGCGGGACGAGTTCGATCGTGAACGCGGCCGGCCCCACCGCGTCCCCGCCCAGGAGAACCTCGAGGTCCACCGCCGGCGGCCAGGCCGGGTCGAGCCCGCGCAGGACGAACCGCGGCGATTCCTCGAGGTCGAGTTCCAGCGAGGGCCCCTCCGTCCGCCGCGCCGGTCCGCGCGCCAGGTAGCGCAGGAGCGGCGCGAATCGCGCCGGCTCCCCGAGCCCGCGCCGTCCGGCGAACGCGGGCGCCCAGCCCGAAGCCGGCAGGCTGCCGAAGAGCGCGGTCCGACCGAGCCCCGCGCGCCCGATCGCGAGGACCGGCTCCCCGTCGTCCCCACGCCAGAGCACTTCCACGCCGCTCGCCCCCCGCGGTACTCGGTTCTTCACGAACCGCTCGACGTGCCCGACCACCTCCCCCGCGTCTCCGGCGAGCCTCTCGGCGAGCGAGCCCGGTGCGGCCGGTTCGCGCAGCAACGCGAGGTCCGCCCCCTCGCGGCAGCGCGCCCCTTCGACGGTGCGCTGGAAGAAGCGCGCCAGCTCTTCCCGATCCCCGGGACGCAGCGCGCTCGCCCCGGGACCCGCGAGGCGATCCAGGAACGCCATGTCCGCATCCGCGCCGATCGCGACCGGGACCAGGCGCGTCTTCGCCGCGGCGAGGTCCCGGAGCAGCGTGTCGATGCGTTCGTCGCGGTCCGTCGGGTCACCGCGGTCGAGGCCATCGGTGAGCAGGAGGACCAACGCCTCTTCGCGCGCCCCCGCACGGGAGCGCGCGAGCTCCTCGAGGGAGGAGAGGATCCAGGTGTCCCCGGAGGGCACGGTCAGATCCACGAGCGCGCGCGCCGCGGCGACCGCCGCCTCGCGATCCTGGGCAGCTCCATCGGTCCAGGGCTTCACCTCGTGGGGCTCGCGCAGACCGACGTTGAAGAAGCGGAGCACGACGCGGTCGGTCGGGAGGGCCGCATCGACGAGGTCGAGTGCCGCCGAGCGCACCATTTCGAACGGCGCACCGTCCATGCTGCCCGATCCGTCCACGAGCAGGAGGACCTCGCGTCGTCCTCCGTCCGGGGGCGCCGGCTCCAGCGGGAGGAGCCGGCGCACGCCGGTGCGCTCCTCCCCGGGCACCCAGCGCGCCAGGAGACGCGAGCCGGAGGTGGCGAGCCACCCGCCACCGCGCTCGATGAACCGCTCGAGCAACGCACCGGGGAGATCCTCCGGCGCGAGGTCGAAGGTCACGAGGGCGTCGACGCGGTCCAGGAGCCGGGGCAGGCGTTCGGGGTCGGTGAATCGGAACTGGATCCCGGTGATCAGGCTGCGCCCGCCGGGAGCGAGCCAAGAGCGCGCCGCGTCGATCGCGCTCGGCTCGGCCGCGACGAGCACGACCAGCTCCCCTTCCACATGGACCAGCTCGCCGCGCTCGTCGTTCTCGGGGACCGGGTCGGGATCCGATTCGGGATCGGCGCAGAGGACGCGGACCTGGACCTCGTTGCGCCCGAACCGCGCGGCTCCGAGGGGAAGGGCGAGCGAGATGCTCCCGGCGCCGGGCGGGACCTCCGCCCGCCGGTCGAGCTCGCGCACGCCGTCTTCGTCTTCGACCTCCGCGTGGATCCGCACCGCGCGCGCGGCCGCGGATCGCGGCTCGACCCCGACCCGCACCAAGGCCACCATCGGAGCCCCCTCCTCGAGTTCCGAGGGGAGGTCGAGTTCGACGAGCGAGAGGTCGGTGAGCTCGGGAGGCGGGGGCGGCGCCACCCGGAACTGGACGCCCGCGCGCTCCAGTTCGAGGAGCCGGGGCGCGGGATCACGCCCGGTGAAGGTCGCGTCCCCGAACACGACGAGGGTCCCGGGGCGTGGACTCTCCGTCGGGAAGAGTCCGGCCGCGAGGTCGAGCGCCCCGGCGAGGTCCGTGCCGTCGTCCGCGCCCGCGCCGGCGAGGGGATCGAGCGGGGCGCCCCCAGTCCCGCGCAGAGCGGCGAGCAGGTCCTCGGGTTCCGCCGGGCCGAGGGAGAGGGCGACGTCGCGCGCGAACGCGATCACGCACACGCGCTCCTGCGACTCGTCCGCGTTCGCGGCCTCGGCGGCGAGCTCGGCACGGATCCACCCGGCCCAACCGGGCCGCGCGCGGCGCACACTCCCGGAAGCGTCCACGAGCAGGGCACGCAGCGGCGTCGCCAACGTCCGGGAGGGCACGGTGCGCGGGAGCAGGGCAT
Source organism: Planctomycetota bacterium (assembly GCA_011053145.1). GTDB lineage: Bacteria > Planctomycetota > UBA1135 > UBA1135 > DRLC01. The sequence goes on along the minus strand of DRLC01000022.1, from coordinate 14,170 downwards.
CCGCCGCCAGGAGGAGGAAGACCACGCCCGCGACGCACAGCGCCGAACGCACGGGGCCTAGGCCCGGATGCCTCCGGAGCGGGTTCATTCCGGCGAGGGGCGTGGGGCCGCGGACACCGTCCCCGTGTCCCGAGCTCCGATCCATCCCCCCCCGAGGAGGCGCTCCCCGGCCCCCCAGTCCCCGTCCGCCTCGAGGGCGTACAGGGCGCCGCCCTGGCCCGGGGCCACGGCGTGGACGGGCTGGTCGAACGTGACGTGGGCGCGCGAACCGTCCACCTCGACGAGCGCGGGAACGGGTTCGTGGTGGTAGCGCACCTGGCATGCGGCGCGGAACGCCCCTCCCCGCGGCACGTCGAATCCGATCAGGTTCAGTTCCTCGAGCTCGATCCACGAACTCTCGCATTCCTCTCGTCCACCGAGCACGACGGTTCCGGTGGAAGGCACGAGGTCGACGACGAACAGGGGGACGCCCGCGGCGACGCCGAGCCCGCGCCGCTGACCGATCGTGAACCACTCGGTGCCGGGGTGGTCGCCGAGCACGCGACCCGCGGTGTCCACGAGCTTGCCGGGGTGGAGCGCTGCGTCGTGCTCGCGCAGGAGGTTGCGGTAGTCGTTCGAGGGAACGAAGCAGATCTCTTGGCTGTCCGGCTTCGACGCGGTCCTGAGGCCCGCCCGGTCGGCGAGCTCGCGCACCTGCGGCTTCGTCCATTCGCCGAGGGGAAGCTCGGTGCGCGCGAGGTTCTCCTCGGCGACGGAGAAGAGCTGGTAGGACTGGTCCTTCGTGCGGTCGACCCCGCGCAGAACGATCGGACGACCGTCGGGGGTGCGGCGCATGCGCGCGTAGTGCCCGGTGGCGACGCTGGTCGCCCCGAGTTCGGTGGCGAAGCGCAGGAGTGCATCGAACTTGAGGTCGCGGTTGCAGACCGCGCAGGGATTGGGGGTGCGGCCGCGTTGGTACTCGGAGATGAAGTAGCGGATGACCTCGGAGAACTCGCCCCCGAGGTCGACCGCCTGGAACGCAATCCCGAGGTGCGCCGCAACCATGCGCGCGTCGCGGGCGTCCACGGAGGAGCAGCAAGACTTCTTCGCCGACTCCGCCTCCTCGACGGAGACCCCGTTGCGCATGAAGAGCCCGACCACGTCGCGGCCCTCGCGCACGAGGTGCCAGGCAGCGACGGAGCTGTCCACGCCACCGCTCATCGCGACGACGACCCGGCCCGAGGCGGCGGGGGAAGCGGGGCTGGGAGGCTGCGAAGTCATGGGAAGGGGAAGGGGCGAGGCACGAGGGCGAAAGGAGAGCGAAACCAGGGTAGGGGCATGGGGCCGGGTGGCAAGGAGAGGCAGGGGTCGCGACGGGGAAGGGACGGGGACGGCTTCGCGGCGAAGGGCGGCTCGGGGCCTTGGGGCGCGCATCCGGATCGAGTAGCTTGCTCGCCCCTCGAACCGAGCGAGCTCCCCCTTTCCCTCCCCTCCCGCGACCATGGACCTGCGATTCCTGACCGCCGCCCTGCTCCAGGGCGACGCCGCGCCCAAGCCGAAGCCCTCCGGCCCGAGCTTCCTCTTCCCGATGCTGCTCGTGCTCGGGATCTTCTACTTCGTGATGATCCTTCCGCAGAACAAGCAGCGCAAGAAGCGCGAAGCGATGCTCGACGCGATGAAGAAGGGCGACGAGGTGATGACCTCGAGCGGGATCTACGGGAAGATCGCGATGATCCAGGACGACGTGATCACGCTGCAGGTGGCGGACGGAGTGCGGCTGCGCTTCAACCGCGCCGCGATCCAGGACGTCCTCACCGGCGACAAGGGCGAAGGGAAGGCGGAGAAGAAGGAGAAGTAGCGAGGCGCCTTCGGGCCTTCGCTCGCCGGGCGGCGCTCTCGCTGTCCCTGCGCATCGGTCCGACCGCTCTGCTCTGCGAACTGCCGCGCCGCATCGGGGCGCGGGCGGGGGAACTCGGTCGAATCGGCGAGGAACTCGCGGCGCGCTCCATCGCGGGCACCGGTCGCCGCGTCCTCGCCCGAAGGCTGCGGGTCGCCTCGGTCGAGGTGGACCTCCTGGTCCGGGACCGCAGGGGCCTCGCGCTCGTGGAGGTGAAGAGCGGACGCATCGGCCCGCGCTTCCGGCCCGGGCACCGGCTCGAACGGGAGCAGCTCGAGCGGCTCCATCGCGCGGCGGCCTGGCTGCGGCGCCGCTCCGGGATCCCGGCGCGCGTCGAGCTCTTCGAAGTGCTGTTCGATTCCGAGGGCCGCTTCCTCCAATGCATCGACCACGACGAACTCACGCACTCCCCTCCCCCCCTCCCGGGGATCCGCTGAAGCCATGCCCGCGTCGCGGGGCGGATCGGGTGGAGCGGATCCCGAAGGACGGCGCCGGGTGGTGGGAATCCCTTTCCCGGAGGCCCCGGGCCGAGTCCCGGATCCGGACCGAGCTTTGCTCCGGGGCTCCGGGGAGCCGATGGGGTAGAGTCCGGCCCGGCCTGGATCCTTCGTGAACCCGGCTAGCCGCATTCGCGCAGCGTCCCTTCCCCCATGCGCCACGTCCTCCGCCACTACCTCCCGATCCGCAAGGCCCTTCTGGTGGCCAGCGAGACGGTCCTGCTCTGGACCGTACTCTGCGTCGGGATGACCTCGCACCTGTGGAGCGTGGATCGCGAACTGCAGCACGCGCTCGCCGAGCGGAGCATGACCCCGCCCCAGGCCCTGACGCGCTGCATCCTGTCCGCGTTCCTGGCGACGGTCCTCGCCCAGATCGCGATCTCGTTCAACGAGCTGTACGACTTCCGGGTCTCGAGTTCGCGCTACGAGCGCGCCTCGCGTTTCCTGATCTCCGCGGGCAGCTCGATCTTCCTCGTGACCCTGGCCACCGCCGCGGCGGTCTCGTTCGGGTCCCCCTCCGCCTACCCGTTCCCCGGACTCCCCTTTTCCCAGGCGATCCTCCTGCAGGCCTTCTCCCTGGCGGCGGGGTTCGTCCTGCTCTACCTCTGGCGCCACCTCTTCCACATCCTGATCCGACGTACGAGCCTCAGCCAGCGCGTCCTGATCCTCGGTTCGGGACGCTGGGCGGAACGCGTGGCCGACGAGCTCAGCGGGCGCGGAGACTCGGGCTTCGAGGTGGCCGCGGTGCTCTCCGCGGAAGCGGGGAGGGGTGAGCGGCGACGCGGAGAGCGCCGTGGAAGCCGGTCCGGGGGGACGGGCAACCCATGGTTCGAAGCGGGCGTCGGGCACCCCGAGAACGAGCCCAGCGGACCGCGGCCGATCGGAGCGAAGGTGGACGTCGCCGGAAGCTCCGCTCCGCGCCTCGTCGCCCGCGCGCCCGAACGCCCCCCCGAAGAGGGAACCCAGCCGAGCCCGGCCACGCGCCGGGAACCCCTGGACCAACTCGCCCAACGCCTCGGCGTCAGCGACATCGTCGTCGCCTTCGAGGACCGACGCGGGCACCTGCCGACCGAGGAGCTCCTGCGCTGCCGCCTCCAGGGAATCGCCGTCCACGAGGCCGAATCGTTCTTCGAGCGCGTCTCCGGCAAGGTCCCCGCGGAGGCGATGCGCCCCTCGTACCTGATCTTCAACCGCGGCTTCCTCCAGCACCCCCTCGGGCGCGTGGCCAAACGCCTGTTCGACATCGCCTTCGGGATCCTGATCCTGGCCCTGGCATGGCCGGTGATGATCCTCGCGGCGATCGCCGTGCGCCTCGATTCCCCGGGGCCGATCCTCTTCCGCCAGGAACGCACCGGCGAGCACGGCCGGCCCTTCACGCTGATGAAGTTCCGCAGCATGCGCCAGGACGCCGAGAAGAAGACCGGGCCGGTCTGGGCGCAGGAGAACGATCCCCGCGTCACCCGGGTCGGGCGCTTCCTGCGCAAGACCCGCATCGACGAGCTCCCCCAGCTCTTCAACGTCCTCGCGGGCTCGATGTCCTTCGTCGGTCCCCGCCCGGAGCGGCCCACCTTCGTGCGCGAACTCGCCGAGCAAATCCCGTACTACCACCAGCGCCACATCGTGAAGCCCGGCCTCACGGGCTGGGCGCAGGTGAACTACCCCTACGGGAACACGGTCGAGGACGCCCTCCAGAAGCTGCAGTTCGACCTCTTCTACATCCGCCACCAGTCCTTCCTGTTCGACCTCTCGATCGTCCTGGACACGGTGCGGACGGTGGTCTTGCGCAAGGGAACCTGAGCCGCGCGCCGCCGGAAGTCAGCGTTTCAGGTGCACCGCGAGCAACGCCACGTCCGGCGGGTTGATGCCTGCGATGCGCGACGCGGCGCCGAGGGTCGCCGGACGCAGGGCCTCGAGCTTTTCCCGCGCCTCGCCGCGCAGCCCCGTCAGGCGTGAGAAGTCGAAGTCGGGGGGAATCACGGTGGCCTCCTGGCGCGCGAGGCGGGCGACGTCCTCCCTCTGTCGCTCGGCGTACCCCGCGTACTTCACATCCGCCTCGACGGTCAGGAGGACGTCCCGCGCGAAGGACTCGCCCTCGCCGAGGGCGAGAGCCGGCTCGCTCGCGACGAGCTCGGCGAGTCGGACTTCGGGCCTGCGCAGGTACTCGGCGAGGCTGCGCCGCGGATCCGCGCTCGCGCGGGTCGCGTGGAGGAGAGCGGTGAGCCGGTCCACCCGTGCGATCCTTGCGCGCATCCGCTCCAGGTCCTCCTCCCCGACGAGCCCGACCTCGAAGGCTCGCTCGGTGAGCCGGCGGTCCGCATCGTCCTGGCGCAGGAGCAGCCGGTACTCCGCGCGCGAGGTGAACATCCGATAGGGCTCGGTCGGATTGAGCAGCACGAGGTCGTCGACGAGCACGCCGATGTAGGCCTCGTGCCGGCCGAGCACGAAGGGTGCGCGGTCGGTGAGCCAGAGCGCCGCATTCGCGCCCGCCACGAGCCCCTGGGCGGCCGCCTCCTCGTACCCCGAGGTGCCGTTGATCTGCCCCGCGAGGTACAGGCCGCGGACGGAGCGCACCGCGAGGGTGGGATCGAGTTCGGCCGGCTGCACGAAGTCGTACTCGACCGCGTACCCGTGCCGCAGGAAGCGCGCCCCCTCGAGCCCCTCGATCGCGTGCACGAACTCCTCCTGCACCTCGGCGGGGAGCGAGGTCGAGATCCCGTTCACATAGATGACGTCGGTGTCGAGGCCCTCGGGTTCGAGGTGCACGAGGTGACTTTCGCGATCGGTGAAGCGCATCACCTTGTCCTCGAGCGAAGGACAATAGCGCGGACCGACTCCGTCGATCCGGCCCGCGTACATCGGCGCGCGGTGGATGTTCGCGCGCACGATCTCGTGGCAGCGCGGGCTCGTCCGCGTCAGGTGACACGCCACCTGGGGGAGCTTCGGGAAGTCTTCCGGATCGGTGGCGAAGGAGAACGGCGCCGGCTCGCCGTCGCCCGTCTGTACCTCCAGCGCATCGAAGCGGATGCCGTCCCGGGCGAGTCGCGGCGGGGTCCCGGTCTTCAGGCGCCCCATCGCAAGGCCGAGCCGCCGGAGTTCTCCGGAGAGCCCCTCCGCGCTCTCCTCTCCGGCACGCCCACCGGGAGCGGTCGCCTCGCCGGTGTGCATGATCGCCGAGAGGAACGTGCCCGTGGTCAGGACCACCGCGCCCGCGCGGACCTCGGTTCCGTCCGCGAGGCGGATCCCGCGCACGGTCGGCGCACCGGCGGTCGCGTCCACGACGAGCCCGACCGCCGCCCCCTCGAGCACCTCGACGGCGTCCACCTCCGCGACGCGGCGCACGATCTCCTCGCGATAGCGATGGCGGTCCGCCTGGGCGCGCGGCGCGCGCACCGCGTACCCCTTGGCGGTGTTCAGCATCCGAAACTGGATCCCGGCTTCATCGATCGCCCGTCCCATCGCCCCACCGAGGGCATCCACTTCGCGCGCGAGCTGGCCCTTCCCGAGTCCGCCGATCGCCGGGTTGCAGCTCATCTCCCCGAGCAGGTCGGCCCGGAAACTGACCAGCGCGACGCTCGCCCCGAGGCGGGCGGCTGCGAGCGCAGCCTCGACCCCCGCGTGCCCGCCCCCCACGACGACCACGTCGCAGCGCCGCTCCCCGAGATCGCTCCGCGACGGGGACGGGTGGGGATGGAGGCGGGCGCCTCGCGCTTCGGACGGGTGGGACAATGGGGCCTCGGCGGATTTCGGGCGCACCATTCCACACGCCCCGTCCGTTCCCGTCGAGTCCCGAGCCCGCACCACAGTTCGACCCCCCCTGCCGCCGATAGGAACCGCGGACGGACACGTTCCATGCACTCCTGGGTCTTCCGCAATCGACGCCGCCTCGAGGCGATCTATGGGATGCGCGTCCCCGAGCGGGGCAGCGCGCCGAGACCCGCCGCGGACACCGCAGACGCCCGATCCGCCGCACCGCCGCGCCTCCGCGTCCACGCCCTGATGCCCTGTCGGCGGCGGCGTGACCGCCGAGCCGCGGGATAGCCGATCCCGCTGGCCGGGGGGGGGCATCCCCCGGCGGAGATCCCTCGAAACCGGGCACGCGGACCGGAGAGCACCCAGGGGAAACCCCCTACCACGGGCAGCGAGATCGGGCATCGGGTACCGTAGGCGATCATGCTTGCATCCCTCGTCCTCCTCGGCGCACTGACCTGCTCCACGGCGCGCCCACACCAGGAATCCGAGACTCCGAGTCTGGAATCGGCGCTCGAACGCTACCGGGAACGGCGCGATGCGGTGCTCGAGCGATTGCGCGCTCCGGTCTCCGACCTCGTCGCTCGACTCGAAGCCTCGAGCAAGCCGGGGCGGCTGACCCTCGAGGAGCTGCGCTCCTCCCTCGATCAGCTCGGCCCGGAGGCCGCGCTGCTCCTGATCCCATGGGTCGATCCCGAGGCGGGAACCGCGCCGAAGCCTGGGGACGGGGCCGAGCGCGACGGAGAGGAGGAGACGCGCCGCGCTGCTCGAAGGCTGCGCGCCGATGAGGTCACCGCCGCGCTCGTGCGCATGCGGCCTCCCGGTGTCCTCGCCCCGCTCGCCGAGATCGCCGAGACCGCTTCTCCCCTCGGACGTCGCAACGCGGCGCGCGTGCTGGCCTCGGTCCCCGAACGGGAGCGCGCCTCCGCGCTGCTCGCCGATCTCTTTCCGCGCACGAGCGGGGCACTGCGCCTCGAGGTCGCCCGCGGTCTCGGCAAGGTCGGTGCGCCCCCCGAGGTGCTCCGCGCGGCCCTCACCGACTCCGACGCCGAGGTCGTCGAGGCCGTCCTCGAAGCCCTCGCCCAGAGCGGCGATGCGGGTGCCGCGGATACGGTCCTCGAACTCTCCCGCGATCCCGCATGGGGGGCGCGGGTGGCCGAAGGACTGCTCGCGTTCTGGCGCCGCTTCCCGGACCGGGTCGACACGGAGGTGCTGCATACCCTCGTCGCGCTCGCGCTGCGAACCAGCCTCCCAGCGGACGTCCGCGTCGCGGTCCTCCGGGCACTGCCCGAATTCCGAGCGGCGAAGGATCGCTCCATTCGCCAGGAACTCGAACCCCTCGCCCGTTCCTCGACCGCCTCGATCCGCGAAGCGGCACTGATCACCTCCGTGCTCCTCGGCGACCGCGGCGCGCGCAAGGCACTGCTCTCGAGCTTCGACCGGACGATCAAGGAAAGCCCCGATTGGTGGAAGGGTTATGCGGAGCGAGGACGCGTGCTGCTCGCCATCCACGACTACACCGCCGCGGCCAAGGACCTTCGCGAAGCCCTCGATCGACTCGAGAAGCGTGCCCGCACCTCGACCCACGAGGAACTCTGGGTCGACCTGGCCCGCTGCCAGGTGCGATCCGGGAAACTCGCCCGCGCCGCGAGCACGCTCGAGGAGATGGGGATGGGTCGCGAGGTCCGTGAACGACTGCGCGGCGACCCCGATTTCAAACCGCTCGTCGAGCACTCACGCTACGGCAAGCTCTTCGACTGAGCGGGGGCGTCCGTCCCGGCGGGGAGCGGCGCGGCGGGCTCCAGGAGTTCCGCGTAGCAGGCGAGGGTCTGCTCCACGACATGCTCCTGGGAGAAGAGCCGCTCGGCGCGCTCACGCCCTGCCCGGCCCATGCGCGCCCGTAGGTCGGGATCGGCGATCAGCAGCGCGAGACGGTCCGCGAGGAGGTCCGGACGGTGGACCGGCACGAGGAAGCCGTTCACGCCGTCGACGACCACCTCGCGGCAGCCGGGAACGTCCGTGGTGACGATCGGACGGGCACTGGCCGCGGCCTCGAGAAGGGCCATCGGAACCCCCTCGCGGTAGACACTGGGCAGGGTGACGATCGCGCTCGACGCGAAGAGCGCGGGCATGTCGTCGGTATGGCCGAGCCAGGAGCAAAGGCCGTCGCGCTGCCAAGCGTCGAGCGTCGAGTCGGGGATCGAGCGCGGATTCGACGCGTGGGTGCGACCGGCGAGCACGAGCTTGTGATCGACGTCCCGCTCGAACAGCAGGCGCGAGGCTTCGATCGAGTCCCCCACCCCCTTCGTCCAGAGCATCCGGGAGGGGTGGAGCATCACGGGCGGTGCCCCGGAACGGGACGGCTCCGGCACGGGACGAAAGCGATCGATCGGAACGCCCGAACCGAGGATCACGCGGCAGGAGCGCGGATCCGTGAGGCCGGCCGAGACGAAGTGCGCGCGGTCGTCTCCGTTCTGGAAGAGCACGATCGGGTTCCCTCGACGGAAGGCCGCGCGGTAGGCCCGTTCGACCGCCCAACGCAGGACGCGTCGAGGCGCGCCTCCGTCGACGAACGCGTGCCCCAGCCCGGTGACCGCGTGGATCACGGCCTCGATCCCGGCGCGCCGCGCCGCGAGGGCTCCGTAGAAGATCGGCAGGAACGAGACGTGGTGGCAGAGGTCGGGGCGCTCGGCGCGGTAGATGCGCGTCAGGCGCCGGAGCACGAGCATGTTGAGCGGCTGGTCCGCCTTCCCGCGCCGAAAGGCGAGGGGCAGGTGGCGGAAGCCCTCGGCTTCGATCTCGGGGACGCGGTTTCCAGGTGCGGTCACGACGACGACCTCATCCCCGCGGTCACGCAGCGCGCGCGCGAGCCCCACCCTGTGGGACAGGAAGTACCAGTCGTCGGTGACGAGAAAGAGGACCTTCATGGGCTACCGCGGTCTTGGTTGCACCGAAGGCGATGCGTGGCAAGGACGGGGAGTGTTCGCTCGGGCGATTGTGCGGAAGGAATCGGACCGAACCAAGGGCCTCGGGGAGCGCTTGCAATCGCCCGATCGAGGTTCCAGACTCGCACAGCGACCGGCGCGAGTCCCTCGTCCGGCCCCCCCCGAGACCCTCGAGCGCCAACCGTGCACACCCCGAAGGAGGATGATCGCCCCACGTTCTCGACCCGTCCGGCGGGTCTCGTGCGGGCCTCGAACCTCGTACACGGGCTCTTCCTCGCCTGCATCACGCTGTGGGCCACCGCGTGCGCCTCGCCGCCCGCCCCCGAATCGACGAGCGAAGCCCACACGATCGGCCCGGGCGCCGACCTCTCCTTCTTGACCCTCGGGCCCGGAGACCGCATCGCCGTCGCGCTGCACGGTCAGCAGGACGTGCGTACGCCCCCCGACGGAAGCGCGATCACGGCGGCGGGGAACCTCATCCTGCCGGTGGTCGGCCCGGTCCACATCGCCGGCCTGACCGAGGAGGAAGCGCTCCGGAAGCTGACGGAGGAGTTTGCGCGCTTTTACCGCGAGCCGCGCCTCTCCTTCACGGTGATGGAGCGCTCGTCGAAGCGCTTCTTCGTCCTCGGCGCGGTCAGCCATCCAGGGCCGAAGACGATGGACCGCGCCCTGACCGCCCTCGAGGCCCTCTCCTTCGGGGACGGTCTCGCGCCGACCGCGAACCATGAGCGCATCGCGTTGATCCGTCGGCACGAGGACGGGGTCGAGGTCCATCTGTTCTCGGCCGAGACGCCCGACGCCGAGGGCCTCGTGCAGATCCTGCCCGACGACCTCTTGTTCGTTGCCCGCTCGGGCGCGGGTCGCTTCCAGGAGCAGGTGGTCCCTTATCTTCAGGGGGTCGGCTTCACCACGAGCCAGATCGCGTCCCTGATCATCGTCGCCGACCGGCTCTGAGCCCATCCCGAGACCAAGCGCGTGAGCGAACACGGATACGGAGGACACGGCCCCGAGGAGCCCCGGGAGGAGTCCCTGCGCCTCGGCGACCTGCTCTCGCTCGTCGAGCGGCGGATGAAGCTGATCCTCGCCACGGCAGCCTTGGTCGTGGTCGGGACCTTCGTCTACCTGGGGATGCGGCCGCCCACCTACCGCGCGTCGGCGACCCTGATGCTCCTCGACAACGGCGGCGAATCGGGGTTGCTCGCAAACCTCTCGCTGCTCGAGTCCACCCCCGCCGCCGCGCGCGAGATGGCGCTGCTCTCCTCGCGGTCCCTGATCGAAACCACCGCCGGTTCGCCCGCGAGTCCGCGCTCGACCGATGGGGTCTTCGAGGTCACTCCGCCCGACTCGATGCTCCAGGGCGATTCGATGCGGCGGCTCGGCCTCGAAACGCGCGTCGAAGCGAAGGACCTGACTCCGTTCGCGACGCTCTGGCGCAAGCTCACCGGGACCCCCCACCAGCCGCACCGGCTCTTCGCCTCGGCCAGCGGTCCGATCGATCCGCGCAGGCTCACCGTCAGCTTCCCCTCCGACCCTTCCGCGGGCACGGTCCGCGTGCGTGACGAGGAGGGCGGCGAAGAGGTCGAAGTTCCGTATCGGCCCGACGAACCCTTCGCGGCCTTTGGGCTGAGCCTCCGACTGCGCGCCATCGGCGCCTTCGCGGGCCAGACCTACGAGATCGAGCGCTTCACGCTCCCGGAGCTGGTCGACGAGATCGAAGACGGCTTGAGCGTGCATGAAACCGCGCGCAACTCCGGCGTGATCTCACTCACGATCGCCGACCACGACCCGAACCGCGCCGCGGAACTCGCCAACGCCCTCTGCCAGAACTACATCCAGCGCAGCATCCGGATCGGCCGCTACCGCGCGAGCCAGACGGTGACGTTCGTGAGCGAGCAGCTCGCTGCCCAGGAGCAGGCGCTTCGCGAAGCTGAGGACGAGGTCGTGCAACTGCAGTCCCTCCACCCCGAAACGATCGACGTCAGCGCGGCGAGCCAGGCCTGGATCGATCGGGTGTCGGACCTCGAGCTGAGGCGCACCCAAGCCGAGCTTGCCCGCACGGCGCTCGGCGAAGCGATCGCGCTCCTGCGGGAGGGCAAGCGCGAGGCGATCGCCCGCCTCGCCAAGGAGGTGCCCGATCTCGAGTCCCTGGTCCTGATCCAGGAGGTGGGAAGGCTGTCCGCCGAGGCCCTGCTGCTCGACCGGCGGGACAGCGGGGAGTTTCGGCTCATGCTCGAGCAGGAGCTCAACCGCGAACGCCACGGCGCGGATGAGACGAGGCTCGTCGCGTCCTCCGTCCGGGCTGCGCGGGAAGGGCTCCTGCGTGGCGACGCCGGCGCACTGGCCCGTCTCGCGGACCCGAAGCTCGTGTCCGACGCCCAGCGCGCGGCCCTCGCGGAGCTCGACGCCGAACTCGCAAGGCTCTCCGGCGTTGCGACCGAAGACAACCCCGACGTGTTGCGGCTCGAGGCCGCGCGCGAAGACCTCTTGGCGCGGCTCGCATCGGAACTCGAATCGGCGGAGACGGCCCTCACCGAACTCGCGGCCGATCGTGATGCGTTGGCGGACTCGTACGCGGAGACCCTGGGCGAACTCCCGCTGGAGGAACGAGGCAAGGTCGACGCGGCCGTGCGTCTTCTCGAGCAGCGCATCCTCGGGAACCTCGAGAGTCGACTCGCAGGCATCAACGACGACATCCGCTCGATCGACGCCCGCATCGCCGGTGTCCAGGCCGAGCTCGCGCAGCTCCCGGAAGAGCAGCGCCGTCTGGCCGATCCGCTGCGGCGCGTGGCCGCGTATGGCGAGATCGTGCGCTTCCTGCTCAAGAGCCAGCAGGAAGCCCAACTCTCCGAAGCCGCAACGCTGCCCTCCGCGGTCCTGATCGATCCAGCCAAGCCGCCGCGCTTCCGCAGTTCCCCACGCCTCGTCCTCTCGCTGATCGTCGCTTCGATCCTCGGACTGGCCGCAGGCCTCCTCCTCGCGTTCCTGCGTCAGAATCTCGCGGGATGCATGTACTCGGCAGCGGAACTCGAGGAGGCATCCTCTCTGCCCGTGTTCGGAGCGATCCCCGATTTCCGACGCGGCCGGCTTCGCGTTCGCGGTGCTGGAGATGGGTATCTCGCGATGCTCTCCAACCCGGGGAGCCCGGTGGGAGAGGCCTACCGTTCGATTCGATCGAACCTCAAGTTCGCCCTGGAGCCCGACTCCGTCCTGCGCACGGTGGCGGTCACGTCTTCCGCTCCCGGCGAGGGCAAGACCACGACGAACGCAAACCTCGCTGCGACCTTTGCACTGGGCGGCGCGAAGGTCCTGCTCGTCGATGCGGACGTGCGGCGCCCCGCCGTCCACAAGACCTTCGGACTCGAGAAGGGCCCCGGGTTCGCGGAGGCACTCATGGAGGAGGCCGACTGGCGCGAGTGCGTGCATCGGACCGAACTCGAAGGTCTCGCGGTCCTTTGCTGCGGCTCCTGGCGCGGCACTCCCGGGGAAGCCCTCAGCGGGGAAAGGCCCGCCCAACTGATCGACGAGTTCCTCGCCGAGTATGACGTCGTGCTGTTCGACCTCCCGCCTGCCGTCGTGGTCGCCGACGTGGAGGCCTTCGCCCACAAGCTCGACGCCATCGTCCTGCTCTACCGAGCGGGCGGGGTCCCCCGGGAAGTCTTCCAGGCCGCGCTACGGCGCCTCAAGACATCTCGCGCCAACCTCGTCGGCGCGATCCTCAACGCGGTTCGCCCGACCCGTGCGGGATCGAGGTCGTACTACGGGTACGGCTACGAGAACGACGAGGACTAGACAGAATGGCTGGAGCGGATCCCCACTGTGCTGGGATGCGCCCAAGGCGGTACTCACCCAACGAAGTATGCACGCCTCGCCTTCACCTGGCGGAACTCATCGAGTTCGGGGGAGTATGCGGTGAGCTTGCCCCCGTACACGCAGCCCGTGTCGAGGCCGATCGCGACCGCGCGTCCGCCCGAACGCTGCACCCGTGGGATTTCCCCGGGGGTGTGCCCGAAAAGGATCAGGTTCGGACCGCTGTAGACCTCATACCAAAAGGGTCTGCCGCGACCACGCAGGCGACGGAGCCGGATGAGATCGAACGGGGCGCAGGCCGAGGGCGGCTTTCCGGGGACGAGGCCCGCGTGCACCGCACACCACGATCGCCCATCCTTCGTCGGCCCCGCGCCGGGGACGGAGGTGTGCTCGGCGAAGAACCCGGCATGGCCCTGGAGGAATCGCAGGACCTCCGCGCGACGCTCGGGGGGGACGATGCAGGGCATGTGCCCGTCGCCGTCGAGGTCCTCCTCGGCGAGCTCCCCGAAGTCGGCGCGGAACCCGGGCCTGTCGGACTCCGCGACGCCGATCGGGGCGAGGTCGAAGCGCGCGAGCACCGCGTTCTCGTGGTTGCCGAGGAGAAAGCTCGCGCCGACTTCCCGGAGGAGATCCATCACCCCCACCGGATCGGGTCCGCGGTGGAAGAGGTCTCCCACGGAAAGGACGTGGTCGTCCGAGGAGAGGTGCAGAGCAGCGAGGAGCTCGGCGAGCTCGTCCGCACAGCCGTGGATGTCTCCGAGGATCCAAGTGGTCATGGGCAGGACTGTACGCTCTCGTGGCCGCGACGCGGAACCCGTAGATGCCTCGCCCGCGGTGCCGGGCTCGAGGGATCTTGGGGCCGAATCCCCTGGCCCACCCCGGACCGTTCCAGCATCCTTGCGCCCGAATGGACGAGGCGCGAGAAAGCCTGAAGCGGGATGAGCCGAGCGGGCGTGCCCTCGCGGGGCGGGCTGTCTGGGCCCTGGGGGCGAAGCTCGGTGGAACGCTCGCCGCGTTCGCGCTGCAAGTCGTCCTCGCGCGGTGGCTCGGGAAGGAAGGCTTCGGGGCGTACATCCTCGCTTTCACCTGGATGGGGCTCGCGGTCCTCCTCGCGAAGCAAGGGCTCGATTCCGCGGCGTTGCGTTTTCTACCGGGCTATCGGAACCAGGGCGACGAGGCCCGGGAGGCCGCGTGCGTCCGGTCGAGTCGACACCGCGTCCTGGGCGCTGGGTTCGTCCTCGCGATCGTCGGCGCGCTGTGCGTCCTCCTGCTGCGTGACCGCATCGGTCCGGAGCTTC
>DRLC01000021.1 GCA_011053145.1 Planctomycetota bacterium | reverse complement strand
GAATGCCACAAGGGTCACCTGAAGGGTGCCGTCGCCGACCTGCGCAACATCAATGCGGGGCAGGGAGCGGGTTCGACCGCGGGTGCGGCCTTCCTATCCCACTTCGTCGGCGACCTCCCGTGGGCGCACCTCGACATCGCGGGCACCGCCTGGGGTGCCGAGGAACGCGACTACCAGGGCGGTTCCCGGGGGACCGGAGTGGGCGTGCGCCTGCTCGTGGACTGGCTGGAATCGATCTGACCCAGTTCCTCCAGGGGCGCTGGCCGTTCGGGGGACTCGGATCCGACGATTCGAGTCCCCCGAACGCACGCGGCTAGCCTCCGAGGAGGTGCAGCACGAAAGCGGCCGCCAGGCCGAGGACGAGTGCGAGGACGCGCGTCCCGCGCTCGCCCTTGCCGTGGAAGAGTTCCGGGAGGAGATCGCCGACCGCGACGAAGAGAAAGGTCCCGGACGCGAAGGCGGCGAAGCCCTGGGCGCCGGCGCGGGAGAGGTGGGCGAGCAGCGCATCCCCCGCCAGGAGCCCGGCCGGGGTGGCGAGGGAGAAGAGGGCGACGACCGCGAGGGTTCGCGCCCGGGAGAAGTCCGCGAGGGAGAAGACGGCGGCGAGCGAGAACCCCTCGGCGAGCTTGTGGGCGAGGAGCGGAACCAGGAGTGCAAGTTCCATCTCCCACTCCCCGGTGGCCGCGGCGAGGGCGAGGCCCGTGGCGAGGGCGTGCAGGGAGAACCCGAGCAGCGCGCCCCAGCCGGCCGTGGTATGGGGGTCGTGCCCGGACGCCGAGAAGACCTGGTGCTGGAGGAGGTAGAGCACGAGCACGCCGCCGAGGAGGAGGGCGCCGGGCCACGGGGCGGGGAGCCCGCCGTGCGTGGAGAGGGCCTCGGGCAGGAGATGCAGGCAGAGAATCCCGAGGAAGAGCCCCGTCGACGCGGCCACGAAAAGGTGCAGCACGGTCTGGCTGCGGCCCGCCCAGAGAGGGACCAGCGCGCCCACGAGCGTCGCGGCGATGAGGGCCAGGATCGAAGGTCCCATGGCACGAGAGGGTGCCGCGCGCGGCTCGGCGGCGCAAAGGATGCACCGGGTTCTCGGAACCGGATGCGGGCAATAGCGGCTCCGTCCCCGTACAGTATCCGCGTGCGAGCCCTCTCGAATGCCGCACGGAGACCGATCCCCCGTCTCACCCCTGCACTGTTCCCCCTGGTTTCTCTCGTCTTTGCGTCGGCCTGCGGCTCGAGCCGCCCCCGCGTGGAGAGCCCCGAGGAGAGCGTGCCGCCGGTCTCCGCTGCACACGATTCCTCCGCGGACCCGTCCACCGCAGCGTCGGTGATCGAGGCCTCGGCTCCGTCCCTGTCCCCCGAGGAGCTTCGCGCGAGCCTAGCACGCCTCGAATCGGAGTATCGCTACGGTGAGGCCCTTCGCGTCCTCGATGCCCTCGTCGCGATCGGCGGAGGGGACCGAGACGAGCTTCTCCGCCAGCGGCGCACGATCGAGGCCTTCGTGGACCTCGCGGAGGAGAGCTACGCGGCGGCCGACAGCGCGCGCGATCCAGCCGAGGAGCTGTTCTACCTCTCCCTGATCCGCTCCTTCTGGCCCGGGTACCGTGACGTGGACGAACGCCTGCTCGCGTTGCGGGCCGCGAAAGGGCAGGGTGATGCGCCGGGCCGGCACGCCTCGACCACGGCGAAGAGCGATGTGTCCGCGCCCCCGGCGGACCATGGCGAAACACGCTGATACCTTCACGATCGGGAGTCTGGCGCGCGCGGCGGGGCTCCCCGTTTCGACCCTGCGCTACTACGAACGTCGTGGGCTCCTCGTGGCCGAGGCGCGCACCGAGTCGAGCTATCGCGTCTACGGCCCGGCCTCCCTCGAGCGGCTGCGCTTCATCCGAGCCGCCCAGAACTTCGGGTTCACGCTGGAGGACATCGAGGCCCTGGTCGAGATGGACGAGAGCGCGGGGGAGTCCTGTGCCTCGGTGCGCGGCATCCTCGCACGACGGAGGGAGGACGTGGCCCGGCGCATCGCCGAACTCGAGCGCGTTCGGGACATGCTCGCCGTCTCGATGGACTGGTGTCTCGACTCGAAGGATGGGTCGAGCTGCCGCGTGCTCGAGGAGCTCCGTGCGCGCGCGCGGGGAGAGGAAGGCACCAGCGTCCCCGGGATCGACCGAGGCTCCCTGGGTGCGCGCGAGGTCGCGGCCGAACTCGCCGAACGCCTCTCCCCGTTGCTCTCGGACGCGCGCCTCTTCCTGACCGCGGTGCGCTTGCTCGCCGACGGCAGCCCGGTCGAGCCCTCCGTCCTCGCCCTCGAGATCGACCGGGAGGAGGGCGAGTTGCGCACGGCCCTCGCCTCCATCCCAGGCGTGGAGCGCGATGATGCCGGACGCCTCGTCGGGCTCGGCCTGTGCCTTGCCGCCACCGGACAGCGGGTCCTGATCCAGGGCCTCGCGCTCTACACCTGGGGCCCCTTCGAGGCGCTGCTCCTGCCCGCCCTGCTCGGGCGCCGCGTGCAGGTCCGCTGGGAGGACCGGGCCGGCAGCTTCGAATTCACCGCTCGTCCCGACGCGATCGAGGACGCCGGCGCGGGCGACGCGCGCCTCGTGCTCGCCCTTCCCTCCGCGAGGGATGTGGCCGCCGATCCCCGCGGACGTTTCAGCCGGCGTTGTCGCTTCGTTCTCGGCGATGTGGAGCCCGAACCCGGATCCGTCGTCCTCGACCTGCCCTCGGCCCATGCCGTCGCGCGCCACCTCGCCGCGATCCTCCTCGCCCGCGCGGGCGAGGCTCCCTCGTTCCTCGGAGGCTGAACCCAGCCTCGGCTCGTCTTCTTGCCCATCCCACCCCCATGTCCCTTCGCGCACCGCATTTCCCGATCGTCTACCTACGCGGCTTCGCCGCCACGATGGGGGAGATCGAGGACACCGTCTCGACGCCCTACATGGGCTTCAACCTCGGCTCGACGAAGATCCGGCAGGACTTCGAGAATCGCGTCCGACGCTTCATCTTCGAGTCGCCGCTCCTGCGACTCATGAAGGACGAGGGGTACGTCGACGCCTTCCGCAACGGCGACTTTCCGCCCCCCGAGACGCGTGTTCCCGCGCGATCGGTCTGGGTGTTCCGCTACTACGAGAAGGACTCGAAATCCCTCGGGGATGGGAAGCGCGATGAGATCGAGGACTACGCGGCCGACCTCGAGGCGTTCCTCGAACGCATCCGCGACCAGGTGGCGGGCGACGACGCGGCCGAGCGCAAGCGCTTCCGCGTGCACCTCGTCGCGCACTCGATGGGAGGGCTGATCGTGCGCTCGTTCCTTCAGCGGACGCGCCGCGGCAAGCCCGCGCTCGTCGACAAGGTCTACACCTACGGCACGCCCCACGGGGGGATCGAGGTGGCGGGCCACGACGTTCCCGACCTGGGGCGCTTCGACCGCCTGCGGATCGGGAACTTCAACCCCGCGAGGATGCGGGAGTTCCTCGGGCTCGACGCGGACGCCGACGTGCGTTCCCTCGACGGGGCCTTCCCTCCCGAGCGGTTCTTCTGTTTCGTCGGGACGAACTACCGGGACTACGCGGCCGCGGGCGGGATGGCGAAGAAGTTGACCGGCCCGTTCGGGGACGGGCTCGTCCTGATGAAGAACGCGGTGGTCACGAGCGCTCCACGCGCGTTCGCGCACCGAAGCCACAGCGGTCCCTTCGGCCTCGTGAACTCCGAGGAGGGATACCAAAACCTGCGCCGCTTCCTGTTCGGGAACTGGCGCGTCGAGGGACTCCTCGCGGTCGACGAGCTGACCCTTCCGAAGCGGGTCGAGAAGAAGAAGCGGGACGGCCATCGGATTCGCGCGAGCTACAACATCGAGCTCGGCCTATCCGTGCGCGGAGGGGGCGTGCGGCTCAGTGAACGCCGCGTCTCCCAGGCCTCCGCGCTGCGCAAGAGCTACGAGCGCCTCCGCAAGGACCCGCGTCCGGTCCACCTCTTCACGACCTACCTGCACGAGGGGGCTCGCATGCGCGACTCCGGCGATCGGGCCCTGGCCTTTGCGCTCGAGCTCGGTGTCGAGGTCCCGGTCTTCGAGGTGGATCAGCGCTTCTGGTTCGACGGCCATTTCGAGGGTGCGGTGCTCTGGCGCGATACGCTCTCGTTCGAGCTTCGTACCGGCGGCTCGAGGATGAGCCTGCGTTACGGCCTGGTGAGTCGCTCCGGGGTGGGGGTTGCGAACCGGCGCGTCACGCTCACCGAGCCGGACGCCGCCGGAACGCGCGAGGTGGAAATCCCGGTCGGGTTCCCCGCGGACACGCGCGAAGCGCGCAAGCCGCGCCCGGGCCTGTGCGCCCGTCTGCTCCTCCGGATCTCTCCCTGGGAGGAGGTGGCGTAGGATGGAGCCTTCGCGACCGCCGCGTGGCTCGGCGTTCGAGCTGCGTATCTCCGCGGAACCCCCTCCCACCCCCGCGGTTCACCGGTTCCATGAAGCACCCCCTCCTCAGCGTGTTCGTCTCCGCCGCCCTGGTCTCCGTCGTCGTGACGGCCCTGTGCGTCTCGCTGTTCGTTCCGCGCGGCGCACGGCCCGCGGAGGTCGCCGCGGGCCCTGAGCGAGCCGCCCCGGACGCCGACGCGGAGGAGCTCGTCCGGCGCGTCGCCGCGCTCGAGCGCGAGAACGAAGAGCTTCGCCTTCGCCTCTCCACGCTCGAGTCGCGTCCGGCCCCGCGCGCCTCGGAGCGGGAACCGCTGGCGTCCTCGATCGAACCCGTCTCCGCGAGCACCCGCACCGCGCTCGAGACCGAACTGCGCTCCACGGCCGAAGGCCAGGCCCTCGACCCCGAGGTCTTTCAGGCCCGCGTCGACGAGGCCCTGCAGCGCATCCGCGAGCGGGAGGAGGAGCAACGGATCCAGGAGCGGGAGCAGGCCCGCGCGGAGCGCATCGAGAACCGACTCGCGCAGCTCGAGGAGGACCTCGGGCTTTCGCCCTACCAGGTCGACGAGATGCGTACCTTCCTGACCGACCAGGAGAAGCGACGCGCGGAGCTGTGGCAGTCGCTGGGCGATGGAACGGGCGACCGCACCACGATCCGCGAGGGGATGCGCGCGCTGCGCGAAGAGTCCGATGCCACCCTCACGACGATCCTCGATCCCGGCCAGTTGGAGGCGTACCGGGAGCAGTCGAGCGGCTTCCGGTTCGGGGGCCGCGGCGGCGGTTCGAGGGGCCGCGGCCGCTAGGCAGGACGGATCGTTTCCCGTGGCGGCGCTTCTCGCTGCCGCCCGGCACCTCGGCCCGCGGGACTTCGAGGGGAGCCTCGGCTCGCTCGGCCGTGACCTCGGGCCTGTCGATGCCTAGCGAAGGGCGATGACCTCCCCTTCGTATTACGCCTGCGGCACGTGCCAGACCGAAACCGGCGCGTGATCTCGCCCGAGACCCGTTCCCGTTGGGGGGCATGGTTGTTGCTCGCCGAGTCCCCGTCAGCGATTCCCATTCGCTTCCCATGGACCTGAACAAGGAGGCATGATGTTCCAGATTCCCTTCCCTTTGCGAAACGGCGTCGCGCCGTTGCTTCTCGCCCTCGCCCTCCCCGCCGGCCTCGCCGCGCAGAGCCGCTACGTGGAGATCCCCTGGGATTCCTCCACCATCGGCACCAACACGCGACCGGTCTACGGCCAGTCCGTGTGCGGGATTCGTGACATCGATGGGGACGGCATCGACGACGTCCTCCTCGGATCCCCGGTGACCGGCATCGGTTCGCTCGTCGGCATCGTGACCCTGCGATCCGGTCGGACGGGCCGGGTCCTCTACGAAGTGAAGAATGGCCAGGGATGGTCGGGCTTCGCGCGCACGGTCGAGACCGCGGGTGATCTCGACGGAGACGGTTTCGAGGACTTTTTCGTCGGGTCCACCGACGGTCCCGGCGAACTGTACTCCGGTAGGGATGGGAGCTTCCTGAGGAACCTCGTGAGCGTGCCCCTCGGGATTGCGCCCATGCACTTCGGGCGCATGCCGGACCTCGATGGGGATGGCGTGCCGGAACTCTTGATCGGCAACGCGAACGCGACGACGACGATCCACGGATGCTGCATCTTCTCGAGCCAGGACGCCGGGATCCGGCGCGTGCAGTTGCTCGACGGGGCGACCGGGGCGGTGCTGCTCGAGGTGAACCCACCCGCGACCTCGCTGTACGGTTCCGTGCTCGGGTCCGTCGGGGACGTGGACGGAGACGGCCTCGAGGACTTCGGGGTCGGTGCCGCCGTGGCCGACACGATGGGGTATGTCGCGCCCGGCCCCGCGGGCGTGTCCGGGTTCGACGTGTACAGCAGCGCGACCGGTGCGCTCATTTGGACGGTTCCTTCGGTCGTTTCGGTGTTCGAACGCCTCGGCGACCTCGACGGGGATGGTGTCGGGGATCTCGCCCTGGGGGGAATGCAGATCGGCAGGAACGAGGACGCGGTCGAGATCCGCTCGGGAGCGAGCGGCGCTCTCCTGCACACGTTCGTCGGACGCCGCCCCGCGGACGGGTTCGGGCTCGATCTGGCGGCTTCGGACTGGGACGGTGACGGTGAGCCCGAGCTCATCGTGGGGGCCGATGACCGCGTGGGGTTCACGTTGAGCTACGGCGGGCTCTTCAGGATGGACGGCGACGGCTATGTCCAAGTCATCGACGTCGGCACGAATCAGGTCCTCCAAACCTTCGATGGAGAGCCGGAGGACTGGGGACTGGGGGCGGCGGTCGTCGCGATCGGGGACGCCACCGGCGACGGCAAGACGGACATCGCCGCGCTGGCTGCGTGGAGCGACTCCCACATCGGAGGAACCCTCCGCATCCTTTCGCAGAGCCCCTTGCGCATTCGATCCAGCGCGAGCGAGCTCTCCGTGGCCGCGGGCGGCACCCTCACCTTCGAGGCGAAGCTCGGCGCCTCCCACGCCGGAGATCTTGCGATCCTCCTCGGCTCCGCCTCCGGCCCGACGCCGCCCACGGTCTACCAGGGCGTCACGGTCCCGCTCATCCCGGATCCGTACTCCAGGTTCCTGTTCCGGCGGGTGAGCCCGATCGTCCTGGACGGGAGCGGGGAGGGGACCGTGGCGTTGCACATCCCCGCCGCGTTTTCCCCCGCGCTCGTGGGCCTGACCCTCGACCACGGATTCCTCGTTCTGGACCCCACCACCAAGAGTCCCGTGGACACGACTTGGTCGGTGCCCGTCGTCTTCACGGACTGAGCCCCGCCGTGCGGGGATGCCTCGGAAAACCGTGCTTCGGGGCGTTCCCGCGGTGGGGAGATCGGGAAGGGCGATCGGGAACAGGGGGGCGTCAGGGGGCGCTCCCCGTCGTCGTGACCCGGAGTTGGGGCCGGAAGCTCGCTTGCGCGTGCTCGCGGGAGGCGAAGGAGTTGAGTCCCGTGGGGTTCTGGGTGACCGCATCCAGGACGAAGGTGGCGATCGCGTTCCTGTTGATGCTTTGGGCGACGAGCGAGGTGACGTCGATCGTGAAGGCCTGGTCGAGCGTCAGGGCGCTGCTGGAAAACGTCAGCTCGAGTCCCGTGGCGGTGGGGCGGTTGTTCCAGTTCAGGGTGCCCTCGTCCCAGGAGTCGAGCGCATCGTCGACGAGTCGAAGCCGAAGAGTCCGCCCGGGCTGGATGCGCACCGGGGTCAAGGTCAGCCAGGCCGACTGCACGGAACCGGCCCCCGCGCCGGAATGGTTGAAGCGCAGGTAGGCCTCGCGTGCGTAGCTCGCGTTCGCATCGTTCTTGACCTCGAGCTCCGGGTCGGATCCGTAGTTCGTGGAACTCGAGGCACCACCCCGCACGAAACCATCGGCGTCGCCCGGGCCCGGCAGCAGTTCGAGCGTGGGCGTTCCCCCCGCGGGGTTCTCCCGGGAGCGCAGCGCGAAGTTGCCGTCGTCGGGGTCCCGGACCAGGAGGAGCGTGACCTCGCCGTTCGTATCCGCCTGGAGGAACTCCTGGAACGCCGGCCCCAAGACGATCAGGTTGGAGGCGGCCTGGGCCAGGGGAGCGGAACCGAGCAGCGTCGTGTCCGGGCCTTCGACGAAGTCGGGGAGTTGGGGCGCGTTCGTGCGGTTCAGGCTGAGCTCGTCCCAGTCCAAACCGAGCGTGTCCCCGGGCCGTCCGTCCCGGATTCCCCAAACCTCGAGCGTGCCGGACGTGGCGTTGGAGTCGACCGTGAGGACGAGCTGCGCGGCGGCGGTCAGCGAGACGTTCGAGAGATCGAAGTGCAGCCAGCCGGTGCGTGTGAACGGCGAGTTCGGTCCGGCCGTGCTGCGCTTGACGACGAGCGTCGATTCGGTCCCGTGGATCGTCGCATCGTTGACGTAGGTGTCCGCGTCCGTGGCGATGCTTGCGACGGGACGGGTTCGCGCGCGGGAGAGCACGAGCCCCGTCGCCGTACTCCCGGAACCGTCGACCACCCGATAGTGGAACGAGTCGAGCAGTCCTCCGAATCCCGAAGGCGCGGTGTAGATCAGCTCATCGCGCCCGCCGGGGCCGGTCCCCGGAGAAAGCGTGACGCTTCCGAAGAGGCTCGATGTGGAATCGAAGGACAGGATCGATAGGGAATCGCCGTTCGCGTCGAAGTCGTTGCCGAGCACGTCGAGCACGACCACGTCGCCCTCGAACACGGGCCCCGGCGGCACGTCCAACGCCGCGTACGGGGGCACCGGGACCCGAGCGTAGGTTCCGATGCTCGTGAGTCTCCCCGCGCTCAGCTGGAGATCGCGGTGGGAGAGGGCGTCCTCGACCCCGGGCCCGCAGTGCCGCGAGTACTGGTTCCCACAGTTGATCGTGACCCCCTCGGGGCTGCCGGCCTCGTAGTCGGCGATGCCGAAGTTGTGCCCCACCTCGTGACGCAGTGCGATCGCACTCGAAGCGGTCGCGAGCTTGATCTGGCTGACCGTGAAGCTCCCCGAACCGTAGGCGACACCGCCCCCGATGTTCGGCGTGAGGCAGGCCACCTTGAGGGTGTATGCGAGCGCGGCGGATTGGTGGTTCGTCCATTCGGCGGCGACCAGGGGGAGCAGGGCCGTTCCGGTTGTCCCCGCATAGGGATCCTGGGCCGCGGACTCCCGCAGCAGGATCCGCTCGATCACCGGCTTCAGGAGGAAGTTCGATCGCTGCACCTGGGCGAGGTGGAGATTGTCGAACTCGATCTGGCGCACCGCGATCTCGGGATTCGCTCCATAGGGACCGAGGAACGCGGCCGAGTCGATGTCATAGCCGATCCCGTACTCGAAGCTCGTGGAACCCGCGTGTCCGACGGCGACGCTCGGCTGCGTGGGAAACGCGAGGATCTCCGCGGCCCACCCGGTCGAGAGGATTTGGGTATCGCCGTCGAAGAAGTAGGTTCCCCCGCGGTCGAACACGATCGAGCTGAGCAGCGTGCGATCGCGCTTGTAGTACGCCACGACGCTCGCTCCGGGGTCCTCCTCCACCGTCCCGACGAAGGTCCGCACCTCCCCGGGATCGAAGCTGCGGTAGGCGCCCTGGTCATCCTGGAGGAGGACTTCGAAGTGGGACCCGCGAAAGCTCTCGCGTTCGAGGTGAAGGGTCCAGGTTCCCGCGACCTTGCGGACGAGGGAGTCGGGGACCTTGGGGACCGCCACGGGATTCGGCGAGGAACCGATCGGGACCCGCACTGGAGTTGCGCCCGCCGGGGCCGGGAGCCTGGGCGCGGAGGGGGACGACCCCCCCGGGGTCGTTCGATCGGGTCCCCCTGCGGGAACGGCGGGGGAGTTCTGTCCCTGTGCCGGCACGGCGGACGCGACGGAAAGGGAGGCGCCGATCAGCACCGCTGTGCACGGGAGCAGGAGGGACCGAGGGAGACGCGGGGTTCGGGGGAGCACCATGGGCCTACCCTACTCGGGCTCGCGGGATTCGGGGCCGGGGTGTTGCCGGCAGCGGCCTCGCCGGGGATCAGGAGCCACCCTTGCGCAGTTCGATGCGCAATTCCTTCGCCCCGAAGCGGGAGTGGCCCGGGTGGATCGCGGCGAGGCGTTCGCGGAGCCGAGGGGAGGGCGCGCATTCCGTGCCCACGGGTTCGAGGCGCTCGAGGAGGAGCGGAGCGTCGCGGAACAGCTCGAAGACGTCTTCCTCGAACAGGCGCACCCCCCGGGTCTGCGCATGGAAGCGGGCCGCGAGTTCGTTCCGGCGCTCGGCCCCGACGGTCACGCCGAGCCAGGCGGCGAGGTCGGCCTCTTCGAAGAGGAGCTGCGACCAGCCCGGCAGGAGGGGGGCACCGTCTCCCCAGTCCTCGAAGCAGGACCACCCCGAGGGACCCGACCAGAGCGGGCCGAGACTCGCGAAGAGGATTCCGCCGGGACGCAGCAGGCGCGCGGACTCGGCGAGGGCGAAGCCCGGGTCGGGGAGGTGGTGGAGCGGAGCGGCGAGGAAGACGAGGTGGTAGTGCTCCGCGGCCAGGGGGACCGGTCGGGCCGAGAGCGGGAGGACGCGATGGCGGGGGGCGAGGCGTTCGGGGGAGAGGGATGTGAGGGAGGTCCAAGAGCGAACCCCCAGCGCACGGATGGATGGCTCGGGGAGCGCGCCGCCGAGTTCGATCACGTGCTTGTCGGCGAAGCCGTGGCGTGCGGCGCAGTCGGCGAGGGCTCGCTCCACGCGGGCGCCGCGGCTGGGGACCGGGCGGGCGCCGTGGAAGCGAGCCGCCGCGTCGGTCGGAAGCGGGGGAGCGGTGCTCTCGACCCCCGGCCCGGCGGAGCGATCGAACGCGCGGGCTTCGGGGGCGGCTCCGAGCGCATCGAGGACCCGGGCCAGCGTGCTCGCGGCCCTCGGACCGTCCTCGCCCTGCCGTCGCACGATGCGCGTGAGTTCCACGAGCGCGAGGTCGACCTCTCCCTCCGCGAGGAGTTCGAAGCAGACCTCCAGCCTTGCCGGGGGCTCGATGGAAGCGGGCGACCGTGCGTCGCGGGGGCATGCATCTCGGGGATCGCTCGAGGCCATGGGGGGCCTATCGACCGCCGTCCGCCTCCGCTTCAGGATCCTCCGCGGATTCGCGCAAGAGCCGCCGCAAGGTCGCTCCGCGCGGGAGCGAGGCGGACCGCGATCTCGAGGTGTCGGACGCCCTCTTCGTGCTTGCCGTTTCGGGCGAGCAGCAGCCCGAGCCGGTGGTGGGCCTCGGTCTCGTCGGGAAAGACGGAGAGCGCCCGGCGATAGAGTTCCTCGGCTTCCTCGTCGCGCCCCACGCCCTCGAGGACCATTCCGAGTCGCCACATCGCACCGGTCTCGTCCGGGTTCGTCGCGAGGGCGGCGCGGTAGGCGGACTCGGCCGCGGAGCTGTTGCCGAGTCGGGCTTCGAGTTCCCCGAGCGCGATCTCGCCGGCGGCGAAGCCGGGGGCGTCCTCGAGGGCACGCTCGATCGCAGCGCGCGCGCCGGCGGGATCGCCGAGGCGGGTGAGGGCGCGGCCGAGTTCGACCCGCGCGGCGACGTGCTTGGGTTCGAGGTCGAGGACGCGGCGGAAGGTCGCGACCGCGTCCTGGAGATGCCCGGCGAGGAACTGCGCGTGACCGAGGTTCGCGAGCGGGCGTGGGCGCTTCGGCCGCAGTTCCACGACGCGGCGGTAGCGGCGAATCGCTTCGTCGAAGTTCCCCGCCTTCAGCGCCTGGGAACCGAGCTGAGCCTGCCAGGCCGGGCGGTCGGGTTCCTGTTCGGCGAGCTTCTCGACGTGGGCGACGTTGTCCTCGAGGATCTTGCGCGCGAAGTCGCGCCACAGGATGGGAAGGTCCTCCTCCGCCGGAAGTACGAGCAACAGGAGCTCGGCCATCTCGTCGCTGGACTGCTCGCCGTAGGTCACGCGCTTCGGCGGTTGGTTCGGATTCAGAGGGTTCTCGGAGGTGTTGTCGAACGAGTAGTCCATCCGCAGGACCGAGCCCGCCGGCAGATGGACAGGGGTCTCGTAGGTGTACTCGTCCTGCCAGTTGAAGTCCCACCGAGGGATGTCGAACAGGAGCTGTTCGCTTCCATCCGGCAGCGTCGCGCTCCCGCGCAGGTGCTTGCCGAGGTAGTGCGCGTGCGGATAGACGCCGAGGACGTCGAGGTCGACCGGGAGTCGGTAGCTGTCGGTCACGTGGACGTCGTCCGCCCCGGCCGGCAGATCGATGTCGTAGGAGAGCAGCCGAATCCCCACCGGATGGCGCTCGGGGGGGGCGTCCGCGTAGAAGAAGCCGAGCGTGACGTTCACGGGTTCGGGTTTCCCCGTCGGCCGCATGTGCAGTTGCATCACGAGGTCGGTGCGTTCGTCCAGGCGCCACGCGGCACCGGCCGGCGCGGGGTGTGCGACCTTGCCGGGGGCCCAGCCGACGAAAATGCCGTCGGGCACCTGGGCCGGGCCGGGGCTCATCCCGGAGAAGCCCGGAAGTTCGTCCTCGAGGTCGAGGGGAAGTGCGCCGCCGGTGCGGTCGGCGAAGAGCACCGCGTGGTGCACGACGAAGCGATCGTCGGGGCGCCACTCGACCGCGCGCACGTAGTGCGTGCCGGCGGCCGGACGGGGGAGGACGAAATTGCGGTAGACGTCGCGTCCCTCGGCGGGGAGTGGGAAGGGCTCCGGAAGGCGTACGACGAGATCGGGCGTCCCGAGCTGCCATCCTTCCGGGAAGCTCGGCACGGGGGGGACGCGTTCGGGATCTCCGAGCGGCGCGCCGGCGCCGGCCCAACGCTGGAAGAGCTCGATCTCCTCGGGGGTCAGCGAGCGATCATCGCGGAAGCGCGGTCCCTCGGGAGAGGGGAGCCAGGGGGGCATGAAGCGATCGGCGGTGACGATCGCGACCTGACGCGCGCGCTTCTTGAGGTCCGCATAGGTGAGCAGCGAGAAGGGCCCGGCCTCCCCGGGACGGTGGCAGACCGAGCACCTTCGGTGCACGAGGTCGGCGATCTCGCCGCTCCAGGTGGGGGCGGAATCGCTCGTCTCCCGCGTCGACGGAGGGTTCGCGTGCGGAGCGGCCGCGGCGGTCCGGGCGGGTTCGCTCGTCTCCGGCTCGCTCCCGCCGCACCCCGAGGCTGCGAGTAGCGCGACGAAGAGAACGAGGAGGGCAGGGCCTGGGCCGGTCGGAATGGGGGGACGGGAAACCACGACTCGGCGCGATCTTACCCGACGCCCTGCGCGAGTGCGGCTCCTTCGCTCGGGCGGGATCTTCGGAACGAGAGCGGGCGGCCCCGCAGGGAGCCGCCCGCTCTCACGTGGCTGCGAAAACCGTTCGCTCAGCGCTCGTCGGAGCCCTCGTCGCGTCGACCGCGCTCGTCTTCACACCCGATGCAGGACAGGGCACCGACGAAGACGTAGGCGAGGCCGCCCACGCCGAAGGCCCGCGCGAACAGCTCGAACCCGAGATCGCCGGGGCCGTACCCCGCGCCGCGGGTCAGGAACATCCCGGTGATGCCGATCGCCCAGAGAAGGATGCAGGAGAGTGTGAGTTTCGTTTCCATCGCGGTGACCTCTGCCATGGAGCCAGCAAGTCCCGTGCCGGATCCAGGCACCCCCTCCCGGGCGATTTCGCACGGTGGGGGAGACTCCAGTGCCCTCGAACGGAGTCTTGGCGCCCTCTCCAGGCCCCGGGGCGGGGTCCGGAGCGTTGCACTTCGTGGATTCCGGGCTAAGCTCCTCCCCCCCGAGGCGGCATGGCCAAGTGGCTAAGGCGACGGATTGCAAATCCGTGATCCCCGGTTCGAGTCCGGGTGCCGCCTCCATCCGCACCGTCCTGCGACCCGCTAGACGTCGCCGATCAACAGATCGAGCCCGTCGGTGAGGACCAGTCGACCGGCGGCGGCGAAGAGCCCCTGGGTCGCCATCTGGAGCCCGACGAGGGAGGGATCGTTCGGGAACGTGGCGGTGAATGCGACGGGGTTGCCCGGACCCTGCCAGGTCCGCCCCGGCGTGCGGAAGACCCGACCCTGGAGGGAGATCAGGGCTTCGCCCGCGGGGAGCACCGTACCGCAGGGGAAACCCGGGGCCGGCGCGAGGGACGCGAACCAGAACGCCTGCGTGCGTCCGGCGGGGAGCTGGGCGGCGTTCGACGGGTCGTCGATGAGGCCGGTGAAGGACCCGCCGATGATCGGGCGCTCGCGCAGGGGTTCGGCCGAGGGGTCGGTGCTGTTCGCGAACCAGACCGAGGTCGGGAGCACGTGCAGGCTGTCGATCTTGAATCCGTTCGAACGTCCCGCGATCTCCACGGTGTGGATTCCCTGGGAGAGGTTCGAGATCAGAAAGGAGCCCGTGCTCTCGAGGAACGCGTTGAACGACCAGATGCCGACGCCGCCGGGCCCCCAGCTGTCGACCCACTTTTCCCAGGGACCGCCGTCGAGGCGGACCCAGCAATCGTTGGAGGCCGTCGGGTCTGGATTGTCGTGCCGGTTGTGCAGCCGGATGATGTGGTTGCCGGCGGTCTGGATGTCGAAGCGGAACGAAAGGATGTCGACGCCCGGGTTGTTGAAGTGGTTCGCTCCGACCCATTGGAAGTAGCCGGTTCCGCGGTAGCCCGGGAGGGAGTTTTCGAAGCGCCACCCGCCGAACGGGGGGAGGGACTCGATCTCCATGTTGATCTTGCCCTTCGCGTCGGGGATCCAGACGGTGGGCTGGACCGGGGCGGCGACGAGGCTGCCCGGGGGGGCGGGGACCGTGCAGCCGGTCCGGACCGTGGCGGTGGCAGGGGTCTGGGCCGCGGCGGGGAGGGCGAGGGCGAGTAGCAGGGAGAGCGCGTGCAGGGGGCGTGTCATCGGTGGGGTGTCGGTCCGTTGGGTGGATTTCGGGAAGAGCCTTGGACTGCGCCGGGAGCGTAGCGGAGTGGGCGGGGGCGATGAAGGTGCGAGTGGAAGAGGTTTCCGCTACCCTCCCTATGGACCCCCGCGGGCCGCATCCAGGGCCTCCACGGCCTTCGCACAACACGGAATCCCCAAAGGATGTTGGAATTGATGGGTTCCGCACCGGCGGAGTCGGCACCTCGCCGGGACGGTCGTCCACCCCCTCCTCCCCCCTGCGCCAGGAGACGCCAAGATGATGTCGCTTTCCTTCCTTCTCCTGGGGCTGGCCTTGCCCCAGGTATCCCAGGTCCCCGCGCCGCCGGCGATCGAGCCGACCTCGCCCGCGTTGCCCAGCTACGCGTGGGGTGACTTCGACTCCGATGGACGGGTCGACGTGCTGGAACTCGGTGGCCCGAGCGGACCACGCCTCTTCCGGAATTGGGGCGAGGGCCGGTTCGAGGACGTGACCCTCGAGACCGGGCTGGTCGGACTCGCCGAGGAGGCCTTCACGGCCGTGTTCGCGGACGCGAATGCGGACGGCCGCATGGATCTCTTCCTACCCTCTTACGAGGGAGTGAGTCGCCTGCTCCTCCAGAATGGGGAGGGGCGCTTCGAGGACCGCACCGCGGAGAGCGGGCTCGCGGGCTTGACGCATCTCGTGGACGCGCACTGGGCGCGCACGAGCGATTCGGGACCGCCCGACCTCCACGTCGTGGGTCTCGATGGAGAGCATTTCTTCCACCGTTCGGAAGGAGGTTTCCGCGAGGTGCACCTCGACACGACGAGGGGCTACCCGGTCGTGTCGAAGGCGCCTGCGACCTTGGCGGAAGCGCGACGGGCCCTCGGCCTTCCCGGATCCCTCGGAGCAGAGCGCGGAGGCACCGGCGGCGGAGTGGTGGATTGCGGCGGCGCGATGACCTGCACCGCTTCCGGTGTCGTGTTCCATGTCCCGATCGCGCCGCAGTCCGGCGTGCTGTTCCCGGACGGGTCCGTGCTCACCACGGCCACGGGCATCCAGGGTCCCCCTGGACCGGGCGGACCCGTCGGGCCGCAGGGCCCGCAAGGCGATCCGGGTCCCGCCGGTCCGACGGGCCCTGCCGGCCCGCAGGGTCCCCAGGGTGACCCGGGTCCCGCCGGCCCCGCGGGCGCTGTGGGGCCCGCCGGCCCGCAGGGACCGCAGGGGGATCCCGGCCCGGCCGGTGCCTCGGGTCCGCAGGGTCCCCAGGGCGATCCCGGTCCCACCGGTCCCGCGGGTGCGATGGGTCCTGCCGGCCCGCAGGGTCCCCAGGGTGACCCGGGTCCCGCCGGCCCCGCGGGCGCTGTGGGGCCCGCCGG
>DRLC01000020.1 GCA_011053145.1 Planctomycetota bacterium | reverse complement strand
CGACGGCGGGTTGATTCCGTTCCTCTTGCGCTCGGAGGGATCGGCGCTGGCGGTCTCGGTCTTCGCCGCGAGCCCCGGGGACCTGGTGGGCCCCTTCGCGATGTCCGGCCACCAGGTGCTCGTCCGGGTCGAGGAGATCCACCCCCCGATCGAGGGGGACTGGGACGCGCTGGGGGCCGAGGTGGAGGCATCCCTCGCCCGCCAGGGGGTGACGGATGCCGAGTTCGTGCACTGGAAGATCGAGATGGAGCGGCGCTATCCGATCGACCTCGGCCCGCTCGAGGAGCTCCTCGGGGTCTGAGCGACCCGCGGGGGATGCCCGGTTTGGGGGATTCCCCCTGGCCAGATCCGCGAAACCGGGCAGCACCCGGCGCAAATCCCTCTCCCCAGGTTGATCTTTCCGCGGCCCTCACGGATGCTCTCACCCATGGCCGAGACGCTCCCCACCGAAGAGACCGAGACGCACTCGGAGGGTTCGACCCAGGGGAACGGGGCCGCCGCGCCCGCCCCCGAGGCGTCGGAAGGGGAGCCCACCGCCGAGGAAGCGCCGGAGGAGGAGGAAGCCTCCGGTCCCGAGCTCGGCCCCGGCGAGGCCAAGAGCGACGATGAACTCGCCGACGAGGCCGCCGCGCTGCTCTTCGCCTCCCCCGAGCCCCTCGGCCCCGGCCGCCTGCGCACCCTCTTGCTGAAGCCCGATCCGGCGCGCATGAAGGCGATCCTCGCGACCCTCGCCGAGCGCCTCGAGGCCTCCCCGCTCCCGGTCCGGCTCTGCCGCATCGCCGGCGGGTGGCGGCTGATGACCGACCCGGACCACGGCGAGGTGCTGAAGCGCCTCCAGAAGGACCAGAAACCCGAGCGCATCTCCGCAGCCGCCCTCGAGACCCTCGCGATCGTGGCCTACCGCCAGCCGGTCACGAAGGCGGAGATCGAGGCCATCCGGGGGGTCCAGGCCGGCGCGATCCTGCGGTCCCTCGTCGACCGCGGCCTCGCCCGCGTGACCGGCCGGGCGAGCCTGCCGGGCTCCCCCTTGCAGTACGGGACCACGAAGGAGTTCCTCGAGCGCTTCGGCCTCGCGAACCTCAAGGACCTGCCCCGCGACGGGGAGCTGACCGAGAGCTGAGAGCGGGGCGGGGCCCGCCTTGCGCCCCTCTCGCCCCCGCCCGTACACTCTCCGGCTCGTTTTCCCGCACCCTCGGGCCGCCCCGGGGAGCCGTCTTTCCCCGACCCTCTCGATGTCGAGCAAGTCCCGTCAGAAATCCTCCTCCGGAGGAGACCGCAAGCGCCCCGCGAAGCCGATGCAAGCCCAGGCGCCGAAGAGCGCCTCCGAGGAGCATCACGGTCTGGACCTTCCGGACGAGCTGATCCACGCCCCCAAGGAGACGAGCAAGCTGCGCTTCGCGTTGATGGTGGGGCTCGTGGTGTTGCTGCTCCTGATCTTCGCGATCCCGAGCTCGATCATGAACCTGTCGGGCCGCGGGCGCCGCGAGGACCCGATCGCGGTCCAGTGGGATCGGGCGAACGGCGAGCGCGCCGTGCTCCACTACACGGACCTGCAGAAGGAGCTGCGCGACCTCGACCAGGTGCAGGGCTACGCGCAGTCGCTGCTGATTCCGCTCGGCGTCACGGACAAGGTCACCCGGCGGGACGCGGTGCGCATCCACGTGCTCGCCTCCCTCGCGGAGGACGCCGGCGTGCGGATTTCGGACCGTCAGCTCGGCGTCTACCTGAAGAGCATCGTCGACCAACGTTTCGGTGGCGACAAGGAAGCCTACAAGAACGCGATCCAAGCCATCGCCCTCAAGGGCACGAAGGTCGAGCCGACCGTGCGCCGCTGCATGCTCGTCCACCGCTACCTCGCCCTGATCGGTTACGCCGGCTCGGTCGTGACTCCGAAGGGGATCGAGGACGCCTGGAACTATGACCACACCGAGGTCTCCTACGACTACGTGCGCGTCGGCACCGACGAGTTCGTCGACGCGGCGCGGGCGGACTTGCCCGACGACGCGAAGCTCGAGGCCTGGTTCGAGGCTCAGCCCGAGCCCCAGAAGACCAAGTACTTCACGCCCGAGCGTCGCACCTGCGAGGTCGCCGTGTTCCGGGACGTCGATACGACCCCGGCGACCGCTCTCCTCGCGGCCTTCCCGGC
The DNA here is from genome assembly GCA_011053145.1 of Planctomycetota bacterium. GTDB lineage: Bacteria > Planctomycetota > UBA1135 > UBA1135 > DRLC01. The sequence goes on along the minus strand of DRLC01000020.1, from coordinate 7,923 downwards.
CCCCGAGGACGCCGTCCCCGAGGAACGGGCCCAGGAGTACTACGACCGCGTCTACTTCCGCCGCTTCGTGAAGCCAGCCCCGGAGACCTCCGAGGACGACGAGGCCGCCCCGGCCGCCAAGGAGTTCTTCTCCTTCGAGGAGGTCAAGGATCGCTGCCTCGCCGAGGCGCCCGTCTACTTCGCGATGGTGGACTGGCTCGCCGACCTCAAGAAGCGCGAGGAGGCGGGCGAGGAGATCGACTTCCCGGCCGAGGTCGCCTCGATGGGGCTCGAGCTGATCCGCGTCGAGAACGCGACCCGCGACGACCTCGCGGACTACCCGGATCTCTCCGACCCGGCGATGGCGAACACGCTCTTCAGCGCGACCCCCGGGGACTTTTCGTTCGCTCTCACCTGGAACGACAAGGTGATCGGCTTTGCGCACACCGTCGAGCGCGTCGAGCCGACCCTGCCTCCGTTCAGCGAGATCCGTGACCAGGTGGCCGAGGACTGGATCCAGCCCAAGGCGAAGGAGCTCGCGACCGCGCACCTGAGTTCGATCTGGCGCGCCTTCGCGATCTCGGATGCGAAGCCCGATCCGCGCAATCCCTACTCCTTCTTCCTGCGAGGGCGCATCCAGCGCACGGCCGATGCGGAGAGCTTCCGCGCCCAGGCCGCCGAGGCCGGGCTCGAGGTGAAGACCTCCGAGCCCGCGGACCGCTCCGCGACCCAGGATCCGACCTCGAACCCCGACGACCCCGACGAGAAGTTCCTCTGGTCGAACCGGGTCTTCTTCGGGTATCTCGACGTGGGCACGGTCGTCGAACCGATGCCGAACCTCGATGGCGACGCCGTCTACCTCGTCCGGGTCGCGGGCCATCGCACCGTTCCGCTCGACGCGATGAGTCCGAAGGACTACGAGACCTACCGCCGCTCCGCGCGCTCGAACTTCCGCCGCGACACCCTGCTCGGCTTCGGCGTCGAGGACCTCGAGCGCACCGTGGGGCTCGTCGTCGTGATGGACGATCTCTTCGGCGACTCCGGGGAAGAGGACGCGGACGCGCCCGAACCCTCCGAGGGCTGACCCGGGCTGACCCGCCTCAAGGCTTCTTCGCGATCGCGAGGATCGAGTGGCCCGCGGGCCAGTCGAAGCGTTTCGAACTCGCGGCCTCCGCGGGATACGCTCGGCCACCGGCGATGGTCGCGGCGGCCTGAAGGCCGTTTCCAGGGCCGAGAAGGGGGGTGCACAGACGAAACAACGCGTTGTTTTGCCTGTGCACCATGCAAAACAACGCGTTGTTACGTAATCTGGTTTCCATGCAACGCGCGATTCATGGAGCCCTGGACGCCTGGCTGGAGCGCCCCCGGCGCCGGGCCATGGTGATCCGCGGAGCGCGCCAGGTGGGCAAGACCTGGCTCGTCCGCGACCTGGCAGCCCGCCACAGGCTCGATCTGATCGAACTCAACTTCGAGAGGGAACCGGGACGGGCCGCGCTCTTCGACGACCGGGGTCCCGCTGAGGTCCTGCGTGAGCTCGGGCTGCTCTTCGGCCGCAGCTTTGACGCGGGGACCAGCCTGCTGTTCCTCGATGAGATCCAGGCGGTTCCCCGGCTCCTTTCGAAGTTGCGGTGGTTCACCGAGGAGCTTCCGCAACTCGCCGTGGTCGCCGCCGGCAGCTTGCTGGAGTTCGCGCTGTCGAACACGGGGCACTCGGTCCCCGTCGGTCGGGTGACGTACCGATACGTGGAGCCGATGACGTTCGAGGAAGTGCTCCAGGCTCGCGGGGAAGAGCAACTTCTCGAAGAGCTTCGCTCTTGGTCCCCCGGCGCGGAGCTTTCTCCCGCGGCCCATGAACGTGCCTCTCGCCTCTACGAACGCTTCGCGATGGTCGGTGGGATGCCCGCGGTGGTTCAGGCGGACTTGGACGGAGAGCCCCCCGAGACGGTCCGACGCATGCAGTCCGACCTCGCGGCGACGTACCGCGAGGACTTCGCGAGGTACGCGACTCGACTCGATCCCGAACTGCTCGATCGCGTCCTCGTGTCCGTATCCTTCCGCATCGGGGAGAAGCTCGTCTACTCACGCCTCGGGGAGGGCCTGCAGCACAGGCACGTCAAGGAGGCCGTCGAGCTGCTCGCGAAGGCGAGGCTGCTCACCCTGGTGCCCCACAGCGTCGCCGATGGGATCCCCCTCGCCGGTGCCGCCGACCCGCGCAAGCGGAAGGCCGTCTTTCTCGATGTCGGGCTCGTCCATGCCACGCTTCGAACCCCAGCGGCGCAGGCGTTTCCCTCACCGCGAGATCTCGCGCCGGGGATCCGAGGCCGACTTGCGGAGCAACTCGCCGGCCAATGTCTCCGGCAACTGCATCCATCGGCTGGCGACGAGCCCACGCTGCACTACTGGCAGCGCGGTGGGGGTCGGCTCGGCGAGGTCGACTACCTGATCGAGGTGGACCAGCGCGTCGTTCCGGTGGAACTCAAGGCCGGGGCGACCGGCTCGATGAAGTCGCTGCACCAGTTCATGCAGGAGAAGGGGTTCGAGGTCGCGCTCCGCAGCGACACGAATCCGCCTTCGGTCCAGGACGTCGCCGTGGAGACGACCCAGGGCCGGCCGGTCCGGTTCCGGCTGCTCTCGTTGCCGGGGTACCTCCTGTGGCGAGCCGCGGACACGCTTCGCGAGCTGATCAGGAAGAACTGACGGTCCGGAGGCTCACACCGGTTCGGCGGAAAGGCTGCGAGCCGACCGTGCCCGGGGCGCAGGAGCGGGGCCTCGGGCCGGCGGCCGCCGAACCCGCGGGCCAGTCGAAGCGTTTCGAGAACGGCAGTTCCGCGGCGAAGATGCCGTGGAGGACGTTCTGCACGAACGCGGGCACGGGCCAGGAGAGGTTCGTGTGGTCGGGGTCCAGCTTGCGGGGGAAGAGGCGCTCGACGACCTTGAGCGCGAGCACGGTGGGGAGGATCAGCGGGAACAGGAAGACGTTCGTGTGCGTGATGCGTCGCACCTGGAGATCCGCTCCGGCGAAGATGCGCCGCAGCATGGGGCGATCGTAGCGGCGGTAGTGCTGGGCGATGCGGTCGTTGTTCGCGTAGAGGAATTGGTACGCGGGGACCGTGACGAGGATTCGCCCGCCCGGTTTGAGGATGCGCGCCACTTCCCGCAGCACGCGCTGGTCGTCCTCGATGTGTTCGATCGCGTCGAACATGCAGACGAGGTCGAAGCTCTCATCGGCATAGGGCAGGGCATAGCCGCTCGAGACCACGCCGCCCGGAAAACCCCGATCGGCGCAGTGGACGAGGCTCTCGGCGCTGATGTCGGAGGGAAACACACGGTCCGCGATTTCGGCGAGTCCCGGGAGGAAGCCGCCGTTGCCGCAGCCGAGGTCGAGCACGCGCGCGGGACGCTCGCCCGCGAGCTCGTGGGCGAGGAGCCCGAAGTACACGGTGCGCCGCCCCCGGAACCACCAGTGGGTGCGCTCGAGCTCGAGGAACTGCCTGTATGCGGTGGGCTCCATCGGGGGGGTCAGCCCTTCGGGCGCGCGACGACGATCATCTCGTCGAAGAGGTTCACGTAGACGGCGACTCGCTCGAGCAGGCGCAGCGGCGAGAGCAGGGTCGAGAGGACCGGATGCAACCGGCCCGCGCGCTCGGCGATGAAGCCCATCGAGACGTACTTGCCGCCGAGCCAAGGGCGGTTCTCGAGGATCTCGAAGTCCGCGCGGGCGAACAGGTCGGCGATCGTCTCGGGATTGAAGTGGTAGATGTGCTCGGCGTGCTTGTAGTGCTGCCACTTCTTGCCGAGCACGGCCGCGGCGCGGCTCGACACGTTCTGGGTTTCGACGAGGAACTTGCCGCCTGGGCGCAGGAGCTTCGCCACCTCTCGCAGCGCGGAGACGGGATCGGGGATGTGCTCGATCACGTCCCACATCGTCACGAGGTCGAAGGAGGCGGGCTCGAGGTCCGCTTCGCCGAGGAGGCCGGCGCGCACGTTCTCGGCCCCGATGAGGCGTTCGGCGTGGGGCCGGATCGCGTCGGAGGGCTCGAGTCCGGTCACGTCCCAGCCCTCGTCCGCCATCACGCGCAGGAAGTAGCCCGCCGCGCAGCCGACGTCGAGCACGCGCCCGGGGGCGTCGAAGTGGCGCTCGACGATCGAACGCCGACGCCGGTAGGTCTTGAGGTACAGCCGCTCGTCCGCCGTGTAGTCGGTGTAGCCGCGATCCTTCGCGGCGTCCGAGTTCCAGTAGCCCTCGTTGTAGACCTCGTCGATCAGCGCGCCGTCGGTGAGGCGCGGCGTCACGTAGGTCAGACCGCAGCGCTCGCAGGTGACGACCTGGAACGGCCCGTCCTGGAACTTCAGTCTGCGCTCGGCGGATCCGCACAGCCCGCAGTCCACCTCGGTCAGGGCCTCGGGCGGGATCGAGGCCGCGAGCCCCGGAAGCTTCGTCACCCGAAGTACTCCTGGCCGGCGGCGACCTCCTCGGCGCGTGCGTCCCGCCCCTTGAGGACCGTCTTCGCGATCCGGCGGCCCATCGCGATCGAGTGGTCCATGTTGTTGTAGCGATACAGACCCTGGCGCCCGGTCGTGTGGAGATTGCCGATCTCCTTCGCGGCGCGCTTGAGCGTCTCGAGGTTCTCCTTGTAGGTGAGATCGTAGATCGGATACGCGTAGCGCACGCGCGCGATGTCGATGCCCTTCGCGGAGCCGCGTTCGATCAAGCCGACGGTCTCGAGGTCGCGCGCGGCGATCTTCGCGGCGCCCTCGAGGTCGAGATTCCAGATCTCGTCGCCGCGGCGGCAGGTCATCTCGCAGCAGACCACGGTGCGATCGCCCGGCGCGGCGTCGTCGCTGAAGTTCTTGAACTCCGAGATGCGGTGGACGGTGAGCTCCTTCTCGGGGAGGTAGATCCAGTGGTCCGGGGAGACCGACGGCTGTTCCACCTCGAGGTAGGAGAACACGATCGAGGAGTACTTGAGGCGCGAGATCGCCTCGCGCACCTCGTCGTCGATGCCCGGATCGAAGGCCTCGAGCATCCGCGGCAGCGGCATCGTGTTGACCACCTTGTCGCATTCGAAGGCATGCTCCCGCCCGTCCTTCATCCCGATCACGCGGCGCGCGTTCTTCGCGCCGTCGATTTCGATCCGAACCACGGGCGTGGAGAGGTGGATCTCGGCGCCCATCGCGCGGATCTTCTCCGCGTACTTGCGCCCGATCTCGCCGATGCCGCCGTGGGCGGGGTACCAGAACTCGGACACCAGACTGCGGACCGAGCCGTCGGACGGCGGGCGCAGCGTCTTCTTCACCGTGTCCCAGAGGTTCGCCTGGCTGATGCGCTGGCTCGCCCAGTCCGCGCTGATCTCGGTGCACGGCATCTTCCACGCCTTCGCCGTGTAGGTGCCGAAGAAGATCTCGTAGAGCGTGCGCCCGAAGCGCTTGAGGACCCAGTTCTCGAAGTTGTCGTCGGGGATCTTCTTGAAGAGCTGGACCATCCGGATCCAGGCGTAGTCCCAGGCGGCCTTCATCAGGATCCCCTTGGGCATGTTCTGGAGCAGGTTCTGCGTCTTCAGCGGGTAATGGAAGAACTTGCCCTGCATGTAGATCCGACTCAGGCGTTCGCGGATCACGACCTGGTTGTCGAGGATCTCGTAGATGTGACGGATCAGCTCCTCGTCGCGGCTGTGGAAGCGGTGCGGGCCGTGGTCGAGCCAGTAGGGCCCGCACTGCCAGCTCGTCGCCATCCCCCCGGCGTAGTCCTCCTTCTCGAGGATCGTGACTTTGCCGCCGGCCTTGGCGATCTCGAACGCGGTGGCGAGACCGGCGAGGCCGGCTCCTAGGACGACGGTGTGCACGGGTGGGGTGAGTGGGGAGGGGTGCGGGGCGAGAGGAGGGCTGGAGCCCGGGAGAGGGTTCGTCCGGGGTTCCACCGCGACTTGATAGCGGGTCGCGGGATCCGGTCGAAGGGGCGAGGCCGGGCCGCCGGGCTCCAAGGGCAAAAAGTATACCCCGAGTCCGGGGCAGGCCCGCGCCCTCGCGGCTCCTCAGGCGGGGCGCCAGGCGATTCGGAAGATGCTTCCGCCGCCCGGCCGGGGGTGGACCGAGACGCGGGCTCCCGCGGCCTGGGCGTGCAGTCGGACCAGGTGCAGGCCGAGCCCGGTGCCGGTCGCCGTGCGCGTGGCCTCGCTGCCGACGCGGTAGAACGCGTCGAAGATGCGCTCGCGTTCCTCATCGGGGATCCCGGGGCCGCGGTCGAGCACCTCGAGCAGGGCACGTCGTCCGTCCCATGAGGTACGCACCAAGATCGGCTCGCCGCCCGGCGGCACGGGCGCGTACTTGCGCGCGTTCTCGACGAGGTTCGAGAGGATGCCCGAGACGCCCTCGTGGGTGAGCAGCACCGGCGGAAGGTTCGGTGCGAGCTCGAACGCGAGGTCGTCGGGATTCGTGGGGGAGGTGAGGTCGCCCTCGAGGCGCCGCACCACCTCGCTCAGGTCCGCGGCGACCGGCTCGGAGACGCTCTCCTTCAAGCGGCTCTTCTCGAGCACGTTCTCGACCAGGGTCGACAGGCGCCCGGTCTCGCGCACGATGCGCCGGTAGTACTCCTTGCGCTGCTCCTCGTCCTCGATCCAACCGTCGAGCAGCATCTCGCCGTGCAGGCGGATCGTGGAGACGGGCGTGCGCAGTTCGTGGGTGACGGCGGCGACGAAGTTCTGGGTGCGGCGTGCCTGTTCGAGTTCGCGGTCGACGCTGCGGTACAGGAGCGTCATGCCGGTGGCGAGGGTCAGGACGAGCATCGCGGCGACCGCCAGGAGGTTGCGCTTTTGGCGCCGGAAGCGCGCGGCGATTTCGCTCGTGTCGATCTCGACATCGAGGGCGCCGTACTTCGCGTCGCCGGGTCGGAACGTCTCGAAGCCGAGTTTTTCGATCGGATAGAAGGTCGCGAAGCGGCTGTCGAGGCGATCCATCGTGCGCGAGGTGTCCGGGCGCACCAGGGACTGGTTCGCGTCGAGGACGCGGCTCGCGATGTCGAACGGGAGTTCGCGCAGGAGCCACTGCACGTCGAGCAGGAATCCCTGCTGGAGGTGGAAGCCCTTGATCAGCGGGGCGAGGCACGGGGCGTCGGCGGGGACGTCGACCGGGCCGACCGTGGCGCGCACGCGGCGCGAGGCGACCGCGCGCGGCCGCCCCTCGGAGTCGAGGAAGAACTGCAGCCGGAACGGGTCGACGCGCACCGTCATCGCCCGATCGATCATGTACTGCGAGCAGGAGTTGAGGCACGCGAGGTCGCCGTCGCCGAGGGTCAGTGCGACGGCGGAGAGGGGGACGGCGCGCGGTTGGCCCTCGGGGCCGAGCGGCGCGATCCGGACCGGATCGGGGCGCTGGCGGCGGAACTCCTCGATCACGGGTTGGAAGCTCTCCGGCACGCCCTTGCGCCCGTAGGTGTCGTCCCCGACGAAGACGTCGATCGGGCTGCCCTCGATGCTGCGGTCGAAGTTGAAGTAGGCGAGGATGCCGGTGGGGAGCTTGCCCCGGGTCAGGGAGGAGCGCTGGGGTCGCAGCTCGTCGCCGATCGGCTCGGAAGGCAGCACGTACTCGGCGTAGTCGGTGAAGGGCCGCTGCGACTCGGCATCGACGAGCTCGTCGAGCTTGCGCTGCATGCTCGTCCAGATCCGTCGCGCACCGTCCGCGGCCTCCTCCGGCACCGCGGCCATCTCGGCCTCCTGGGTCTTCACGAGTTCGCGCCAGTGCAGCCACGCGAAGACCAGCGTCGGCAGAACCAGGAGCACGCCGTAGAGGCCGAGTGCGGTCCGGGTTGTGCGTTGCTCGATCAAGGGCTTGGGCCGGCGGGGCACGCCAGCCCCGACCAGGATGACTCAGAACGGGGCGCGGGGCACGCCTCGGAGCGATTTCGCCTCAGGCGTACCAGCGGTATCCCTTGCCGCGCACGGTCTGGAT
>DRLC01000019.1 GCA_011053145.1 Planctomycetota bacterium | reverse complement strand
ACCTCGTCCAGCAGAGACTCCGCATCGTCCCCGCGGGCCGTCAGCTCGAGCCGTGCCCCGTGACTCGCTCCCAGGGTCATCAACTCCAGGATGCTCTTGCCGTTGACCTCACGCTCTCCGAATCGAATCCGCAGGTCGCTGCGGTACGCCTGGGCCGCGCTCACGACGGCGTGGCAGGGCCGAGCGTGAAGGCCCTGCTCGTTGACGATTTCGACCGTTCTCTTCAAGTTCGATGCGGGGTTCCGACGCTCCCCCCACCTCGGGCCTTCTCCGGGAACCCCAGCACCGGACGAAGGTCGTCCCGCTCAGGCATTCGACATCTCTTTCAGGAGGTCCACGAGCTCCTTGCGGGTCGACACCGCGAGCGCGAACCGACGGAAGTCCGCGACGCGTGCCAGGGAGGAAATCCAGCGCATCATGTCGAGGTGGCGGTCCGGATCGAAGGTCTCGCTGGGCCGGTCCGGTCGCAGAACGCCGAAGAAGATCTGGGCCTTCTCACCGTCGACCGAGTTCCATTCCAGGCCCTCCGGGGCCAGACACAGGGAGAAGATCGGCGTCTCGAGGCCCGCAAGCTTCGTGTGCGGAATCGCGACGCCGCTCCCGACCCCCGTGGAGGCCAGGAGTTCGCGCTCCTTGAAGGCGGTCACCGCCTCCTCCGCGAGGCTCGGGTCGAGTTGCTTCGACTTGACGAGCAGCGAGGTGATCTCCTCGAAGACTCCGTCCTGGGTCGACGCCTTGAGCTTGAGGCTACAGGCGGAGGGCTTGAAGAGCTTCCAGAAGTCCTTGGACCTAGTCTGCATGGTGGCAACGCGAAGGTGTCGGCGGTGAACGGGGCGGAAGTGCGCGGGGGCGTTCCCTAGAAAGGCACGGAATCCCCGGCGCCGGGGCCACCCCGCGGCGAACCGAGGACGATCAGGATGTCGGTCAGATACCCCGTGCGAGCCCGTGGGGTACGGCGCAGCATAGCAGAAACCACCCGCGCCGCCCCCCGGGGGATCCCGGGAAGAGGGAAGGTCCGCGGATCGCGGCGGCCCCCCATCCGCGGGTCTGGACGGGGAGGCCGGTTTCCGGGGGGGGCTACTTGCCCCGTCCCTTCCGCTTGTCCTTGATCTTGTCCTTGTGGCGGCGAAGCACACGCCGCATGCGATCGACAGCCTCGTCGAGTGCTGCCCCGACGGTGGTCTCCTTGGCGTCGACGACGAGAACCACACCCTGACGCACGTTCGCAACGAGTTCGACCCGATGCTCTTCCTTCTGGCGCTCCAGGACGGCACGGATCGAAACCGTCCCGTCGAAGTATCGAATGAGGTGTTCGATCTTGGACACCGCGAGGTCGCGAACGGTCTCGGGGTATTCCTTGTGGAGAATCGCCACTTCCGTCTTCATGCGTGGACTCCAAAAGGCGGCCGGAAGGCCGCCGGGCCTTGCCGCGGAGCCGAGGACCCGCGCCCCCGTACCCGTGGCTCGAGATGCACTGACCCATGCCGTGTCTCGCGTCTCACCGAACGCCCCTCATCGGCGTTTCGTGCTGTCCATCCGTACCCGAGTCGCCATCTCCCCGGGGCTCTGGGGACAACGCGGGAAGCCGCTTCATCCGGTGCGCTCCCGCACCCGCTCGCCTCCTCCTGGAGGACCCGTTCCCAGTCCGGGATCGAGGGCGCTCCCAGGACGGTCGAATCGGCGGTGCGGATCAGCGAGATGCGTCGCATGGGGTCGAACCCCAGGGTCGCCCGCCGGGCCCCTCCCGTCAAGCCCGGGTGCGGGGCCACACCCCCTGGGGGTAGAGAACCCGCATCAGGTAGAGGCCGGCGGCCGGGGCCGTGGGCCCGGCGAGGGAGCGATCGCGCGCCTCGAGAATTCGTTCGACGTCGTGCGCCGAGAACTTGCCCCTCCCCACCTCGAGAAGCGTCCCCGCGATCGTGCGCACCATGTTGTAGAGGAACCCGTTTCCGCGGACGGCCAGCGAGAGGCGTCCGCGCCCCTCGACCAGGTGCAGACCGATCACGCGGCGGACGTTGGTCCGACGCGGCGAGCCGGCGCTCGCGAAGGACGTGAAGTCATGCTCCCCGACGATCACGCGGGCCGCTTCGCGCATCCTCGCGACATCGAGCCTGCCCGGCACCCAATGGCAGAACGACTCCCCGAACGCGGGCCGGAATCGCGTCGTCGCGACGACGTAGACATAGTGCTTGCCGATCGCGTCCCGGAGCGCGTGGAAGCCGTCGTCGCAGGTCTCCAACTCGTTCAGGACGCCCCCCGCCGGGAGGTGAGCATTGAGCGCGAACAGCAGCCGCTCATCGTCGAGGCGGGTCGCCACATGGAAGTTCGCGGCCTGGGCCAGGGCATGGACCCCCGTATCGGTCCGGCCGGCGCCGTGCACGACGACGTGCTCCCCCGTCAGCGACTCGATCGCATCCTCGAGAGCCTCCTGGACGCTCTCGAAGCCCTCCTGGCGCTGCCACCCAAAGAAGCGAGATCCGTCGTAGGACAGTCGTACACGGACATTGCGCATGGCGGGAGACCATAGCGCATCCCGCCGGCTCTCAATACTTGCGGCGGCGGTACGAGCTCGGGATCCCGAGCTCGCGGCGGTACTTCGCGACGGTGCGGCGCGCGAGGCGGTGGCCCTCCGCGGCGAGGGCCTCGACGATTTCGTCGTCCGAAAGGGGCCGCGTCGAATCCTCGGCCGCGACGACGCGCTGGAGGACGGCCTTCAGCCCGTCGCGCCCCACCTCCGGGTTCTCCCCCACGAGGCTCTGGAAGAAGCGGCGCAGAGGAAACAGACCGTGGGGTGTCGCGACGCGCTTGCCGGCGACGGCACGGCTGACGGTCGAGGTGTGGACCCCGAGGTCCTCGGCACAGGCGGTCATCGTCAGCGGGACGGTCGCGGCCGGGCCTTCGATCAGGAAGGCGCTCTGGCGGTCGAAGACCCAGCTCGCCACGTCGAGGAGCGTCGCGCGGCGTTGCTCGAGCGCCTCCACGAGCCAACGCGCTCGCTGCACCTTGTCCCGCAGATAGCGGCGCACGTCCGCCGACTGCGCGCGATCCCGCGCGAGGCGGACGACCTCGGAATCGACGGTGACCGGGGGCAGGGCTCCCCCCTCGACCCGCACCCGCCATCTCCGGGGGGCATCGGGACCTCCGCGCTCCCCCGCGTCCTCGAGGATCTCCTCGACGACGATGTCGGGAGCGAGGCCCGGCGAACTCTCGCCCGCGAGACTCGCTCCGGGGGCGGGGTCGAGGCGGCGCAGTCGATCGAGGAGCGCGGTGAGATGCTGGACGTCCACGCCCAGCGCGCGCGCCACGGCGGGGAGCTTGTTCTTGGCGATGTCGTCGAGGAACTCCTCCACGATGCGGCAGAGCAGGCCGTAGTCCTCCTCCTCGGGATCGAGCTGCAGGAGCAGCACCTCCACGAGGTCGCGCCCGCCGATGCCGGCGGGCCCGAGCCCCTGCAGGATCGCGATCGCCGAGCCGAGGGTTCCGAGGTCATCCTCGAGCCCCTGCTGGCGCCCGAGTTCGAGGAGGGCCTCGTCGGAGAGCGAAAGGTAGCCCCGCTCGTCCAGGCAGCTCACGAGCAGCCGAGCCCAGGCGGCCTTCGCCGGATCCAGGTCCAGGAAGGCGAGTTCCTGTTCGAGCAGCCCGCACAGCCCCGGATCGGGTCCCGACTGTCCCTCGAGCCACGCGTCGAAGCGCGCGGTGCGCTCTTCCCCGTCCCCACGACCGGACGTAGGCGCGGGGGCGGGCTCACAGGGTGCATCGACGAACTCGAGCGCCTCGTTCTCGAGGGCCTGCTCCGCGAGAAACGCCTCGAGATCGCCCAGCGGCAACTGCAAGACCTCGAGGGACTGCAACATCCGCGGCAGAAGCTGCATCTCCTGATGCATGCGCTGACCGGGGACTTGCTGCATTCCGTATCGGGCCATGGGGAGGACGCTCGTTGGAGCGCTCCCCTGCCTATCGACGCGGATCGGTCGACGGTTGAGGGCCGGGCCGCAGGTTCCGGGAGATCCGGGGCGCTTTCCTCGCCGGATCCAGGCCCCTCGCCTCAGCCCGTCTCGCCGTCGCGCAGCGTGACGCGACCCTCGATCGCGTCCTCGAGCACGCCTCGGTGCAGGTACTCGAGCGCACTTCCCGCCGGCAGCCCGCGCGCGAGCCGACTGACCCGCACCTTCGCCCCGGCATGGTCCAGGCTCTCGAGCACGAACAGCGCGGTGGCCTCGCCTTCCGCATCCGGATCGGTCGCGAGGAGCACCTCGCGCACGCCACCCGAGCGCACGCGCCGCACCAATTCCCCCACCGCGAGGTGACGCTCCTGCGTCCCGTCCGCCGGGTTCAGAGCCCCCATCAGGACATGATAGCGGCCGTGCCACGCGCCGGAGCGTTCGACGGCCTCCACGTCCCTCGGCCCCTCGACGACGAGCAGGCGGTCGGACTCGCGCTCCGGATCGGAGCAGATCGCACAGGGGTCTCCCTCACTGACGTTGCAACAGACCGAGCAACGCGTCGTCCCTCGGATCGCCTCTCCGATCGCATCCGCGAGTTCCGTCGATTCGCGATCGCGCAGCACATGGAAGGCGAGACGCTCCGCGGTACGCCGTCCGACGCCGGGGAAGCGCTCGAAGGCGCGGATGAGACGCTCGAGGGGCTTGGGGTAGGCCAACTCTTCCGGTCCCTAGCCTGGGGTGTCCATGGGCACGTGCTCCGGCACAGCGATCAGAACAACCCCGGGAGATGCATCCCGCCGGTCACTCGACCGATCGCTTCGCGCTCGGCTTCCGCGGCACGGCGCAGGGCGTCCTGGAGGGCACCGACGACGAGGTCCTCCAGCATCGCGTGGTCCCCGGAGGAAGCTGCTTCGGGGGAGATCCTGACCGCGCGAACCTCCGTGCGGTCGGTGGCGATCTCCACCCGCACGGCGCCGCCACCCGATTGTCCCTCCACGGAAGTCGAGTTCAGCTCGCGCCGCACCCGGTCCACCTGGCGTTGCATCTCCTGGGCCTGCTTCAGCAGGTTCCCCATGTCACCGAGTCCGCTCATGAAATGTCCTCGATCATGCCGTCGAAACGATCGGCCGTCTTTTGCGCGAAGAGGTCGGGGGTCGCGGGGCCCGAAGGGTCGTCCCGACGCGGCGGCGTGGTCGGTGCGCCCGTCGCCGGGGGCGCCGCGGGCCTCAGCTCGGGCGAGGGCGCCTGGGAGGCCGGCCGCGCCCGCGCGCGACTCCGTGCCGAAGCCTTTGCATCGGAGACCGGAGTCTGTGCATCGGGAGTGAGGATCCGAAACTCCACGGGGCGACCCGCCACCTCGGTGTAGGCCTGACTGCACGCGTGGAGGTTGCGCCGCCCGGAGACGAGCTTGCGCTCCTTGTCGGTCAGCGTCGCGAGCCGGACGGTGAGCACTCCCTCGCCCTCTTCCTCCAGGACCTGCGGAGAAGCGTGGGTCCCGAGCAACTCCGCCATCGCGGCATGGGTTCGCCCGAGGACCTCGAGGAACTCGGCGAAGCGATCCGCGAGCCTGGCCGTGCCGGCGGGCGCGGCGGCACCGGATGCCGGCTTCGGGGTGGGTGTGGATCGCGCGGGTGCTCTGTCCGGGCTCCCCGGCGAAGGCGCCGATGCCGGCTCCACCGGGGAGGACATCCGGGGAGCGGGCGCGGGCGATCCGGCCTCGAGGGCTTCGAGGCGCGTGAGGAGCTCGGTGAGCGGGATCGTGGTTTCCGGCCGGGCGAGATCGAGGAGGGTCGTCTCCAGCACGAGCCTCGCCTGGTCGGGGAGGAGTCGCATGCGCTCGCGGGCGCGCAGGAGTTCCGCCATCCAGAGTTCGAGACGCTCCGGCCCCAGGCGCTCGGCGCGCGCGAGCGCCGCGGCGCGCTCCTCCTCGGTGGCGCTCAGGAACGGGGCATCGGCTCCGCAATGGCGTGCTACGACACTGATCCGGAGCTGCTCGAGGATTCCCGCGGCGAGCTCGTCCTCGTCCTCGCCGATGCCCTCGAGGATCTCGATCAGGGCCTTGCGATCCCCCTGCTCCACCGCGTCCAGCAGTTCGCCGAGCCGCCGCGCGCCGCCGTCTCCGCCGAGCCGATCCAGGTCCGCGAGGGTCGGCTTGTCGGCCGCCAGGGCGAGCAGCTTGTCTGCCATCGAAAGGGCGTCGCGCATCCCGCCCCGTGCCGCCCGGGCGAGCTCCCGCGTGACGCCCGGCTCCGCCTCGACGCCTTCGCGCCGGAAGACCTCGTCGAGTCTTGCCTCGATGCGCTCCTCGGAGAGCGGCGAGAGCCGCATCACCTGGCAGCGGGAAAGGATCGTGTCGAGAACCTTGTGGGGCTCGGTCGTCGCAAAGAGGAAGACGACGTGCTCGGGGGGCTCCTCGAGCGTCTTGAGCAGCGCGTTGAACGCCGCCTTCGAGAGCATGTGCACCTCGTCGACGATGTACACCTTGTGACGAGCGCGCATCGGTGCGTAGGCCACCTCGTCGCGCAGCTCCCGGATCGTGTCGACGCCCGTGTGGGAGGCGGCGTCGAGCTCGATGATGTCCACCTCGCTGCCCTCGTCCGCGCCGCGACACCGATCGCAGGTCCCGCAGGGCGTTGCCGTCGGGCCCTCTTCGCAATTGAGGCACTTGGCGAGGATGCGCGCGGTGGTCGTCTTGCCGGTCCCCCGCGGTCCGGCGAAGAGGTAGGCGTGGCCGAGTCGGCCCTCTTCGATCGCCCCCTTCAGGACCTCGGTGACGGACTCCTGCCCGATGACCTCGGCGAAGGTCTTGGGGCGGTACTTGCGGGCGAGAACGAGATAGGAAGACATCGCTTGGGTGGGACGAGAGGCGGGTCGAGGACCGATCCTACCCGATCCTCCTCCGCCACGCGCGCCAGTGGGCCCGGGCCGAGAACACACGGACCCCATTCCTTAGGGCTGCTCCGTTCCCGGCCTGACCCGGTTCGAAACGGATCCGTTGCCTCGGACCGAACCCACTGCCGCGCGCAAGCGGACCACCCGCGATGCGGATGGGTGGCGGAGAGGGAGGGATTCGAACCCTCGGTACCGGGAACCGGCACACACGCTTTCCAAGCGTGCTCCTTCAGCCACTCGGACACCTCTCCTGATCTTGGGTTCCTCCGCGAGGGCGCGGGACGAGGCGGGATGGGTGGCGGAGAGGGTGGGATTCGAACCCACGGTGCCCAAAGGACACACTGGTTTTCGAAACCAGCCCATTCGGCCACTCTGGCACCTCTCCTAGGGTATTTGTCTCCCGGGTCCGGCTCGGGCGCCGATCAGCGCTTCGAGCGGAAGAAGTCCCGCAGGAGTCGTCCGGCCTGTTCAGCCCCGAGCCCCTCTTCATGGAGGACCCGGTGGTTGAGCCCGTCCGCATCGAGCAGACGGCCCAGGGAAACGACTCCGCCGAACTTGGGGTCCCGCGCCCCGAACACGACGCGCGCGAGGCGCGCGTGGATGAGCGCTCCGGCGCAGAGGAAGCAGGGCTCGAGGGTGCTGTAGAGCGTGCAACCGACGAGCCGCTGGTAGCCGAGGGCCCGGGCGGCCCGCCGGATCGCGATCACCTCGGCGTGGGCGGTCGGATCGCAATCGCTTCGGGTGCGGTTGTGGGCCCGGGCGAGGAGGTTTCCCTCGGGGCCGACGATCACGGCACCGACGGGCACCTCGTCCTCATGAAAGGCGAGGTGCGCCTCCTCCAGGGCGATGCGCATCGGGGAATCCGCCCCTTCGCTCTCCCTGCGTTCCGGGGTTGCCCCGGAGGAGGTGGGAGGAATGGATTCGGATTCAGGGACCAACGCGGAGGATGGATCTCGTTGTCAAGGGGCGTCGCACGCTTCCATCGGGTCGATCCGCCTCGAAGCGTGAGGTCGGTGCCAACGTTTCACCGACACCCGAGCGAAGGCCCGCGGCGGGCGCAGCCGCGCCGCGGTTGAAAGGTGGTACACCCATCAGGATTCGAACCTGAAACCTCCTGATCCGTAGTCAGGTGCTCTATCCAGTTGAGCCATGGGTGCCCGTTTGGGGGGGAGGTTGT
>DRLC01000018.1 GCA_011053145.1 Planctomycetota bacterium | reverse complement strand
CGAGCCGCTCCAGGAAGAAGCACACGTGAGCTGGGCCCTACTCGTCACGCTCGTCTGTGCGCTCGGGCTCTCCACCTTCGCGATCTCCCAGCGTCGGCGCGAGCTGGCGCGCATGAGGGGGGTCGTACGGGCACGCGAGCGCGCGGTCCGAACCGGAGCCCACCGGGCCAAGCTCGAGTCCCCGGTGGTCGATCTATCGCGGTGCATGGGCTGCGGGACATGCGTCGTCGCCTGCCCCGAGGACGGGGTCCTCGAACTCGTCCACGGCCAAGCGGTCGTGGTGCGCGGAGCCCGCTGCAAGGGCATCTCGGCCTGCGAGCGTGAGTGCCCGGTCGGCGCGATCACGATCACGATCCAAGCCGCCGCGGAACGCAAGGACATCCCGTGCCTCGATGAAAAGCTCGAAGCGATCGGTGCCCCGAACCTGTTCCTCGCCGGAGAGGTCACCGCCCGCGCGCGCGTCAAGACCGCGATCGATCAGGGGACTGCCGTCGCCGCCGAGGTCGCGGACCGACGGAAGGGAACCGCGCGGGCTTCGGACGAAACCTTCGACCTGGTCATCGTCGGAGCCGGACCCGCGGGCCTCGCCTGTGCCCTCGAAGCGAAGCGCCGCGGGTTGACCGCCGTCTTGCTCGATCAGGAAGCCCGGCCCGGCGGCACGGTCGCGCGCTATCCGCGGGCGAAGCTCGTGCTGACGCAGCCCACCGAACTCCCCCTCGTCGGTCGCCTGGACGCCCCCGAGTACCGCAAGGAGGAACTCATCGAGATGTGGGACCGGGCGGTCGTCGACCACGGACTCGACTTCCGACCCGCGCAGTGCCTCGCGGGCATCGATCCGCGCGAGGGGGGCGGCTACGCCGTGCGCACAACCCACGAAGGGCAGGAGCAGGTCTGGAAGGCGCGCGCCGTCTGTCTCGCTCTCGGCCGCCGCGGTACGCCGAGGAAACTCGGCGTCGAGGGCGAGCACCTCCAGAAGGTCTCCTACTCCCTGCTCGACGCCGCGGAGCACCGCGGGCGAAGGATCCTCGTCGTCGGCGGCGGGGACAGCGCCGTCGAAGCCGCCCTCGGCCTGTCCCGCCAGGAGGGAACCGAGGTCACGCTTTCCTACCGGCGCGAGTCCTTCACGCGCCTCGCGGCACGCAACGAGGAGCGGCTCGAAGCAGCCCTTTCCGCCGGCGAGATCTCGCTCCTCACTTCGAGCGAAGTCACCCGCATCGGCGAAGGGGAGGTGGAGCTCGTCCAGGTCCGGGACGGCGCTGGACTCGACCGGATCCGCATCCCGAACGACGAGGTCTTCGTGATGGCCGGCGGAATCGCCCCGATCCAGCTCCTCCAGGACTGCGGCGTCTCCTTCGATCCGGCTCTTCGCCCCTCGGCCGAGGCACCGGGGGAGCAGGGCACCGGCCTCCTCCCCGCACTCCGCGGGGCGTTCGTCGTCACACTCCTCGCGCTGGGGTGGGCCGTTTGGAACTTCGACTACTACGCCCTCGCGAGGGCCGAGCGCCCCGCGAGCCCGGACCATGCCCTGCTGCGACCGGGGCACGGGTTCGGTCTGTGGATGGGGATCCTGTCGGTCGCGCTGATCGTGTTCAACCTGGCCTACCTCCTGCGCCGCTCGCCCCGCTTTCGTCTGCGCTTGGGCTCGCTCCGGGCGTGGATGACGAGCCACGTCGTGACCGGCTTCCTCGCGGTCTCCTGCGCCGCGCTGCACGCGGCGATGGCTCCGCGGGACACACCCGGAGGGCACGCGTTCTGGGCCCTCGCGTTCCTGCTCGTGACCGGCGCGATCGGCCGATACCTCTACGCCGCCGTGCCGCGCGCCGCGAACGGTCACGAGTTGGAGCTCTCCGAGGTCAAGGCACGGCTCGCGCGCATCGAGGCGGAGTGGGACGACGGCCAGGTTCGTTTCCGAGAAGAGGCACGCCGCCGCGTCGAGGCGCTCGTCGAAGCGCGCCAGTGGAAGCGCGGACTCCTCGCGCGCATCGCCTCGCTGGTGGCCGGACAACGGGATCTGCGCCGGATGCTCTCCGGTCTGCGGGCGAGGGGAAGGAGGGAAGGCGTGGCGGAGGAGGAGCTCCGCGCGATCGAGTCTCTCGCCCGACGCGCCTACACCGCGGCCCTCTCCGCGGCACGTTTCGAGGACCTGCGCGCCCTTGCGAACACGTGGCGTTATCTGCACCGCTGGGCGGCTGTTCTGATGGTCGTCCTGCTCGCACTGCACATCGCGACCGCGCTCGCGTTCCGCGCGCACTGGGGAGGCGTGGGCGGATGACTTCCCCCCCCGCCACCGATCCCGGAACGGGATGGGCTCGATTGCGCGCCCGGCTCGACAATCCGCAGACCTGGATCGCGATCTTCTCGATCTTCACGGTGGCGCTCGTGGCCCTGGTCGATACGGATCGCACCTCCCCCGGCCCCGTCTCCGCGGTCCACGCAACGGTCGAAGAACTCGAGGGCGGAACGAACTGCGCGGCGTGCCACGGGGGTCTGTTCGGCGACCAAGACAGCTCGTGCCTCGATTGCCACGCGGTGATCGCGGAGCAGCTCGAGGGGGGCACCGGCCTCCACGGAACGATCGCGGAGGACCGCCGTTCGAGCTGCGCGGTCTGCCACAGCGAGCACCACGGACTCGCCTTTTCGCCGGTCAACCGAGCCAGTTTCGCCGCGGCGGGCCTGGGCGATCGGGACGGGCTCGACCACGAGCCGTTCGGCTTCGCGATGGAAGGCGCGCACCTCGAACTCGACTGCGCTGCGTGCCACGTGAATGCGGACATCGAGGTCCTTCCGGCCGGAGAAACACGCTTCCTCGGGCTCGATGCGAGCTGCGTGTCCTGCCATGAGGACGCGCACGAAGGTGCGCTCGGCTCGAGCTGCGCGGACTGCCACGACCAGGCGGATTTCGCCGCGCCGCGCTCCGCGGATCACAGCCGGGTCCTGGACCTGGTAGGCCCGCACGCCGGCATCGACTGTCGTTCCTGCCATGGCGAGGGCGAGGCCCACTCGCTGGAAGCCCTGGCGTCGGAGGCCTCTCCACCCGCCGGGCGCCGCTGCGCGGACTGCCACGAGAGCCCCCACGACCCGAACTTCCTCTCCGGCGTCGCCCGCGCCGT
>DRLC01000017.1 GCA_011053145.1 Planctomycetota bacterium | reverse complement strand
GTCGAGGCCTTCGAGGTCGGTGTCGACGACCACATCGGCAAGCCGTTCAAGCCAGAACTCCTACGGGCCCGCCTGCATCCCGCGCGACGCGTCATCGAGCTCCAGGAGGACAACGACCGACAGGTGCTCGAGAAGGAGAGGCTCAATCGTCAGCTCGACATCGAGAAGCGCAAGTTCAAGGCAGCGGCCATGACGGATGCGTTGACGGAGCTTCCGAACCGGCGCCACGCGCTCGACCGTCTCGAGAAGCAATGGGCCAACAGTGCTCGCGGCCAGGGCCCATTCACGGTCATCATGGTGGACATCGACCACTTCAAGGCGGTGAACGACACCTGGGGACACGACATCGGGGACGTGGTGCTACAAGCCACCTCGAAGGTCATCGCCCAGGGGCTTCGCAAGGGCGACATGTGTGCTCGCATGGGCGGGGAAGAGTTCCTCGTGATCTGTCCGAACACCGGAACGGAGAAGGGTGCGCTGCGCGTTGCTGAACGGATCCGCAAGGCGGTGGAGGAGAACGAAATCCGATCGGGGGAGTACCGAGGCCAGGTGACGATCAGTCTCGGTGTTGCGCTTGCGACGGAGGATGTTCCGAGTATCGACGCGCTCCTCAAGATCGCGGACGAGGCTGTCTACGTTTCGAAGGACACAGGCCGCAACAGGGTGACGATCGGGCGCATGCCCAGGGACACGCGCAGGTCCGCGTAGGAGGCCCACGCCTGCTCGAAGCGCGACCGCGCGAGCTAGGGGGGTGCATCACCCAGGCCAGATCCCTCCGGCCGGACACTGATACTGGGGCCACCCAGGGGAAATCTCCTCCCGTCGGTCGCGCTCCGAGCAGCCGTGATCCGGTGTAGACTTCCCGCGGCATGTCTTCGTCGACCAAGAGCCGCTGGGGCGCGTGGCTCGAGCGGCTTGCGCTCGACCGACCCGAGACGCGTGCATGGGCCCTGTACGACTGGGCGAACTCGGCCTTTTGGCTGACGGTCGTGACGGCCGTCTTCCCGGTCTACTACAAGACACTTTCCGAGGGCCTGGACGACGCGACCGCCGCCTACCGCTATACCCTCGCAACGACGATCGCCCTCGCCTGCACGGCCGTGGCGACCCCGCTTCTCGGAGCTTTCGCGGACAGCCGGGCGAAACGGAAGCTGCTCCTTGGCCTCTTCGCGGGGTTGGGGATCGCGGCGACGGCGGCGATGTTCTTTCTACTGCCCGGAGACTGGCTTCCCGGGCTCGTTCTCTTCGCCGTCGCAAACTTCGGCGTGGCCGGGAGCGTCGTGTTCTATGACGCCCTCCTGCCGCATGTGGCACGCCCGGGGGAACTCGATCGCCTCTCCACCACCGGGTTTGCCCTCGGATACTTGGGGAGCGGTCTGCTCCTGCTCCTCAACCTGGCCTGGATCCTGAAACCCGCCGCGTTCGGGCTTCCTTCCGGTACGGGGCTCGAGCCGGCGGAAGCCACCCTGCCCACGCGGCTCGCCTTTCTCTCCGTGGCCCTCTGGTGGGGGCTCTTCACGATCCCGATCCTGCGGAGCGTTCGGGAACCACGCGCGACGAGTGCGCCTCCGGGTGGGGCGCTCATCTCATCCCTCCGCCAGCTTGCCCGCACGCTTCGGGAGGTGCGGCGCCACCGCAACGCGTTTCGCATGCTCGTCGCGTTCCTGGTCTTCAACGACGGCATTTCGACGATCATTCGGATGGCGGGACTCTACGCGACAGACCGTGACTTCGGAGCAGGAACGATCATCGGGACGATCCTGATCCTGCAGTTCATCGGGATCCCTTTTGCGATCCTATTCGGTCACCTCGGAAGTCGTATCGGGGCGAAGCCCATGATCTTCGTCGGGCTGGGGTTCTATTGCATGATCTGCGTCCTGGCCTACGCGATGTCCACCGCGTGGCACTTCGTGGGGATCGGGATCTTGGTCGGTATGGTGCAGGGCGGAACGCAGGGGCTCAGCCGTTCACTCTTTGCGAGCATGGTCCCGAGCAAGAAATCCGGCGAGTTTTTCGCGCTGTTCGGCGTGGGGGAGAAGTTCGCGGGAATCGCCGGGCCGGCGCTGTTCGCACTGACGATCCACTGGACCGGGGGAATGCAGCCGGCCGTACTTTCTCTGATCGCCTTCTTCGTTCTCGGAGGCGCGCTGCTCCTGACCGTCGATGTCGAGGAGGGTCGTCGGGAGGCGAGGAATGCCTGACCGTCCTCTATTCCTCCTCGCCGACGAAAACGGGACTCGACCAGGCCGCACCGCGATTGAGCTGGATCGCGCGGACGAAGACCGTATCGCCCTCTTCCAGGGGATCGAGTTCGAGGGTCGCCGCGAATTCGAGTTCGCCGCCGCCTTGGATCCCCGTGATGACCTTGCCGTTGCGGACCACGTCGATGCCGGCAAGCGGTGCGGCCGCGATGCATTGGACGAACAAGGTGGGTGTCTCACCGGGCTTCGAGGGGGCGTGGATTCCCCCCATACGCGTGTCGTCGACCGCCATCCGCAGGAGAATGCGCGGCCCATTCGTTGCATAGACGCGGCGCGCGCGCAGGGCCCGATAGATGCCGTCTCGTGTCAGGTCGTCGGTCAGGATCGCCGCGAGTCCTCCACCGCTCGGACTCGCGATCTGAGCGAGGCCCGGATGGCCGTCATGGCTGTCTCCGCTGCCGATGAACCCGAGCCGATAGCCGCGGCCTAGAGCATCGCGGACGGTGTTGCCAGGCACTGGATCCGGGATGGGATAGGGGGCATCGCGCGATTCGCTGTTGCCGTGGACGGAGACGATCTCGGTGACCGTCTCAAAGCGCGGGTCGGGGGAGAAACTCCAGTCCGTTGCGATCGGTCCCCCCGCGGAATGGTGGGCGAAGGTCAGCGCGCGGTGCCCGGCGAGAGAGTTCCACAGCTGGGTCGGGGTCTCGTAGCGCGGGTCGATACTGCTGAAGAGCGGCCCCGTCTCTTCGAAGTAGAGCACATGACGATGGCCATAGATCCAGTTCGTCCACTCGTAGCCGATGAGCGTTACGAAGGAGTGTGGCTCGTGGAAGCGCTCCATCGCATCCTGGATCGAACGCCAGAGCTCGGGATGCTCATCGAGGAAGAGCATGCCCCAGTGGTCGTGGTCGGTGAGGCAGATGACGTCGAGCGCCGCGACGTCGCGCGCGTAGCTGAGGTAGTCATCGGGGGTTCCGGTCCCGTCGGAGAGATTCGAGTGTCCGTGCAGGTCGGCCCACAGAACGGGGGCGACGCCCTTCGCGACGTGGAGGGGATTGCTGCGCGCATCGAACGGGCCGGCACCTAGCGTCGCGCTGGCGTGGACTCGCCAAATGCCGGGCTTCTCGATGGAGAACGGAACGACGAGAACCCCATTGTCTCCTTCGTGGATCGTGATCTTGTCCGGGAGTTCGAGTCCGGGTGGATCCGATCGCAGCAACACCTCACCGACGAAGCCCGTTCCTCGATTGCCCATCGCATCGAGAACGGAGAGGTGCAGCTCGACGCGATCCCCCGGTTCCGCGGTGCTGGGCAGGATCGCGCGCACGATGGCGGGGGGGCCCGCGAGCACGTGCACACCCGGAGAATCCGGCAACACCGCGCCGATCCCGTCTCCGTCGCCGTCGACACTGATCCAAAACCGGGAGTCGTGTTCCGCGAATCGGTCGGCGATGGCCCGTGCGGAGCCAGCCCCATAGACGATGCGCACCCGCTCCCCGGCCTCGAGCCTGCGGCCACGCACGAGGAAGTCGATCCAGAACCCCGGCGCTAGGCGCGTCTCGAGGGAGACCCCGGTGGCCTCGGTCGTCGCGACCGTGTAGCCGGGCCCGTTCGGGAAGCGGTCCTGGGCGGGGGACCAACCCCAGAATCGAGGGACGGTCAGTCGGATGAACCCGCCCGGTGCGATTCCCTCCGGCCCGGCTTCATATTCGATCGTCCATCTCCCGAGGGTGCCGGCTACGACCGATCCATCGTCGCCCGCGGGTAGAACGAGGTGAGCCGACCCCCCGCCGTCGGCCGCTGAGCGCGGGGCCTCGTGGGCGAAGCGCAGTTCCTCGAGGAGCTCGGGGCGTGCGCTGGGGGGAAGGTCCGGCTGTTCGGGCTTCTCCCTCTCTTCCGGAGGAAGTGCGTCCCCACAAGCCCCGAGCGAGAGCCAGAGGAAAAGCACGACGGCACGGGGATCGAGGGGGTTTCGCGTTGTCTTCATGGTCCTTGGGAACGAGTGCGTGCCGTTCCATGCGCGTCCGGGAGGAGGAAGGTACGCTCTAGCCCATGACCTCCCAAGACACCACTCGCATCGACGCCGACCGCGCCGCTTCCCTGTCCGACCGGATCTGGGAACAGGACATCCTGCCGACCCTGACCGAGTACATCGCCATCCCGAACAAGTCGCCCCATTTCGATCCGGACTGGGTCGGGAACGGCCACATGCATCGTGCCTTCGCACTCGTTCGCTCGTGGTGCGAGGCGCGCTCGATCCCGGGCCTCGTCGTGGAGCAGGTGGAGCTGGACGGGAGGACTCCCGTGCTCTGGATGGAGATCCCGGGCGTCGGGGAGCGCAACGTCCTGCTCTACGGCCACCTCGACAAGCAGCCGGAGATGGCGGGTTGGCGGGAGGGGCTCGGGCCCTGGACGCCCGTCCGGGAAGGAGACCGGCTCTATGGGCGTGGCGGCGCGGATGACGGTTACGCGGCCTTTGCTTCCCTTGCTGCGATCGAGCTGCTCGTGGACCAGGGGCTGCCTCATCCGCCCTGCAAGGTCCTGATCGAAGGGTGCGAGGAGAGCGGGAGCTACGATCTGCCCGCCTATATCGACCACCTGCGCGCGAGGATCGGGCGTCCCGATCTCGTCGTGTGTCTCGACTCGGGCGCATGGGACTATCGCCGGCTCTGGAACACGACGTCGCTGCGCGGGATGGCGTCGGGGGATCTCGTCGTCGAAGTTCTGCGCGAGGGCGTGCACTCAGGCGATGCGAGCGGAATCGTCCCGGACTCGTTCCGGATCGCGCGCGGGCTCCTGAGCCGTATAGAGGATCC
>DRLC01000016.1 GCA_011053145.1 Planctomycetota bacterium | reverse complement strand
CGCCGATCCCGCCGCATTCGATGCCCTTTCGGCCTGGCTCGCGACGCTGCTCTATGCGGTCCAGATCTACTGCGACTTCTCCGGCTACAGCGACATGGCCGTCGCCTGCGCGGCGATGCTCGGCTACGAACTCTGCATCAACTTCGATGCCCCCTACTTCTCCGCCAGCGTGACCGAGTTCTGGCGGCGCTGGCACATCAGCCTCTCGACCTGGTTGCGCGACTACCTCTACATCCCGCTCGGCGGCAACCGGGGCTCGACGCTGTTCACATGGCGCAACCTCGCGATCACGATGCTCCTCGGCGGACTCTGGCACGGCGCGGGTTGGAACTTCGTGATCTGGGGCGGCCTGCACGGACTCGGCCTGATCGCTCACCGCGTTTGGAGTGCCTCGGCGCCCGATCGCACGCAGCGTCGTCGCCTCCCCCCTCTCCTCGGCACCGCGCTCACGCTGTGGTTCGTCTGCCTGTGCTGGATCTTCTTCCGGGCCGAGAGCCTCCCGGACGCATCGGCCGCGCTGCGCGCCTACACGCTCTTCCAGAGCCCCGGAAGCCGCGAACTCCTCGGTGCCGACACCCCGCTCGCTCTCGTCGCCCTCGCCGTCCTCACCGCCCTGCACTTCGCTTCCCACCGCGGCCTGCTGCGACCGATCTGGCGGAGACCCCCAACGCCCGCTTTCGTCCTCGGGCTCGCAGCCGCCGCGACGCTCGTCCTGCCGTTCGTCCCGCTGAGCTCCCAGCCCTTCATTTACTTCCAGTTCTAGACAGCACCCGCTCCGCGGCTCCGAGCAGGTTTTGGGCCGTGCGCTCGCCCAGGATTCCCGCCCACCTGTCGCCCCAGGTCGCGGTGGTGACGGTCCAGACACCCTCCTGGTCCGAGCCGAGCTCGACGCGCCGCAGCTCTCCGCCGTCGAGCTCGAAGGAACAGGAGAGTTCCGGCGGGGCGAGGCCGAGCGCCTCGAGATCGGGATCCGCGAGAACGTCCTCGAGGTAGAGGGAGCTCGCGATGAGCAGGAGTGGATCCACGCGCGCGGGTCGCAGGGTTTCGCCGGAGCCCTCGAGGCTCCAAAGGCCGTTTTCCTGGCGCACGAGGGTTTGCTCCGCAGACCCCGCGGTGTGCAGACGGAGCACGCGCACGCGCGGAGCGTCGAGGTCGAGCACGCGGCTGTCGATCCAAGCGATCGGTTCTGGAATCGGAGGGGTGAGGGCCGCGGTGCGGAAGATCCGCGTGGAGTCGGCGAGCCGCAGCACGCAGCCGGCCTTCGCATCGGGCGCTGGAGCGAATCGGAGGTCGGCGAGGATCGAGCCCTCTTCATCCGAGAGCAGCGCGCGCACGGCGGTGGACCCGAGTCCGAATCGCTCCACCGACTCTTCCTCCGAAGCCACGAGGTCCGCGGGACCGATGGCGACGATGCGACGCAGGAATTCGCTCACGACTCCTTCGTGGGCGGGAAAGCCGCCGTACTCGGCGACGCCGAAGCCATCCCCGCTGCGCTCCAGCGTGACCGTCCCATCCCCGCCGGTGATCCGAATCCTCGAGACCTGCTGCCAGTCGATTCCGTCGACCAGTCCGTCCCCGGCGAATCCGACAACCGAGCCCCGTGGGGAGAGCGCGAGGTCCGCTCCGACGAGAGCGAGGAGCAGAACGAACAGCTGCACGTTGCGACGCGTGATCTTCATCGAGACCTCCCCTTCCCCCCCGTGCGCGCCCCGAGGAGCATCGCGATCCGGACCAACGCACCGCCGGCGAGCGCCGCGAGGAGCGCCCCGCCCGTCGCCGCCGCCATCGTGCGCCAGCGACGCGCCTCGGCACGTCGTTCGGCCTGGGTCTCGAGACGCCGCATCGACTCGGATTCCTCGCCGAGATCCCCCTGGAGACGCTCGCCGACGAGCCCGAGGGCGCTGCGCTCCTCGGCCAGGAAGTCGTCGATCCTCCTCTCCCGCGGCAGTCGCGCGCGCAGGGCGAGCAAGTCGTCCTCGAGGGCAAGCCAGTCCACGAGGCTCACGAACACGAGACGGTTCTCGTCGTTCAGAAAACTGCCGACCTTCGTGACCGACGCCCAGGTCGCATCGGAAACGATGACCACCTGGCTCTCGGCCTCCGCGGAAAGGACCTTCTCCTCGGCGATGGGCACGCCGTCCTCGGGTTCCACGGCGCCCGCCTCGCCCGATGCTTCGGCCGCCCGGCGCCGACGCTCGCGGTCGGCCCGCAGGGTCTCCTCGATCGGATCGAACGGAGCGGGCGCGCCGTCCGCAAAGGGGGAAGGGAAGCGCCCCGAGAGCGAAAGGGCGACGGTCCTCTCCTCTCCCTCTGCGCGGGTCAGGAGATCCGCCGCGCGCGCGCGAAGGGCCTCGGGATCGAGGGTCGCGCCCTCGTTCACGTTCACGACGAAGGTGTCCGGACTCGTCCAAGCGAGCCTCGTCGCGCTCAAGCCGGCGACCTCACGGACCTCGAGCGGGTGGGCCCAGAAGAGACTCCACGCCGCGAGCTGGGCGGTCACGGGAGTGGATCGATCCAAACGTTCGCGTGGGAGGCGTGGCCAGAACGGGAAGGGCACCTGAACGGTCTTGCCGTTCACCTGCAGGGGCAGGTGCTCGCAAAGACCCTGGTCCCAGAGGAAGCCGTCTCCGAGCCGGACACCCCACGCCGCGAGCAACGCATCGAGACCCGGATCGATCGGGCCGACCGTGCGTGTCGACAGATCCACATCCGCCCGCTCCGCGAGCAGGAGCACCCGTCCGCCGCGCTGCACGAATTGATCGATCTCGAACACGGCGCGCGGATGCAGCTCGGTCGGGCGCGCGACGACGAGCACCGACACGTCCTCGGGCACGCTGTCTCCGCCGGCGAGTCCATAGACCTCGCGCAGCCGGTACTGCTCGGAGAGCAGCGTCCGCAGCTGCGTGAACTCATCGTCCCCGTCCGACCACTCGCCGCGCCCCACGAGGAAACCGATCGTCACGTCGCTCTCGCGCGTCAGCTTGCGCAGGTTCGAGAGGAACGCGTACTCGAAGATCTGCGGGACGACCATCGGCACGACCGCCTCGCGTCCGCGATAGCGCAGGGCGAGGCCGAGCCAAACATCCTGGCTGACGATCGAGGTGCCGCGCAGCGAGCGCGCCGGATAGGGGGCGATGCCGAGCGCGGTCGCCTCGGCGCGCGCCTCGCTGGAGGTACTCGGGTCCAGGTAGACCACCTGCATGCGCCCGGCGCTCGCATCGGCGTATTCCTCGAGCTGATCCATCAATCGTCGCTTGGCGATTTGGACCGTGCCGCTCTTCACGTCCACCGTGAAGTAGGCGCGAACCTGAAGGATGTCGTCGAGCTCCCCGATCATGCGCACCCCGACCGGGCTCGGGGCGAAGAGCTGATCCTCGGAGAGATCGCGCTCGAAGGAGAGGTGCGTGCGGGCAAGGTGGTTCCCCGCGACGATGATGAGGACGGCGAGGAGTGCGGTGGTCCAAGCATTCACCCGCCAGGCACGGCGGCTCCCGAGCCCTTCCGATTTCGCGATGGCGCTCATCCGTACCGCCTCCCCTCGACGACCGCCGCGTTCACCGAGAGTCCTGCGAGCACGAAGAGGAGGAAGTAGCACGCATCCCGCGCATCGATCACGCCGCGCGCTCCGCTGTCGAGGAAGTGCAGCGACGGGCTCGCATACCATGCGACCTCGGCGAGGTGACCGGGCAGAACACGCACGAAGAGGCCCGCGCTCCACAATCCGAACAGGAGCGCCGCGGAGAGTAGGAAGGCCACGAGCTCCTCCCGTGCGAGGGCCGACGCCGCGAGCCCGAGGGCCACCGCGGCCGCGGCGAACATCCAGGCTCCGATCAGGCCGCCCCAGACCGTTCCCCAGTCGAGCGGCCCGACCGAGTCCACGGCGAAGGCCACCGGGAGCACGGCCACGGTCGTGATCGCTCCGAGCAACACCCAGGCCGCCAGCCACTTGCCCGCCACGAGGGCGCGCGTCTTCACGGGCAGCGTGAGCAGGATTTCATCGGTCCCGGCGCGGCGCTCCTCGGCCCAGCTCGCCATCGTCAGCGCCGGGGCGAGGACCGCGAAGAAGACCGGGATCCAGGCGAAGAGCGCATCGAGGCTCGCGGTGCGGCCGACCCAGAAGGAGGGCAGCGCACGATCCCCGACGGGGAAGCCGAGGAAGAAGAACGCGGCGTGCAGACCGAGCACCGCGAGCACGGTGGCGACCCATGCCACGGGCGAGGTCACCGCGGCGCTCCACTCGCGCCGGAAGACGGCCGTGATGCCCCTCACCGCACTTCCTCCCGGTGCGACGCAATCGACCTCGCCTCGGTGCGGTCCAAGAAGACGCGCTCGAGGCTCGGGAGGTCGTGCCCCAATTCCAGGATGCGCCAGCCCCGTGCGACGGCCAGCGCCTGGACCTCGTCCGCGGCGCTCCAGCGCTCGTGCACCTCGAGGGCCACCGTGACCCGACCGCTGCTCTCGGGGTGGGCGGTGCGGAGCCGCCGCGCCGAGCGGACGGTCTCGAGGGCCGCGAAAACCGAACAGACGTCGCGGTCGTCGAGCCCCGTCAACGTGATCCTCAACTCCACGCGACCCTCTTCCGCGAGCTCGGAAGTCGCGCCGTCGGCCACGACGCGGCCCCCGGCGAGGATGATCACGCGCGCGCAGGTCTCCTGCACCTCGGCCAGGACGTGGGTGGAGAGCACGACGGTCTTGGTGCGCCCGAGGCGCTCGATGAGCGCGCGGATGCGCGTGATCTCGGCGGGGTCGAGCCCGCTCGTCGGTTCGTCGAGCACGAGCACCTTCGGATCGCCGAACAACGCTTGGGCGAGACCGACGCGCTGGCGGTAGCCCTTCGAGAGCGTCCCGATGCGCCGGCGCTCCCAGCCCTCGAGCCCGCAGTCGCCGAGCACGCGTTCCGCGGCGTCACGCCGCTCCGCACGCCCGAGTCCCCGCATGCGGCCGATGAAATCGAGGTATTCCCCGACCCGCATCCGAGGGTAGAGCGGCGTCGTCTCCGGGAGGTAGCCGATCGGCGCCTTGGAGTCCGGGTCCTCCGGATCCACCGGTCGGCCGTCGACCCACACCTCGCCCCCGTCCGGGTACAGGAACCCGGTCAGGATCTTCATCGTCGTCGACTTCCCCGCGCCGTTCGGACCGAGGAGGCCGACGACCTCCCCGGCGGCGACGTCGAAGGAGACGCCGTCCACCGCGCGCACCTCGGAGTAGCTCTTGGAGAGGTCTCGGACGCGAATCATCCCTTGCCTCGACGGACGCGTGCTCAGGCCTCGGGATCGATCTCGAAGCGATCGAGGAAGTCGTCGATGCGCTCGACGTCGTCGAGCTTCGCGGTCAAGAGCTCCATTGCCTCGGCCCAGTGCATGCGGGTCAGGACGCGACGCAGGGTGTTCACGCGCAAGAGTCGACGGCTCGAGTGCAGCTTCTCCTCCTTGCGGGTCCCGGTCTTCATGATGTCGATCGCCGGGAAGATGCGGCGGTCGGCCAGTTTGCGTGAGAGCACGAGCTCCATGTTGCCGGTGCCCTTGAACTCCTCGAAGATCACCTGGTCCATGCGACTGCCCGTCTCGACGAGCGTCGTCCCGAGGATCGTCAGGGAACCCGCGGTCTCCGTGTTGCGCGCGGCGCCGAAGAATTGCTTGGGGCGCTCGAGCGCTCGCGTGTCGAGACCGCCCGACATCGTGCGACCGCTGTCGCCCTTGACATTGTTGTAGGCGCGACCGAGGCGCGTGATCGAGTCGAGCAGCAGGATCACGTCCTCGCCGAGCTCCACGAGGCGCTTGCAGCGCCGCCAGACCGCCTCGGCGAGCTCGACGTGCTTCTTCGGCATCTCGTCGTTCGTGCTGACGAGCACGTCCCCCTTCTCGATCGTGCGCTTCCACTCGGTCGCCTCCTCGGGCCGCTCGTCCACGAGCAGCACGATGAGGCGCACCTCGGGGTAGCCCTTCTCGATCGCCTTCGCGAACTGCTGCAGGAGGATCGTCTTGCCCGAGCGCGGCGGGGCGACGATCAGGCCGCGCTGGCCGCGGCCCACCGGACAGAGCAGATCCATGACCTTGAGCGAGGTCTCGCCGCTGATGTCACCGACCGCGTAGTGGAAATCCGGGTCGATGCTCGTGAGCTGCTTGAACGCGCGCAGGTTGCGCACCTCCTTGGGATCCTTGCCGTCCACCGTGACGACATCCACGAGGTCCCACTTGTGGCGCCCCTGACCGCGTCGCACGGGGCCCTTGACCATGGATCCCTCGCGCAGGCCGTACTTGGCGACGAGCCGGGGGGCGACGTGGACGTCGCGCTTGGTCGGCAGGTAAGAGTTCTCCGCCAGGCGCAGGTGCCCGTGGTTCGCCTTCTCGATGAACAGCAGTCCCTCCATCTCGCGCGCCTCGGCGGCGGTCCCCTCCGATCCGCGTTCGCCCTGGGGTTTGTTCTGCTTCTGGCGCGGCTTGTTGTCCCCCCCCTCACCGCCTTTCCTGCGGCGCCGACCGCGCCGCTCCTTCCAGCGCCGACGCTTGGCCTGGCGCGCCGTCTCCTGGCGCCCCTCCCCGCCGGAGCGCCCCTCCCCGGCGGCGTCCGAGCGTTCGGGATCGCGGGTGGCCGCCGCCTTCCCGTCCTTCTCGGTTCCGTCCATCTTCTTCGCCGCGCCGCGGCGGTCCTTGCCGGCCTCCTTCTGTTCGGGGGCTTCCGCGTTCGCGGCGGCCTTCTTCGCGGAGGAGCGACGGGAGCGCTTCGGCTTCGCGGGGCTGGATTCGGCCTCGACGGCCCCCGCCCCGAAAGGCTGGGGGTCGGAAGCGGAGGTGGTGGTTTTCTTGGGTGCCACGGGTGGGTCCGGAAGGGGCCTCTTGGGGAGCGGGGCTCTGGTACGTGAGGGCTGGATCTCGGCGAGGTCGGCGTCCGTGTCCGGTCGTGCCGATCACGAGGACGAGAACCGCGACCGACCCCGCGGAACGCTCTTCCCGGGAACCCCGGCTTCAGAAGGGGCCCAGGGTTCGGGAAGCCGTTCGCGAGACCGGCGGGGGTCGGGGGTCCCCGGTGGGGCCCTCCTCCCTGGGGGGGCCTGCGGGACGACGGCGCGCACGGGGGCGTGCCTCGGGTCGACCTCCACTCGGATCGACAGCCGCCCCGCGGCGAGCCGATCCGCAACCCAAAGATGCCCAAAAGGGGCCCCCCAGGGAACAGGAATCCGCGGGATTCGAGCGGCGGAGGGCCTGGGAAGGCCCTGCGGAGCTCAGCGGGCGCCGTACTCCGCCCGGTAGGCCTCGATGCGCTCGCGCTCCCGGTCACCGAGAACGACGCGGCCCCCCACCTCGCGGCCGTGGAGGTGCTCGACGATGTCGTCGAGCGTGCAGATCGCGAAGGTGGGCATCCGGAACTCCTCCCCCACCTCCTGGAGGGCACCGCCGCTCCCACGCCCCCGTTCCTGCCGGTCCACCGAGACGACCAGCCCCGCCAGGGTCACCTCCGCCGCCGCCTCGAGGATCGGAACCGTCTCCCGGATCGAGGTCCCCGCGGTGGTGACGTCCTCCACGATCAGGACACGATCTCCGTCGCGCGGTGTGTGGCCCACGAGCACGCCGCCTTCCCCGTGGTCCTTCGCCTCCTTGCGGTTGAAGCAAAAGCCCACGTCGCGATCGTGCCGTGTCGCGAGCGTCATCGCGGTGGCGACGACCAGCGGGATGCCCTTGTACGCGGGACCGAAGAGAAGGTCGAATCCGCCTTCGCTGTGGTCGAGGATCGCGCTCGCGTAGAACTCACCGAGGCGCTCGATCTGCTTGCCCGTGCGATAGCGCCCGGTGTTCACGAAGTACGGCGTGCGGCGCCCACTCTTCGTCGTGAAGTCCCCGAAGGTCAGGACTCCGGAGCGGACCATGAACTCGATGAACTCGCGCTGGTAGTCCTGCATCGGACCTCTGGGTCGATCGGGGCCGAGCGTGGAGCGGGTCGGGAAGGCTCCGCGGCGGAAGGGGGGGTGGTCGGGGTGAGAGGATTCGAACCTCCGACCTCTGCGTCCCGAACGCAGCGCTCTACCAAGCTGAGCCACACCCCGATGCGGGCGAGGAGGGTAGGTGCGCGCCCACGCCCCGTCAAGGTCGGCGCCCGCGAAGTGCGTGTCCGGCCCGATTTCCGACGGACCGGAGCCGGCGCCTACTTCCCGAGGTCCACGTAGACCCCCCCGCTCTCGAGGGCCAGGGACTTCATGAAGCCGCGCTCGAACTCGCCGATCGCGAGGGTGTGGATCACGATCCTGCGGGTCTCGTTCTCGCGCCGGACCTCGGCCCGGATGTCGTCGGTGTCGATGTACTCCCCCACCGAAGGGCGACCGTCCGAGAGGAAGAAGATCGTGTCCACCCAGGCATCGGGCTTGGCCTTCTTCTTGGAGCGGCGGCCGTCCACGCCCAGGGCCGCCATCAGCGCACCGTAGGTGTTCGTCTTCCCGGCCGCCATGTCCGCGGCCACCAGCGCCGCGGCGGGGCCGCGACCCTCCAGGGAACGGCCGCCGATCGCGTCCAGCTTCGAGACGAATTCGACCGCGCTGGAACGATAGAGCGGGTTCGCCGGAACCAGCCCCTTCTTCCAGAAGCGCAGCTCGGTGGCGAAGGTGAGCACGTTGAACCTCACGTAGGGCTCGAGGTGGTCGATCGTTCGCGCCAGCTCGGTCTTCACGATGTCGATCCGGCGGAACGACGGATAGCCGCCGTCGGCATAACGCTCCCGGTCCACGACCTCCTGTTCCATCGACCCGGAGACATCGATCACGAACAGGATCGAGCGGCTCGGGGTCTCGATGCCGTGGTAGGAGACCGAGCCCGGCTCGCCTTCTCCATAGGCACGGCGCGACGCCGCCCGGCTCGCGCGCATCGCGGCGAGCTCCTCATCGGTCGGGATCTGGTATTCGTCCCCGAAGCGCTCCCAGAACGATTCCCACGCCGAGAGTCGCCGCCCCAGGCTCTTGCCGGTGATCGCATCGAGGGCCTCGCCGATGTCCTCCTGCAGGCGCCCTTCTTCCTTCCCGAGACGCTCGATCAGGGGCGCGATCGAATCGCGGCTGCGGACCTTCGCGAGCGCGCTGATCGCACTCGCGCGCACCGGCCAGCTCCCGTGGTCGAGATTCGCGATCGCCGCGGGGACCACGGCAGGGGATCCGATGCCCGCCAGCGCGTCGAGGGCCGCGGAGCGAACGGCATCGTCCTTGTCCTCGACGAGGGCCAGGAGGGCCTCGACCGCGTCCCCGCCGCGCAGGGCCGCCCAGGTGACGAGGGCGGCGCGGCGCACCTCGGGCCTTTGGTCCTCGAGCAGCGGCTCGACCGCGTCCGCGGCGGTCCCGTATCCGCCCTCGGCGATCGCGTGGAGGAGCCCCACGCGGACCGGGGTCTTCTTCGACTTCCCGAGCAGCTCCGCGACGCGCGCGATCGGGGGCTCGGTGCGAAACTCCGACAGGACGCGCTCGCAGGCTCTCACGACCGCCCCGTCCCCGTCCGCGAGGATCGGGGCCAAGACCTCGGCGACCTCCGGACGCTCGATCTCCTCGAGCGCGAGCACGGCCTCGACCCGGGTGGCGGTGTCTTCGTACTTCTTGAAGTAGCGCTTGAAGTCCTTGACGAGGTCCGCTCCCTGGAAGGGGGCGGAGAACGTGATCAGCGTGAGCAGAAGGGAGAGGCAGGACACGGACGAGATCCTACCAGGGCACTTGCCGGATGCGGTGACCGCACCCAGCAGACCCCTCCTGTCCGCGACGGCGAAGAGCCGGTGGGGACCCTTCCGCCCCCACCGGCTCCTCGTCGGATGCGGCGCGGGTCAGCGCCGGACGATGATCGCGCGACTTCGAACCGCCGGTTCGACCACCGCGTCCTGGAGCACGATGCGACCGCCGCCGTCCTGGAGGAGCGTCACGGTGCTGCCCTCCTGGGCGACGACCTTGCCGTAGAACGTCCCACCGGGCGCCTGGACGCGGACGCGCTCGCGGCTCGTCGGGGCCTCGCCCGAAATGAATCCCACGCTCGCGGCAACGGGAGCCGAAAGGCGCTCGAAACGCACGACTTCACGCCCGTCGAGCCCGACGCGGCCGGGGGCCATGTCGATCCAGACGCGCTCCTCGCCGACGGCGTACAGGCTTCCCTCGATCGTGTCCCCCGAACGCATGTGCACGCGGACGTTGCCGACGTGCGGCATCAGGGTGCGCGCGGGCGCGAAGATCGCTTCCATCGGAACTTCCTCGCCCCGCCAGACCATGTCGAGCTTGTCCGGGGTGACCCACTCGAAGCCCTCGGAGAAATCCGGGAACTCGGTGGTGACATCCGCCGCTCCCGGGGCCGGGTCAGCTCTCCCCGTGAGAACCGGGGCGTCCACCGACGGGATCGGATCGGTGATCGGGGTCGCATCCACGAGCACGCCGAGGGGATCCGCGGAGACGCCGTTCCCCACCGACGGAGTCGGCGCACCCCCCTCGGGAAGCGGCGCCGCCTCGACGCCCGTATCGGCGACCTCCGGCCCGCTCGCCGCGCTGGGGGCATCCGTTGGGTCCGCACGGAGATCGACCGGCGCGGACTCGCCGGGCGTGGTGTCCGTCTGGATCGCGGGGGTCGGCGCAACCTGCGTGGCGGCGCCCCCGACGAGCCCTGTGTCTTTCGGCTTCGGTCGCGCGGCCACCTCTGCCTTCGGTGTCGGGCCGCCGTTCGCCGGGTCGGCGCCACCGCCGAGCAGATCCGGGAGAAGCGTGGCCCCGGCGACGACGAGGGCACCGAAGAGGCCCGCCGCCAGGAGGATCTTGCCCCGACCGGCGCCCACCGCTTCTTCTCCGTCGAACGGTTCGCCTTCGAGTTCCGGATCGATCCCTTCGCCGTATTCCCCGTAGCCTTCGAGGTCCTCGTCGGCTTCCGCGTAGCCGCTCACGTCCTCGCCGGTTTCCATCAGCGAGCTCGGGGGCACCGTGGCGGGCTCATCCGACACGGGCTGGGCCTGGGGCGCCTCGGCGAGCTCGAGTTCGGACGCCGCGGCGGTGAATTCGAGGTCGAGTCCGAGGAAGTCCCCTGCGTTCTCGGAGCCCTGGAAGCCCTGGGACAGGACCTCGCCGGGGAGCGCCTGGCGCGCCCCCTCCGCAGGACGGTTCACGGGCTCGGGACGCGCCGCTTCGACCTCCCCATCCGCGTGGGACGCCGCGGCCTCGAGGATCTCTTCGGGGCAGGGCGGGGCATCGCTTCCGTACAGATCGATCACCGGCTCCTCCTCCCCCGTCGGGACGGGGCCGGGCGGGTCCACCGGGGACGGAGCATCGAGCGAGATCGACGGCTCGAGGGGAGTCTCGGAGGGGGTCGGCGTGGACCCCAGGGTCAACTCGTCTTCGGAAACGAACTCGAACTCGTGGAAGAGATCCGCCTCCTCTTCTCCGGACGCGCCGGACGCGCCCTGGGGATCGATCGGGAGGTGTTCCTTGTGGTCTTCGGACATGAGGTTCGGCGCCCGCGCGGGCGGAGTTTCTAATGGAGTGCGGTCCGGCCCCCGACGCCTGGGAAACGGATCGACCCGGGGACGAGGTCGCGGTGGATCTATCGGCAGCCTCCGCCCGGGACCCGAGCCTCCTCCCGAGAAAGAATCGCCATCGGGGATCGCGTTCTCCCCGCCCCAGCCCGTGAAAAAACTTCCGTTCCTCGTCCTCGCTCTGCTCCCCCTCGGCGCCCTCGCCTCGCACCTCCTCGCCCCGGGCGCGCCCGCGTCGGGTCCCGGGGACGGGGGACCACGCCCGCGCCTGCTCTCCGCGCCGGGGGAGCCCCCGCGCGTCCTCACCCTCGAGGGGGGGACCCTCGACCTTCCCGGGACCCCCGAGCGCGTGCTCCCGGCGAACGCGGGGATCGTGGAGTTGCTCTCCGTTCTGGTACCGGCCGACCACGTCGTCGCGATTCCCGAGGTGGCGCGGGACTACTCCCTGTTCGACGAAGAGGACCCGGGAGCGGCCGCCTGGCACGGGATCGAAGGCTTCACCGGCTACCACGCGGAGGTGGTCTTCGCCCTCGATCCCGACCTCGTGCTCGCCAGCCCGTGGCAGTCCCCCGAAGCCACCGCTGCCCTGCGCGCCCACGGGGTTCCCGTGCTCCTGCTCGACGTGCCGAAGACCTGGGACGACGCCCTCTGGAACCTCGAGTTCCTCGCGAAACTCTTCGGCGTCCCCGACCGAGGCGCCGCTCTGCGGGCGGACCTGGAGGAACGTCGCGCGCGCCTCGCGGCCTCCCCGTACTTCGGCACGGGACTCACCGCACTCTCGTACACGAACTTCGGCACCGGTGGAACGACCGCGGGTGCGGGGACGACGATGGACGTGGCGCTCGGGCTCGCCGGGCTCGAGAACGCGGCCGCCGAGGCGGGCATCGAGGGCTACGGATCCCTCCCCTCCGAGCACTTGCTCGCCATCGATCCCGACTTCCTCGTGGTCTCCGCCGGGGATGGACAAGGCGACAGCGCCTCCCTGCGCTATCTCAGGGAGACCCCCGCACTGCGCTCGCTGCGCGCCCTGGCAGCTGGCCGCATCCTCGTCTTGCCTTCGGCGCTCGCGGCGACGACTTCGATTCGACTCCTGGATGCGGCCGAGACCCTCGCGGGGCAGGTCGAAACCCTGCTCGAGGCGGAAGGGGCGCTCAACGCCGGAGAATCCGGTGCCCGCCCTGGCGGATCGTGAGGCCGGTGGTGTCGAAGTGGTCGAGGACGGGGAGCAGGAACTTCCGCGTCGTCCCCAGGGCGTCACGGAGCTCGGGGATCTCGAGGTGCCCGTTGCGCTCGCAGTTCGCGACGATTGCCGCCCGCGCCTCGTCCACCGCCCGACGCCCGAGGTAGAGCTCGGGGTGGACGCGTTCGATCTCCCCGGCGTCCACGAGGAACTCGAGGATGCGGTCGAGCGCCTCGCGGCCGAGGCCGAGCTGCTCGGCGAGCTCGGCCGGGGACGGCGGCTGCAAGCGTCCGGCGTCGAGCTTCGCCCGCAGCTCCTCTGCCGCCCTCCGGTCGGACTCGTGGAGCTCCGGGCGGTGGTCCGCGAGCGCGAGCAACCCTCCGGGGAGGACCTCGATCCTTCCGCGGTCGACGAGTTCCTCCAACAGGATCGAGAGGAAGCCCGCGTCGAGGCGCACGTCATTGCGCAGGTCGCGCACGTCCATGCGAGCTCGGTGCGGGTGCGAGGTGAACCAGGCTTCGACCGCGGACCGGACGCGGATGAGCTCGGACTCGAGCCGGTCCATGTGGATCCAGCGATCCTGTCTCGGAGAGCGCACGCGCTCCTCGGCGGCGAGTCCCGCGAGCAACTCGCGCGTCTCTTCCCGCGGTCGCTTGATCGCGACGGCGAGTTCGTCGGTTGCGGCGAGCGGGTCATCGCCTCGCATCAGGATCGATTCCAGGAGGGCCGCCGGGGAACCCAGGCTCGCCTCCTGGCGTGCGAGTCCTTCGATCACGAAGTCGCGAAAGCGCTTCAAGCGGTGCTTGCTCTCTTCGAGGATGACACCGCCTCCGAGGGTCACCACGGGGGAGAGCAGCCGCAGCACGAAACGATCTCCCGCCGCGACGACGACGCTCTGGGAGAGGCGCAGCTGCACCAGGCCGTCCTCGCCCGGGCCGAGGTCCTTCGCGTCGAGGAGGATCACTTCGCCGGGCACATCCACGGTCCCGGTGTGCAGCCGCACCTGCATGCGGTTCTCGATGCGTCGGTCCAGACTCGGGAGCGCGCGCAGTCGCGCCGCGATCATGCGGCGCGGCGAGAAGTAACCGGGTGTCGCGACCACGTCCCCGCGGTGCAGTCCCCGGTGGTCCGCGTCGGAGAAGTTGATCGCGGTGGAATGACCGGCACGCGCGACATCGGTCTTCTCGCGGTACGCGTGCAGGCCTCGCACCTTCGCCCGGGCCCCGCTCGGGAGCAGCTCGAGGGTATCTCCCACCTTCACCGAACCCGAAACCGCGATCCCGGTCACGACCGTGCCGAAACCGCTCTTGGTGAACACGCGCTGGATCGGCATGCGAAAGACCCCCTCGGCGGTCCGAGGCTCGGCCTCGGAGGCCATGCGAAAGAGCACCTCCTTGAAGTCCTCCATCCCCTCCCCGGTCTTCGCGGAAATGCGCAGGATCGGCGCGCCGTCGAGGAAGGTGCCCTCGAGGTTCTCGCGCACGTCTTCCTCGGCGAGGTCCACCATGTCGGGCTCCACCATGTCCACCTTGGTGAGCGCGACGAGACCGCGCTCGACGCCCAGAAGGCCCATGATCTCGAGGTGCTCTCGGGTCTGGGGCATCACGCCGTCATCGGAGGCGACCACGAGCACGACCAGATCGATGCCGCTCGCCCCGGCCACCATGTTGCGGATGAAGCGCTCGTGCCCGGGGACGTCCACGATCCCGACCAGGCGCCCGTCCGGGAGCTCGAGCGGGGCGAATCCGAGGTCGATCGTGAGCCCGCGCTCCTTCTCCTCCTTGAGGCGGTCGGGATCGATCCCGGTCAGGCTTCGCACGAGGGTGGACTTGCCGTGGTCGATGTGGCCGGCGGTCCCGATGACGATGGGTTGGATCTTCATGGACTCGATGGAACGCCCTCGGGGTCGGGGTCCTGGATCGGGCGCGGTATGGTACACGCCCATGGCTCCCCCGATGCGCTTCCGAACCCTGCGGCCCTGGCTCCTCGAGACCTTCGGACGGCCGGTGCACCGCGTCGCCCTCGACGCGGGCTCGACCTGCCCGAACCGCGACGGGACGCGCGGGCGCGGTGGGTGTTTCTATTGCGATGTCGAGGGTTCGGGAACCGGGGCCCTGCGGACGGGGGCGGGGATCGCGGAGCAGCTCGAGCGCGGCATCGCCCGCGTCTCCCGGCGCGACGAGGACGGCGGCGTGATCGCCTACCTGCAGTCCTACTCGAACACCTACGTCGAGGAAGGGCGCCTCGCGGAGGTCCTGGACGTGCTCCGGCCCCGGCTCGCCGAACGCGGTGAGGTCAGCCCCGAGCGCCCCCTCGTCGCGGTTGCGGTCGCCACCCGACCCGACACGATCCCCGACTCCGCCCTC
Organism: Planctomycetota bacterium; assembly: GCA_011053145.1. Classification (GTDB taxonomy): domain Bacteria; phylum Planctomycetota; class UBA1135; order UBA1135; genus DRLC01. The sequence goes on along the minus strand of DRLC01000016.1, from coordinate 3,007 downwards.
GATCTCCTCGCCGACTTCTCCCGGGACGTACCGGTCTGGATGGAGCTCGGCCTCGAGACCGCGGACGACGCGATCCTCCTGGCGATCAACCGTCTGCACACGCGCGCGGAGTTCCTCGATGCGGTGAACCGGTGCCGGCAGCGGGGCCTCCTGACGATCGGGCATGCGATCCTCGGCCTGCCCGGAGACGGACGCGAGGGCGCGCGGCGCACCGCCGAGACACTCGCGCGAGCGGGCTGCTCGGGGGTGAAGGTGCACCACCTGATGGTGCTCGAACGGACCCAGTTCGCGGCCCTTTGGCGGCGAGGAGAACTCGAAACCCTCGACGCGGAGACCTTCGTCCAATGGCTCGCGGATTTCGTCGAACGCCTCGACCCGTCGCAGGTGCTGCACCGCATCACCGGCGACTCACCCGCGGACAAGCTGCTCGCCCCGAAGTGGGGCATCCACAAGAACGAGATCCGCAGGCGGCTCGAGGAGGAGCTCGCGCGGCGCGGAACCCGACAGGGTTCCGCCCACTCAGTCCGTCTCGGGTAGGTACAGGATGCGCCTGCAGGACGGGCAGTTCACGAGCTCGGTTCCACGCGCGAGCCGCACGTAGAGGTTGTTCGGCACCGTGACGTAGCAGCCCTGGCAGACCCGGCCTTCGAGCATCGCCATCGCGTGCCCCTCGCGCGCGTCGAGAAGCTTCTCGTAGGTCTCGAGGACGTTCGGCGCGACCTGGCTGTGCATGCGCTGGTTGCGTTCGGCCTCGAGGTCGATGCGCTTCGCCTCGGCGACCCGAATCTCCTCGTCGACATTCTCGGAGTAGGCTCGAAACTCTTCCTCGAGGGCTTCGATCTTCGCCCGGAGTTCGTCGGCCTCCCTCTGCAACTTGTCGGCGGTCTCGACGAGCCCGAGTCCCTCCTCCTCGGCCTCGCTGATGTCGCGCTTGATCGACCGCGCCTCATGGTTGTACGCCGCGATCAGCGCCTGGTCCGTGGTCTTCGCGGCTTCGTTCTCGAGCTTGCGCACACGCTGGCGCTGGCCCGTGGTCATGTCCTCGATCTCCTTGATGCGCGTGCGCACCTCGGCGATCCGGTGCTCGAGCTCGTTCAGACGAGAAAGCTCGTGGTCGATCTTCTCCCGGCGACGGTCTCGCTCCTGCGGCAAGCGCCGAAGTTCGTCCTTGACGCGATACAGGTCCTCATCGAGCTCTTGGAGCCCGCAGAGGAGGCGGAGGGTTTCTCGCATGTCCAACACGTTTCGAAGTCGGGGAGGAAGGGGGAGCGGGGAGGAGTCTACTCCCTTCCCACCGATGCGCCAGGGGCGAGGGGCGGCGGTTCACTCCCCCGCGGCGGAATCGTCCGGCTCTGCGGAGGCGGCTTCGAGGAAGATCGTCCCACCTCCCCAGAGGACCCAGAACTCCGGGTCCCACTCCTCCACTTGGAAACCAGGCGCCTCGACCCTGTAGATCGACCATTCCGGAGCGCGCAGGCGCACGACCCCGTCGATCCCGGTCACCGCATCCCCCCAGTCGTGGGAATGGAACACCGCGCCGTCGATGGGTGCCCCCGTCCCCGACGCTCGGACGCATACGCTCGTGTCGAGTCCCCGATCGAGGGTCACGCGCAGGGGTTCGGTGGGGGGGAGTTTCCCGAGGGCCTCCTCGAGGAGCATCGAGCGGCCCACGTGTCCGACGGCCTCGACGGCGATTCGGGTGGAGGGGACGCTGCGCAGGGTGTACCGCGGGCTCGGGAGTCGGACGTCGCCGAGTTCCTCGCTCCCCGGGCCGCGGTCGATCCGCAGGGCGTAGTCCTCGATCGGCTCACCGGTCAGGCGATCGACCACCTCCAGCACGAAGGTCCGCTCGCGTGCGAGCTCTTTCCTGCGGAACACGACCTCCCGGTCCCCCGCCTCGGCCCACTGGACCGGAGGATCGAACAGGTCGCCCTCCGAATCGAGGCTCGCACTGATCTCGACCGGCTCGACGCTGGGGGGGTCGAACGCGAAGGTTCCGTCCCCACCCGTCTCGGCGGTACCGGACCACCCGGATGCGTTCCTCGCGAGAAGGTTCACGCCGCCGAGGGGCCTTCCTCCCTCCTCCAGAACACGGCCTTCGATCTGTGAAATGGGACGGCGCGGGAAAACGAGGCGAACGCTCCGGACCTCGCCCCGCGCGAGTTCGAGGTGCTCGCTGGCATGGATCCTCCTCCGGGGATCGAACGCGACCACGTCGACCGGCCCGGGGAAGAGCCCTTCGAGCCGCAGGAAGCCGGTCGAGTCCGTCATCCGGGGCGCTTCCCCGACTTCGAACGCTCCCCTCGCCAAGGAGACGAACGCTGGAGTGGGGACCGAGGGGTCCTCGACCACCGTGACAGCGAGGGCGGCCCCTGGAGCGAGGTCGAGGGTCAGGACGCTCCCGGGCACGGGGGAGCGGAGTTCGAGGAGCTCGCTGACCTCGTCGCCGAGTCGCGCAAAGAGCCGGGCGTCGCCGATTCCGCGTCGGAGGCTGATCCAGGCTCGACCGCTCTCCCCGGTGAGACCGCTGTTCCACCAGGCCCTGCCCTCGAAGCCGACGGGAGTGAGCACGACCGACGCACCCCGAACCCGCTCCCCGCCCGCTCGGACGACATCCACGCCGAGCACGCCGTCCGGAGCATGCGCCGTAACGACGAGATCCAGGTCTTCCTCCGGGTGCACCTCGAATCGCCACGGAGTCAGGAAGCGCTCCGTCCAGTCCGGGTCCCCCGGAACAGCGATGTGCTCGACCCGCCAGATGCCGGGGGCGAGGACGAACTCCAGGCGACCGTCTCGTCCGGTGCGCTCTTCGCGGTTCGCCTCGGGCCAGCTCCCCATCGGCCGCACCGCGAGGATGGCACCGGGGACGGGAAGGGAAGAGTTCGCATCGAGGAGCAGGATCCGAACCGACCGCGAACTCGTCTCGGTCGCGGCCCCCTCCTCCCCCCGGCCGGGGCCCTCGCCCCCCCCTTCGGAAGAGTCCGCGGCGCGCCTCCGGCCCCCCGCT
>DRLC01000015.1 GCA_011053145.1 Planctomycetota bacterium | reverse complement strand
GTCTTGATCACGGCGTCGCGGATCTCGCCCATCAGCACCTCCCTGATCATCTCATGGAAGTGCAGGACTCCCTGGACCGGGTTCTTCACCGCTTCACGCTTGGAACGCTTGCTCCGAGGCTGACGACGGCGACTCGACTTCGTAGACTTCTTCACGGGGCTCTCCTTGCGGTAGGGGTTGTCCTAACTCTTCTTCTACCAAGGGGTTGAGCCCCCGACCAAATCTCACACAGCCGCGGACGTCCTCCGTTATGGTGGGGGAGAGTAACGGAACGGCGATGGGCAAGTCGGAATGGGACGTAGTGAGCGATGCCGCGCAAGACTCCCGCGACAAGTTCAATGATGCGGTTCGCGACTACGTCGCTAGGCTCGAAGCCGGGGCGGACTGGCCCGAGAGGGCAAGGATGGAGAGGTACCTGGCCGACGGGCTACGTAAGGTACATGGCGAGGTTCAGCGGACGGCGGTGGCAACGCGCCCGCAGGCACAGCTCTGCGGAGTCTGTCGCAACATGAAGGCGGTCCCGCAGACGGGCGACCTCTATCCATGCCACCGCTACGTCGGGGACCCCGACTACAAGATCGGGAACATAAACGACGGGGGACCGGACCCCGAAGCCGTGCTCCAGTATTACGGCGCGCTGCACGAGGCATTCGAGCAGAAGTGCCGCGGGTGCTGGGCCCGTGTCATCTGCGGGGGCCAGTGTCCGTGGTACCTCCCGGGCGGGGAGGGGAAGATCCGCGTCCCGGACGAGGCGGGGTGTAGAGAGCTCCGCGCGGGCTACCAGGGCTCGATGGCCCTCTACTCGATCCTTCTCGAACGCCATCCCGAAGCGTTCGCGCGGATCGTGAACGCCGACGCCGACGCCATCCTCGGGAAGGACGGGCCGACCAGGCCGCCGTGCTCCACTCGGCCGGACGAGACATGCGGCTCCTAGCGGACGCGGCCATTAGGAAGGCCCTCCTTTCGATCGGAGCGCTGGCGCTCGGCGTGGGTCTCGTCGCTCTCGCCGTCGACCGTACCCGCTCGTCGTCAGGGGCGGCAGTCGCCGGGGCTGGACCGGCCACGAGGGTTGGCTCGGGCAGTCTCCAAGCACCGGAGGAGATATCCGACTCATCGTTGCGCCTCGGCGGGAGGACGGCGTCCGCTCGGGTCCTGATCGAGACCGAGGATGGCACGAGCGGTGACGCGCCCGGGGGGGATTCGGCGTGGATGTCCGGTCGCGTCGTTGATGCGACCGGAGTACCCGTGCCCGACCTCGCGCTCGTGCTCGTCGACGCACACGGCGGCTGGCTCGAGGTCGTCTCCGATGGCGACGGGCGCTTCGTCCGCAAATACATGCCCGCCGAGGAGCGGCGGAGGCTGGTGTCGGCCCGCTCGTTGTCGCCCGAGTGGGTCGTCGAGCGTTTCCTCGGCTCCCCGTCGGGCGAGGTCCTGGTTCGGGTCCGGACGCCGGGCTGCGTGCGCTTGAACGTCTTCGATGGCGACGGCGCTGCGGTGCCCGCGTTCGTCGCCACCGCACTGCGCGTTGACCTCCGCACTCGCGAGCTCCGAGAGGACATGAGCTTCCGTGGCGAGCACGGTCACGCCGAGCTAACGCTTCCGGTGGGGACGTACCACGTGCTGCTCACCGTGCCGGGGCGGCTGCCGGAGTGGGTCGCCGACGAGGCCAGCGGAGGTGTGCGCGCGCTCCAGATCGACGACGGGGAGTCGGTTGTGCTCGATCACGCGCTCGCTCCCGCGAAGGAGTACGTCACTCTCAACGTGTTCGGCAGCGCTGGGAGTGCGCTCGCGGGAGTGGAGATCGTGCCGGCGCTGACCCTCGGCCAACTGGAGCTCTCGAGGGATTTGGCCGTCGAGACCGGAAGACGCGGATTCGTTCGCCTCGCCCGGCCGGGGTCCATGCGCGATCTCGGGCTCGGGATGTGCTTCCGATTTCGACACGCTGAGCTCGGCGAGAGCGTTCGCTTCGTTCAGTACGAGGAGTCCGGCGCCGCGACCGTCACGCTTGGGCGAACGTCGTCGCGCAACTCGAGCGAGTACGGGGAGCTCCGGATTGCGCCGCGGGCCGGGACGATCACTTGCACGACTCTGGGACCACTCGAGCTCCCAGTCGACCGTCCTCGCGCCCTTCCTGAAGGTGAGAGCGTCTTCGTGCACCCGGGGCTTTACGAGATCGAGGGGCCGAGCTTCGGCCAGACGCTCCTTGTGCACCCGGGCGCGGTCCACGTGCTACCACCGGGAGCGGCGGCCGAAGCGGCGCGGGTCACTCTCGTTCCCGATCCGGGCGCTCGGTATCGCGCAGCGCTCCCGGTGACCTACCGCGAGGACGGGCTCACAGGCGTGCGCCGGAGTGCGATCCTGGCGTCGGATCCGCTTACGCTGGAGTGCAGCGCCGAACGACCGTGGGAGCTCCGGATCGGCGGTCGGCTGGCCCCGTCGAAGGCCTTTCTGCCGCTCATGCTAGAGGGCCGCGGCGCCGACGCTCCCGGCGTCGTCGACGGTCGTTGGCAGGTGCCACCCACGCAGCGGATCCACATGCGCTGCGAGGACTCCGCGGGCTTGCCCGTCGCAGGTTTGTTCCTCGAAGTCCGGCGCGCCGGCGATCAGAGGGGTGTCGAGCTCGTCAGCGACGAGGACGGCATGGCGATTTGCTTCGCAGTGCCCGGTGACTACACGATCCTTCCGGCGGGAGCGCCCGGGCTCGCGTCGACGAACGCCACCCTGCTACCGATGCTCGACGCCGAGGTTCGCCTGGTCGTTCCTCGCGAACCGGCCATCATCCGGGGACGGATCGTCGGATCCGAGTCCCTCCCCCTTCCCGCCGCGGCGATAGTCCTTGCGCCTCTCGCCCCCCCCGAGGGGGGACTGAGGCGGGCGATGCTCCTGTTCGTGGCGGACGACCAAGGCGAGTTTCTGACGGGCCCGCTCGCGCCGGGCCCGTACCGAATGACCGCTTATCGGAGTGTCGACGCCCTTAAGGATGACCAACGCCTGCTCGCTCCCGAGGAACTCTCGCTGCTCCCCGGAGAAGAACGAAATCTGGTCCTTATTGCCAATCAGTAATCGCTTCATCAGGAGACCCACTCACGGAAGAACACGAGAAGAACCCGGCCTATCAGCCGGATACGGCCTGGGGGAACGTCGCGACTTTCGCGTCTCCAGCACCTAATGTGGGTGGATCACGGCACGGGAGGTGAGAGTGTGATGCCTCCACAGCAGAGGAAGAGCATGGCCGCGAGGGCTCGCCAGCTGTGAAACCCGTAGGCCCTGCGCGCGATGACGCGGAGGCGGTTATTGATCCCCTCCACGACGCCGTTCGTGAGGCGCGAGCGCACGTAGGCAAGGATGCCCCGCTTGTGCTTACGGATCGTCCGTGCGATGCGCACGAAGGGCTGGAGCCTGGAGCGGGACGCCCAGGCGAGCCATTGGTCGAGCGCCTCTCGAGCTCGCTTCGGTTGGTAGTAGTCGAGGGCACGGGCAAGTGTCTCCTTCAGAAGGTACGCACGGTACAGCGGCTGGCACTGTTTCTCGACCTGGCGCAAGCGCAGCTTGTCTTCGAACGTCAATGCCCACGGGTTCCGCAGCAGCGCCCAGCGTGTTCTCTTCACCGCCGCGGCTTGGTCCGATCCAGTGAGCTTGCGGACCATCGCTCGACGAACTTCATCGAGGGCGTCGGATGCCAGGCGCTGGACGTGGAAGCGGTCGAAAACCACCTCGGCTTGTGGCAGTCGATCGCGGACGGCCTTCTGGTAGCCACCGGCGAAGTCCATTGTGACCTGCTCGATGGCGGCGCACCGCTCTGCGCCGAGTTCTTCGAAGAATCCGGTCAGAGAGTCCGCACTTCGGCCTTCCCCGGCCCAGATGACTCGCCGCGTATCGTGATCCACGACAACGGTCAGGTAGTGGTGGAAGCGACGGTAGCTGAACTCGTCGATGCCGATCCGCCGAGGCGTGCCGAGGTCGCCACCAGCGCGGTGCCGGGCGACGACACGCCTGATGATGTTACGGGCGGTGCGCCAGTTGATTCCCATCACTTCAGTAACGCTGGTCTTATCCGTGACCTGCGCGAGGTAGGCCGTGAGTTCCTCGAAGGCGTAGGTGAACGTGCTTCCGTGTGCCGCCCAGGGAACGAGCTCGGTGACCACCCGGTTGCACGTCGGGCAGGAGACACGACGCGGCGAGTACTCCAGCAGCACGCGCACCGGGCCGAAGTTGAGGCTTCGCCAGCGGCGAGCAGCCTTCCGGTCGTATCCCGGTCCGCAACTACCGCACTCACCGCACCGCGGCTTGCGCCACGTGGGGCGCACGCTGAGCACCAGCGCACCGTCCTCGACACCCACTGCGATGACGAACACCTTGCAAATCCCGAGCAAACGACGGAAGATCGTGGTGGCGCGCGGGGCGTAACGTCCAGAGTTGGGATAGTTCGTTTTCATACCCCCAGTTCACCATGGGCGGCCCCGCCGCGCTCTCGATCAGGGGCCACCACATCGTGTTCAACTCTTGACCCCGAGCGGAAGGCGACGGATCGGCCCTTCACCCTGGGAAGGGGGCCGATCCGGCGACGATCGGGTCACGCCGCCACCCACATTAGGTGCAGGAGAGCCTCAAGTGAGGCCCTCGTAGCCACGTCATTCACCGTCAGGGGATCGCAGCGCGTGCCGTCTCCCACGTGGAACCAACCCTTGAAGTCGATCGACCAGACGTCGTTCGGGTCGGAGGCCTCAACAGTCGGCGGACCACTCTGTCGCCGACGCCCTCGACGCCTGCGTGGGC
>DRLC01000014.1 GCA_011053145.1 Planctomycetota bacterium | reverse complement strand
TCGTCCGGGCGGGCGGGGTCGAGAATCGCGATGACCGCGAGCACACAGATCGCGCCCACGAGGTCGGTGACCACGTCGAGGAGCGAGGAATCGCGCCCCGGGGTCATGCTTTGGTGCCACTCGTCGAGGAGCGCCCAGGCGAGCACGAAGGCGACGGTGACACCCGCCTGCCAGGCGCGAAGGCGCGGCCATCCATCCCCCATCCCGACCCGCAGGACGATCGAAGCGAACAGGAGCGCGAGGATCCCGAAGAGCGGCGCGTGGGCGAGGTTCGCGCAGAAGCTCCAGAGGGCCGACGCAACCTCGGGCGGAGCTTCGAAGGTCTGGGAGCTGAGGGACCAGATCAAGCCCATCCAGGCGAGGACGACGAGGACCGCGAGGGGAATCGGAAGTCCGACGAGGAAGCGCCCCACCGCCAGGAACGCCCGACCCCACGCTCCATGCTCCTCCCCCCCGACCATCGTCTCGGCTCCGCGGACGCGCCTCAGCGCCTCGCGCACCGCGCCTCGATCGTGATCCCCGTCCCGCTCCGGCTCGGCAGGACCGAGAGTTCGTCCACGGAACTCTTCAGGAGGAACAATCCGCGCCCGCGGTCGTGTTCCAGGTCGAAGGCTTCACAGTTCTCGAGCTGCGCGGCGAGTTCGGCCGGATCGCCCCCCCCCTCGTCGGTCACCTCGAGGACCCAATCGCTTTCCGAGAGGGCGATCCGGAGCTCCATCCGAATGTCCCGGTCCGCCTCCCCCTCGTGCATCGCACCGCCGCCCCCCCCGTGGTCGACGACGTTTCCGAGCAGCTCCGACGTGATCAGGGAGAGCGTGTCCGCCTCCTCTTGACCGAGCCCCTCGAGCCTCGCGAAGCGGTGAACGAGGTTGCGGGCGACGCGCACGCTCCGGTGGACCGCGGGGAGATCGAGCCGAAACTCATGGGGGCGATTCGAAGCCTCGCTCATCGCGGGGATTCTACCCCAAGGGGTCCGATCCTCCTCCGGGGAGCATCTCCACCGCGAGCGACAGGTCCAGGGCCGGCGCCGAGTGGGTCAGGGCTCCGATCGAGATGCGGTCGACGCCGGTGCGTGCGGTGCTCGGGATGCGACTGAGGTCGATTCCCCCGGACGCTTCGAGTTCCACCGGACTTCCGCGCTGCGCGGCCGACTCGCGGAGGATCGGCGTCAGGCGGGTGAGCTCTTCATCGGGGAGATTGTCGAGCAGGACGACATCGGCTCCCGCCTGGACGGCGGCGCGGGCTTCGGCTTCGTCCCGCGCCTCGACGGTGATGCGCATCCCCCCGTGGCGCTCACGCAGCTTCGCGACCAGCTCCGCGATCGAACTCCCCGAAGCGTCGAGATGGTTGTCCTTGATCATCGCCTCATCGAAGAGACCGATGCGGTGGTTCTCTCCCCCACCACAGCGCACCGCGTACTTCTCCAGGAGCCGCAATCCGGGGGTCGTCTTGCGCGTATCCAGGATGCGCGCGCCCCCCGCCGCGGCTTCGACGTAGCGCCGCGTGAGCGTCGCGATTCCCGAGAGCCTCTGGAGGAGATTCAGCGCGGTCCGCTCGCCGGTGAGCAGCGCGCGCGCACTCCCCGTGAACGTGCCGACGAGATCCCCCTCGGCCACATGGGTCCCATCCTCGAGGAAGCGACCGAATTCGACCTCCGGGGCGAGGAGCTCGAACACACGCCGGAAGAGCCCGACCCCCGCGATCACCCCCGGCGCTTTCGCGACGAGGCGCGCCGACGCCCTCGCCTCGGGCGCCACCGCGGCTTCGGTGGTCACGTCCCCGTCGCGCACGTCTTCGTCGAGCGCGCTCCGCAGGAACGCATCGACCGCCGGCCCGTGGGGCGGGTCGCGCGGCACCGCGCGGGTCGCCGCGACCGAGTCAGCGGGGGAAGCCATGGGCGAGATTGTAGCCCAGTCGCCGTCCCGGCCTTTCGGGTTCGGCGCCCCTTCGGTTCGGGAAGATCGATTCACTTCGAACGGGCCCGCCCCCCGCGGTCCGGCCGCTCTTCCTCGAGGAAGCCGATGAGGAGCGCGTGGAAGCGCTCGGGGTCGTCGAGGTAGCACGGATGCGAAGCCCCGGGGAAGAGTTCGACGCGTGAGCCGGGAAAGGCCGCGGCGAGGGCCTCGGCGCGGTTCGCGGCGCCCGGATGGGGAGAACCCGAGGGAAGCGGCTGGAGCGGGAAGACGCGGTCCGACTCGCCCCAGAGGATGAGGGCCGGAACGTCGACGGGGCCGGCGAGCGACTCAGAACAGGCGGGAGCCACGGGCACGATGCCGAGGAGCCGCCCGGGGTGCGCCGCGGCGAACGGAAGCGCGAAGCAACCGGACATCGACGGCGCGACGAGGACGGCGCGCTCCAGCGCGAGGGCGTCGAAGAGAGCCAGGAGCCATTCGGCCGGCGCCGCGTCGGTGGCCTGGGGCTCCGAGCCTCCGTACCCCGGGAGATCGACCGCGATCGAGCGGACCCCGGGTCCGAGGGCCGTGGGGGTCCCCAGTCCCTTCCAGGTCTCGGAGCTGAACCTGGCCCCGTGGAGCAGGAGGACGTTCGCCGCTCCTTCAGGGCCGGCGGTCCAACCCGAGACGCGAGCACCGAGGACGGAAAGGGAGAGCGGTTGCACGGTGGATTCCGGTACGGGGGCCGGTCCGGGAGATCCGGAACAGGCCGCGAGGAGGCACGCGGAGAGAGGGAGCAGTCTCACTGGGGAGCAGTTTGGGCCGATCCGGTCCGCCGGGAAAACTCTTCTCGTTTTTCTGCCTCGCAGCGGGACTCGGCTCACTCCTCCCACTAGCTTCCCGACTCGCGGGGGGCATCGCTTCTCGTTCACCTCGACCTGCAACCGGGACCCCCCGACGAACCCACGATGCGGAGCCTCAAGGCCCTTTCCGTTCTCGTTCTCGCCTTCCTCGCCGCCACCCCCGCCTGGGGAGGACCCCAGACCCCGCCTTCGGTCACCGGACCCCAGGTCGGAACACTGACGACCTATGTCCCCTCGTCCCCGGACTTCCTCGTCCACGGGACGATGCCGCTCCCCACGCGTGCGTTCCAGCGCGGTTCGTCCCCCTGGGTGCTGGTCGACCCCGACGGCAGGGTGCTTCGCACGCAGTGGGAGCTCGTCGCCACGCTCCAGGGCACCCAGATCATCGAGCTCTCCGCGATCGCCCACAACCCGGGCACCTGGACCGGCAAGCAGGTGTTCACGGTCCACCAGGGCATCTCGACGGACGACTTCTCGGGCTTCGATCGCAGCGTGCTCGCCGCGGTCACGCAGCCGGACACCTTCCGTCTGTGGCTCCTCGACCAGAGGGGCCGCGTCCACATCCAGAGCCTCACGGCCTCGGGGCCCCCGACGCGCATCCACCGACTCGGCTCCGCGCGGATCACGTTCGAGAACACGCTGCAAGGCGCGGTCGGAGGGGCTCAGGTCTGGATCGACCTCGTCGCCGGGAAGAAGGCGGTCGGACTGACGATCAACTGGCACAACGGCGGCCTGCCCGCGCGCCCCGACCTTTATTTCACGGCCCTCGGACTCGAGGTTCCCGGCGGTACGACCTGGACTCCTCTGCTTCCCGATCCGGCGATGTCCTACCCGCTGCTCGTGAAGACCGGGCGGCATGTGCTGCCGCAGCGTTGGGAGCGCTCGTTCCGCGTGATCGTGCACCCCTGGGGCACGACGCCGGACCGCACCCTCCGCGGCTGGGGCGTCGGCGACTGGTCGAAGGGCGGGTACATGGCGCAGTCCCTCGCGCTGCCCGACCTCTCGCACACGACGATCGACCTGCTCCCGAAGAAGGTCGATGACTTCGACCGCCTGCGGCGCCTCCAGCCGACGAACCCCGGCAGCCCGCCCGTCTCGTACCTGTGGCCGGCCCAGGGCGTCTACTACGGAGGCATGACCGGTGGGCTCGAGATCGAGCAATTCCACTCCATTCCCCTGGCCTTCTCCGCCCAACCCGAGGGCCTGCTCTCCGACTACGTCGAGCAGCTGCGCTACGCGTCTCGCCAGATGGGCTGCATCTACGAGAGCGACGGCCTCCCGATCGACCAGAACCGATACCTGAATCCGGACGGGACCCAGCCCTTCGACCTCTTCAACAACGCGTTCATCGGATCCCCGGTGAAGGACTCCCCGTTCGACTTCTCGAAGACCGGTCCCGGCTTCGGCAGCTCGCCCTACGACCCGAACGACTTCCTGCCGATCGATTCCCAGCACCTGGTCCGCCGGACCAAGGCGAACAAGGCGCTCGTGTGGCTCGACAACGACCCGCTCGCGAAGCGTTACGCATTGATGGACGCCGAGCTCGGGCGCATGGCCTTCTACGAGGGTCCCGGCGGACGGCTCTCGATGCCGGTCAAACGCGCCCAGGGAAGCAGCCTCGGGCGTGGGGAAGCCTGGGTCGCGGACGCGATGGCCTTCGCCTACGCGATTTCGGACAACCAGTGGCGCAAGAGCCATTTCCCGTGGTTTCAGCGGTTCGTCGCGATCCTCGCCAAGGCCCAGATGCCGAACGGGCTCCTGAGCGCGCTCGATCACGGCAAGATGGCGACGAATCCCCCCTACGGAGACGGAAAGAACGCGTTCTACTTCGTGCACCGCGCGAACGAACAGATCTTCCTGATGCACGCGCTGCGGGCGATCGACCGCGCGGTGGGGATCTCGACCGACCCGATCGTCGCCAAGTGTGGACGCGGCCTCTGGAAGTTCGCGTGGAAGGTCGGCACCGACGGCCCCCTCGACATCTTCCCCGTGGGCCCGATCTCCGGCTCGCGCTACAGCCTCCGCTCCCAGATTCCGGCCGGACTCACCGCTCCGGTTCTCCGCGATCCATTCCACGTGGCCAACGCACTGGCCTTCGCGGAAGAAGCCGGGGAACCCAGCATGCAGGCGGCACTCCTCGCCCACACGATGACGACGACCCTCGCGGGCGCGAAGTCGGTCTTCCTGGGTTGGGGCACGAACAACATCGCGAACCGTGCCGCGGCCCTCTCACTCCTGCAGCGGCTCATCCCCTGAGACCACGAGCAACCCCGACGGGCTCCGGACCTCCATCGACCATCTCTCCTCCCCGATGGGGGGCCGGCCCGTCAGGGGTGCATCCTCGCGGGCACCGTGCGCGGAGAGCCAGGCGCGAATGCGCGCGGTCGTCTTGGGACCGATGCCCTCGATGTCGCTCCACCTCAGGAGCTCGCCGGCGGCCCGTGCCCGCCGCCTCGCCTCGACGATTCTCTCCGCCCGCCGTTCCCCCACCCCCGGGAGACGCCGAAGATCACGAACGGCCATGCGCGCGGGGTCGAGTTCGGCGCGCCCGCGCAACGCGGCCCGCTCGATCCACGCGGGCGGGGTGGCATCGAGCCAGGGAGAGGCGTGGGCGAGGACGAGGAGTCCACAGAGGATCGGTCCAAGGGTCCGGAGACCATCGGGGCGGGGATCCATGGAGCGGGGACCGGGGGAGGGGACGGTCGGTTTCGCGGATCTCCCGTGGGAGATCAGGCGAGTCGGCGAAGCGTTCCCAGGTCCTCGACCAGCCGCCGGCCGAAGCCGCCCGGCCGGTGCATTTCGAGCTGCGAGAGGATCTCGACCGCGCGCTGGGCGAGGGCCCTCGACGATGGCGCTCCCGGCATGAGCCGTGACGGCGCGCCGCGCTGGTTCACGCATTCTCGCACGGCCGGATCCTCGGGCACCCATCCGACCGAAAGGGGGGTTTCCCCGAGGAACCGCTCGCACACCGAGAGGATGCGTTCGGTCACCTCGCAGGCCTCCTCGGCGTCGCGCGCTCGGTTCACGAGCAGCAGGGGCTGCCTGCGGGTGCGCGCCATCAGCACCTTCAAGAACGCGTAGGCATCGGTCATCGCGGTGAGGTCGGGCGTCGTCACGATCAGGGTCAGGTCGCAGGCCTCCGCGAAGGTGATCGTCTGGCGCGACACCCCCGCCGCCGCATCGACGAGCACGAAACGATAGTCGAGCTCGGCCTCCTCGAGCCCCACGGCAAGGAGCTGCAACTCGTATTCGGACAGCTCCGCCATCGACGGGATCCCCGATCCCGCGCCGAGCAGGTCGATCCCCTCGTCGCAGTGCACGAGCGCGTCCGCGAGCGCGAAGTCCCCCTCGACCACATCCGCCAGGGTCCGCTCCGGGGACACGCCCTGCAGGATGTGCGCGTTCCCCACGCCGAGGTCCGCGTCGACGATGAGCGTGCGCCCACGGGGCGCGAACAGGTGCGCGAGCGATGCGCAGGTGACCGTCTTCCCGGTCCCGCCCTTCCCGCTCGCCACGCACAGCGACGCCGCACGCACGCCACAGCCGGGCCGCTCCTCGACGCGGCCTTCCCCCGGTTTCGGTGCCTGGGTCCCGGCCTCCCGCACCTCCTCCATCGTCTCGATGGGACGCAGAGGCCCCTGGACGCGCAGCTGCGCACTGCGCGACGCAAGGTGACGGAGCTTCTTGCGTGTCTCGACCCAGTTCATGAGGACTCGAAGAGCCTCGCCCTTGGGAAGCGGGGGAGCCGAGGGCCTGGTCGAGCTTCAGCCTGCAAACTCGTCGCGGCGATTCCAAGGACCGATTCCGGGACGGGGCACCCCCCTATCCCATCTAGCCCTCTAGCCCTGGAAAGCCTCGATCTCGGCCTGGGTCAGGATGGGTTCGCCGGTCTCCACGGGTCGGTCGTCGGGGAGCTCGTCGGGGTCGGCGCTCTCGAGGACCCGCGCGAGGGCCCCTTCGAGCACGCCGTCGATGTCCGAAGACGCCAGGAGGGCCGAGGGCCGGTGATCCGGCGCCACGCTCGCGGTGAGTCGACTGCCGTCGCACTCGAGCCGCGCCAGGACCTCTCCGTGAAAACGCCAGACGAGGGTCGAACGGTCCGCGGTGGCGAAGAGTTCTTCGTCGAGCCGCGCCATGCGGTCGGTGAGCTCCCGCCCCACCTCGCGCAACGCGATCGGCAGCGCCTCGAGGAAGTCCCGCACCCCGCCCTCCCCGGAGCGCGGCGGCGCGGCCTCCGGCCCGCTCGGCATCAGGTACGAGCGCTCGCCCGCCGCGCTCTTGATCGTCCGGATCCCGAACACCCGGATCCCCGCCTCGCCGAGGCTGCCGAGACGTGTCGCGAGCACTTCGTCGCAGACGGGATCGACGACGACGACCCGCGGCGCGAGGCCCGGATCGACGCGCCGGCTCGCGATGTGCCGAACGAGAAGGACCGCGCTCTCACGCGCATAGGCGAGCAGATCGAGGGAATCGAGCACGGCCCGATCCGCTCCCCCGTCGGCGACGAGCACCAGGACGAGCCGCCCGAGCGGGTCCACGGCCAGGAGATCCGCACGCCCTTGGCGTCCGCGGTGCTCGAACGCGAGGTCGCGGTCGAGCACGAGCGCGCCGGGGAGCGCCTCGGCGAGCCCCGCCTCGAGGGCGGCCAACACGTCGCGCCGGTCGAAGGCCTCCTCCCCGCCGGACGCGGACGAGTCGAGCGGGAGCGAAGCGGCCTCCTCCCTGCGACGGCCCTTCTCCCCCTTCTTCCCGCGCCCCTTTTCCGGGGCCGACCCCTCTTCCTTCTCGGAAACCGGGTCGCCTTCCTTCGATGAACGTCCCATCTCGGACCCCGATTGAACGGGTTTGCCCGAGGCGGAACAAGGGCGCGGATCGGCCGAATCCCGGGGGAATCCTGGACTCCCGGGGCGATCGGGACCCACGGGGCGAGGCGCTGCTACAATCGTTCCCCGTGGACCCTGACTCCGAGAGCCCGGTTACGCGACTCCTCGAGCGCTGGGTCGAGGGGGACGAAGCGGCGGGCGACGAGCTCGCGCCGCTGGTCTACGAGGAACTCAAGCTGCTCGCCCTCGGCCACATGGCGCGTCGCCCCGGGGAACGAACCCTGCAACCGACCGCCCTCGTGAACGAGGCGTGGATGCGGCTGATGCGCGCCCAGGGAGCGAGCTTCCAGAGTCGCAACCACTTCTATGCGCTCGCGGCGCGCGTCATGCGCTCGGTGCTCCTCGACCACGCGCGGCGAAAGGGTTCGGAAAAGCGTGGCGGACACCTGGGCCGGGTTTCGGTGGACCTCCAGGCGAAAGCCCCGACCGAGCACCGGGCCCTCGACATCCTCCACGTGAACGACGCCCTCGAACGACTGACCGAGATGGACGCCGAGCTCGGCCGGCTCGTGGAACTGCGCTTCTTCGGCGGGCTCGACATGGAGTCCGCCGCGGCGGCCCTGGGGCTCTCGAAGCGCACCGCGGAGCGCCGCTGGACGGTCGCGAGCGCCTGGCTCCAGGAGGAGCTCGGAGAATCCTGATGGACCGGGATCGCTCCCGCGAACCGTCCGACCCCGCGCTCGGGCTCTTCGAAGAGGCGCTCGGGATCGCCGAGGAGGATCGAGACGCCTGGATCGACGCGCACTGCGGCGCGGACCGCGCGCTCGCGACGCGGGTCCGGCGCCTCCTCGCCCGGGCCGCGAGCGGAACCGACCTCCCCGCGCTCGCCGACGTGGTCGACCTCGCCGAGGTCTTC
>DRLC01000013.1 GCA_011053145.1 Planctomycetota bacterium | reverse complement strand
GTCGAACTGGAGCTGGCCCTTGGCCGCGCGGGTCATCAGGAAGTTCGGGTGCGGCCCGTTCTTCTCGGCGAGTTCGCAGGAGGTGAGCAGGGCATTGTAGTAGATCTCCTCCTGGATCCGCGCGGTCAACTCCAGGGCCTCGGGGGAATCGAAGGGTAGGTGGAGCTGGAACAGGACATCTTGCAGTCCCATCTCGCCGAGTCCGACCGGGCGCCAGGCATGGTTCGACGCAGCCGCATCGCTCGTCGGGTAGTAGTTGATGTCGATGACCTTGTCCAGGAAGCGCACTGCCGTGCGGGCGATCTCGCCCAGGCGATCGAAATCGAATGCGCCGTCCTTCACGAGTCGCCCGAGGTTGATCGAGCCGAGGTTGCAGACCGCGGTTTCGTCCTTCGATGTCACCTCGAGGATCTCGGTGCAAAGGTTCGAGAGGTGGACGGTCTGGCCCGGTGCTCCGGTCTGGTTGCACTTTTCGTTCGATGCGTCCTTGAAGGTCATCCACCCGTTCCCGGTCTGGGCGAGGGTGCGCATCATCTTCGCGTAGAGGTCGCGCGCGGGGACTTGGCGCATGAAGAGCCCGTCCTGTTCCGCGGCGAGGTAGGCCTCCTCGAATTCTTCGCCGTAGAGATCGCAGAAGTGGGGCACGACCTTGGGGTCGAAGAGCGACCAGTCCTCGTCGTTCTTGACGCGCTTCATGAAGAGGTCGGGCACCCAGTTCGCGAGGTTGATGTTGTGCGTTCGCCTTGCCTCGTCCCCGGTGTTGTCGCGCAGCTCGAGGAACTCCTCGATGTCGGCGTGCCAGGTCTCCAGGTACACACAGCATGCGCCCTTGCGGCGGCCTCCTTGATTGACCGCGGCGACAGACGAGTCGAGCGTCTTGAGCCACGGGACGATCCCGTTCGAGTGGCCGTTCGTGCCCCGGATCAGCGAGCCCTTGGCGCGGATGCGGTGGTAGGCGAGGCCGATCCCACCCGCGTACTTCGAGAGCTTCGCGACATCCGTGTAGCGCTCATAGATCGCCTCGAGGTCGTCGACGGGGGAGTCGAGGAGGTAGCAGGACGAGCACTGCGAGCGCGGACTTCCCGAGTTGAACAGTGTCGGCGAACTGGGCAGGTACTCGAGCGACGAGATCAGGCGATAGAACTCGATCGCCTCGTGCGCGTCCTGGGTCAGGCCGCATGCGACGCGCATGAAGAAGTACTGCGGTGTCTCGATCGCGTCACGCGTCTCCGGATTCACGAGGAGGTAGCGATCGTAGACCGCACGCAGCCCCAGGTATTCGAAGAGTCGACTGCGGCTCGTGTCGATCGCATCGTTCAGCTTGCGGGCGTTCGCGTCGACGAAGGATGCCGTCTCGTCCGAAATCAGCCCGTGGCGGTTGCCGAAGCGAATCGACTGCGAGAACGAGTGGATGTCCTGGTTGCGGACCTCCTTGCCGATGAACGTACACAGGAGCTGAGCGGCGAGTTTCGAGTACTCGGGTTCCTCGGCGATCAGCGACGAAGCCGTCTGGATCGAGAGCTGGTCGAGTTCCCGCGTCGTCGCACCGTCGTACAGACCGCTGATCGTGCGCGTCGCGATCCGCATCGGGTCGACGAGTTCGAGTCCCACGGCATTGCGCTCGATCGCCCGCACGATCTTGTTCACGTCCACGGGTTCGAGCCGGCCGTCACGCTTGCGGACCTGCATCTTGGCCCCGACCGGCGCCCCCGACTGGGGGCCATGGCTCGCTCCGCCCGTGGCGTCCGGTGCCTGCGTCGTGGGGGTGGGGATCGTGGCGGCGGATTCGCCTTCCAGGGGAAGGATGCCGGTCTCGGGGGCAGGCTTCATGCTCGGGATGGGGCGTGCAGGGGGTGAAGAGCGGGTGGGAGGCGGGGAACTCCGGGGGCCGGCATCTGGTCCGAGGCGGACCCCCGTTCGCGAGGCCGAGGTGGCGCGCGTGAGGGGGGATGGCGTCGAGCCGGCCCGAGGGCGGGGCGAGGAGGACCGGCCGAGCGGACCTCCCCTGCCCGTGGTTCACAGGCTATTCCACCACCCCTAGTGGCTCAAGAAGACGACACCACAAAATGGAGTGGCTCCCTCGTGCTGCCCCCAGCCTCCCCCCAGCCTCCCCTCAAGGTTCCCCCAACGGGAGGATTTCGGGGGCCGGGGTCCCGATGCGCCGCCGGGCCGGTGAAGCATGGACCGCGGGAGTTGCAGCCCGCGGACCCGCTGCGAAGATCCTCACCGGGCCCGCCCGCCCTCCCGTCTTCGATGACCCAGTTTCCGCCCACCTCCTGGACCCTCGTGGTCGCCTGCAGAGATCGAGGCGAGCAGGGCCGAGCGGGCCTGGAGCGCCTCTGCCGTCTCTACTGGCGCCCGGTTTACTGGCACCTGCGCGCGCGGTGGGCGAGACGGGAGGCCGACGCCCTGGACCTGACCCAGTCCTTCTTCGCCTGGCTGATCGAGCGCGACCTCGTCGGGCGCGCGGACCCGGGGCGCGGGAGCTTCCGGGGGTTCCTGCGCGCCTCGCTCGACAACTTCGCGCGCAACGAGCGTCGTGCGTCCTCGACCCACAAAGCGGGCGGGCGGGAACGCTTCGTGACCCTCGACTCGATCCGCGACACGGACCTCGAGCCCCCCGCCTGGACCGCCGAAGCGGACTTCGACGAACTCTTCGCCGCATCGCTCCTCGAGGATGCGACCCGCGATCTCGTCGAGCGCCTCACCGCCGCGGGCGAGACCACGGACCGCGAAGCCTTCGAGGCCTGGTTCCTCGCCGAAGAGCGTCCGAGCCAGCGCGCACTCGCCCAGCGCCTCGGCCTCTCCCCCTCGTCCCTACGCCGCAGTCTCGAACGCACGCGCCGCGCGCTGCGCGCGCTCCTACGCCAGCGGCTGCGCGACACCCTCGCCGACGACGCGGACCTCGAATCCGAGTTCGCACTGCTCTTCGGCTCACGATCCTGACTTCCCCTCGGCGCGCAGGCGCTGACCCTTTTCACGAAGAGGCGGATGAGATCAGTGCGCGGCGCCTGGTGGCCCCCGGCTTCTGCCTCGATGCCCACATCCCCATCGACCCTATGGGCGTGTGGATGGTTGGATGCGTCAGGTGCGCATTCTGTTTACGCTCCGACCACGATGCTGCGACGACGGTTTCTTGGGCGCCCGCCAGCAACATCGACGACACGAGTACGGGGGAGGGAGAGATGCTACGCGTGGCCGCGAGTTTGTCGGCCGTCCGAGTGAGCGGACGAAAGGCTGACGAGGTATGGTACGAAGGGCCTTCCTCGCTGGACTAGGGGCGCCACCTAGCCTTCCAGAGCGCTCCATTCGCGAATCCTGTTCACAACTCCACCTCTCCTCTATGCTGAGGTCTGTCGAGCCACCGTGGATCCCGCGGCTGGGTCGTGTCTGCTAGCGCCGGCACGGGACGGTCGTTTCCCACGGGACTCGCTCGCAATGCTCGCTAGGCTCGCCATTTACGGAGAGAAGTTCGGATGATCATCAAAAGTACCGCAGGACTCGTCCTGTGGACCGTGTTGTTTTGCTCTGCCTCGACCACGTCGACAGCTCAGACTGGAGATTTCCTTTCCTCGCAGCGCATCGAAGTGTCGAACCCGACCTTTGGTACGTCCGCTGCGGCGCTCGGGGATCTGGACGGCGATGGTGTCGGAGACGTCGCAGTCGGGTCGCCCTTGTCGGACAAGGTCACGATCCTCTTCCTGAACGCTGACGGAACGCTGCGCGCGTCCCAAGAGGTTTACGCATCGGTGGGAGGGTTTGTCGGGATGCCCGGATTCTCGGACGGGGAGTTCGGAGCCTCCCTCGCCTACATGGGCGATCTGGACGGAGACGGTCGACCCGAGCTGGCGGTGGGCGCGCCCGAAGCCGACAGCTTTCACGGGGCGGTGTGGATCCTCTCGCTGAACTCGGACGGGACGGTGTACGACGAGCTCCTCATCGGGGAGGGACGCGGCGGGTATTCTGGCCAGCTCCCGGTTTCGGGCAAGTTCGGCTACGCGATGGCGCGGGTGGGGGATGTGGACGGGAACGGAGTCGCCGATCTCGCCGTCGGATTGCCCACCGCGCAGAAGTTCCGAAGGTGGGGGAGCGTGAAGATCCTGTTCCTCCAGGCGGACGGCACGGTGATCGGTTTCCAGGGCATCAACCAGAACGCCGACACCGCGTTGAAGGGGCAGCTGGACGATGGCGCGGAGCTCGGCAGGGCGGTCACCGCGGTCGGCGATCTCGATGGAAACGGCGTACCGGACCTGGCCGTTGGGGCGCCAGGGCAGACTCCCAGGGGAGCCGTGATGCTCCTCTACCTGGAGGCTTCGGGAAAGGCGATCGACTTCGACCAGATCGATTCAGGTTCGACCGGCATTGATTTCAGCCTCGGCTTCGGGACCGCCGTCGAATCCGTGGGAGATCTCGACGGAGATGGTGTCGGTGATCTGGCGGTGGGTACGCCGTGCGAGACGATCACGATCGGCAGCCAGTCGGGCACACTCCACCGCAACGAGGTCTGGTTCCTCTTCCTCGCGGCGGACCGCAGCGTGAAGGGCTCCCAGCGCACTCCCGTCGCCCAGCTGAGCGCGTCGGTGTGCAACGAAGGCGCCTTTGGCCTCAGCAACCTCGGTGACCTGGACGGCGACGGCAAGCCGGAACTCGTCGTGGGCGACCCCGGGACGAACTCGGTCCACGTCGTGGATGTCGACAACTCCGGGTTCGCGCCGCCGGTTGCGTCGATCGGGCTCGAACTCGTCCTCGGGCTCGGGACGACGGTGCGTTTCGTCGATCGGTCGACGAACAACGTGAGCTCATGGATGTGGGACCTCGGCAACGGAGTCACTTCGACTCTCCCGGAGCCGACGATGTCCTTCCCCGTCGGTACGCAGCAGACGATCCAGCTCACGGTTACCGGATTCGCCGGCTCGAGTTCGACCCAGACGACGTTGCGCCTGGACCCCGCCACCTCACAGGACTTCAACGGGTCCGGTGTCAATCCCGATTGCCTGACCACCGTCTATCCGCCTCGGATCGGCCAGCCGTGGCTTGCCGTCGTCGACGCATCGGCGTATCCGACGGCGACCGCGGGCCTCCTCCTGGTCTACGGCGCGCCCTCGTCCGGGACCTTCTTGAAAGGAGGCGAGCTCCTCGTCGACCTCTCCTCCCCCCGCCTGCTGAGCCTCGCGCTGCCGGTCCCTTCGTTCGGTCCCAGGCATGTCAATTTCCAGACGACCGTTCCGAACGACCTGTCCATCGTCGGGCTCACCTCTGCCCTGCAGGGGGGGCTGATCGACGCGACGGGGCTGGTGCTTTGCGACGGGGCGACGCAAATGGCCGGCTACTGATCGGCGCCCAGGTCCGGGAAGAATCCGTCGGCACCTGGAAACCGTGGGATCCGCGGTTTCCAGTGCAGGCTGATTCTCCGCTGACTCGGTCCTTGCGGGGGACGTCGTGTGCGCGAAGATCGTCGGTCCGCCTGTGCGGTCCGCCGCGATGACACGATTCCATTCCCCGCCCTGGTCCTCCGTGGCCGTCTGTGGACGGCAGCGGGGCACGGGTTTCGAGTCCCAGTCCGCCCAGCTCTTCGAGGCTTCGCCATGACCCTCCCGCGTCGGGTCTTCCAACGCCTCGCGAGCGAGCTCGCCCGGGAGGACGAGGAGGAAGCGGTCGAATCGCGCCGCGCGGTGAGCGGGCTCGTCGTCGATCGCTACGAACTCGTCGAGCGGGTGGGGGAGGGCTCTGGAGGGGTCGTCTGGCGCGCGTGGGATCCGCTCTTCGAGCGGGAGGCCGCGGTGAAGGTGTTGCGTGAGTCCGTGGATGAGGAGGCGGAGGCGAATGCGGCGGACCTCGCCCCCGAGTTCGCGGCGATGGCGCGCCTCCGCGGACCGGGCTTTGCCGAGCTCTTCGATGTCGGGGTGTGCCCGGTCGAACCGGAGGTCCTTGGCGGGGGAGGGGGCAGCACGGAGCGTCACGCCTTTTGCGCGATGGAGTGGGTGCCGGGTGCCTCCCTCGCGGATCGCCTCACCCGCGGCCCGCTCCCCCCGGTGGAGGCGGCCCGGACCCTGCGCGACGTCGCCCGAACGCTCGCGGAAGCGCACCGCGCGGGCATCCTGCACCTCGACCTCAACCCCTCGAACATCCTGCTCGGCTCCGGCGGTCCCAAACTCGTCGACTTCGGCGCGATGCGCGCGCTCTTCGGTGCCGCCGGAGGGGCCCGCCGACCGATCGGGACCCGGGGCTTCCTCGCGCCCGAGCAGGCCCTCGGCCGGGAGTCCGAGATCGGACCACGCAGCGATGTCCACGGACTCGGAGCGACCCTCGCCGCGGCGCTCACCGGGAGTCCCGAGCCGGAAGAGGCCGCGCTCGAGAGGGTGGACCCGGCCCTCGCCGCGATCTCCCGGCGGGCGCGGGCACAGGACCCCGAGGAGCGCTATCCCGACGCGTCCGCATTCGTCCACGACCTCGACGCCTGGCTGCGGTCGGCGGCCCTGCGCGATACGGCGTCGAACCGCTCGCGCCGAATCGCCTACCCCGTTCTCGCCGCCTTGTTCGCCCTGGCCCTGTTCTTCTTCGCCCGCTCCCGCGGCCCGGACACGATGGGCGAACTCTCGACCGCGGCGGCCTACGACGAACTCCTCGCCTCGCTTCGCGCGGACTCGGGCGCGACCGCGACCGAGCTCCTTCGCGCGCGGGCCGGCGCGATCCTCGCCGACTTCAGCTTCCATCCCGCGGACCTCGATGCCCTCTCCGACCGTGGCGAGCTCGAATCGATCGCGGCATCCCTCACCGATCTCCCTGGAGCACCCCTTCCGAGCGAACTCGCCGTCCTTCAGCGGCTCGCTGCCTACATCGACGGCGAGGTGCCCGGACGCTCGGACCTCGTCGACCGCTTTCCGACGAGCCGGTTCGCACGCCTCGAATCGGCGATGGAAGCGCTCGTCGAGGAAGAGCCCGCACGCGCGGCCCTGGACGTCGCCCCGCTCGGTCTCGACGATCCGAATCGTCGTCTCCTCGACACGGCCATCGACTTCCAGATGCACGGTGCGGGTTGTGACCGCGAGTTCCTCACGTCGCAAGCGCGGACGCACCCGTTTCTCGCGAGCGATCTCGGTCTGCTCGCCCTCCTGGAGGGGGATGCGCGCGCGGCACTCGAACACTTCGAGACCGCGCTCGCATCCCACCCGACCCTGGCCACCGCCGCCCACCACCGTATCGTCGCGCTGTGGCGACTCGGGCAGCCGGAGTCGGCGCGGCGGGCCCTCGCCGAGTTCGTCGGAGGGGTCGAGGCCGACCCGGACGAGGAGTGGGATGAGGAGGGCGCGGACGGTTGGTCGCTCGCGGCGCGCTCGAGCTCGGTCTACCTCTGGCCCTCGAGGGCGCGGCTCGAAAGCGACCCCTGGCTCGCTGAGTTCCGGGCGGAACCAGGGATCCGGGCCCTTCTCGGAGGGCACTGAGACCGACTCTTCGCGGGCCCACAGTTTTTTTCCCCTTTCTCCGGCGCATCGGCGTGGACTTGGTTTCCAGGGGGATAGACCGAGCGGGGAGCGGCTCCAGATGCGCCGCGTCCCGCGCCGAACCTCGAACCCGCCGATGAAGATCCAGCGCATACTCCTCCTCGCCGCCCTCGCCGCGATCCCCACCCAGGCCCAGGGATCGGGCACCCAACTCACCCTCTCGGGGCCGGCGATCCTCGGCCAGGATCTCACCTTCGACGCCCAGCTCACCGCTCCAGGTCCGGCGGTTCTGCTCTTCGACACCCAGCTCGGTCCGGTGCAGGTCTCCGGTTACCAGCTTGACGTGGCGCTTTCGAGTTCGTTCTTCTACAGGTACATGCCGACGACCGGCACGACCCAGACGAGTCTCACGGTGCACCTGCCGAATGATCCGAGCCTG
>DRLC01000012.1 GCA_011053145.1 Planctomycetota bacterium | reverse complement strand
CTGGGGCACCACCCGGGCTAGATCACCCAAACCGGGCATCGAAACTCGGGCCTCACCCCGAGTCGACCCCATTTCCCGTGGGGCTGGCATAAGGTGCTTTGCCAAAGGAGGTTACGCTGATCCAAGGCCGCTTTCCCCGTCCCCCGACCCCCCGTTTTCGGGCCCCCCAGGGCCGATTCCGCCGCCGAAGGGACTTGATCCGGAGGCCGCCAGGGGTTCCCATCGAGCCTGTGAGGGGGCCTCCCGGGTCCCCGCTCTCCAACCCCAAACCCCTCTGAGGACGCCGAGTAAGGCCCATGACCCAGAACTACGACAACCTTGTGGCCGCCGTCGAGGCCATCCGGCCGGACGTCGAGAAGGCCGAGAAGGGAAACAAAGCCGCTACCTCGCGGGTCCGCAAGGCGATGCAAGAGGTCAAGTCCATCGCCCAGGACATCCGCAAGGAGATGCTGGAACTGCGCGACTCCGGTGGCACGGGCGGCTGAGCCCGAACCACCCCGGAATCGACATCGACCATGGACCGCCGTGCCCCCGCCGATGGGGCACGGCGGTCCCTATCGTTCAGAGCACGCTGAGCCGCGTGCCCGGAGGCAGGAGCGCCGCATCGACGGCGCGCTCCGCCAGGGCGTCGAGGGCCGCCCGCCCCTCGAGCCTGAGGTCCTCCGTGAACGCATTCACGTAGAGATCGACGTGGGCGAAGAGCACCGCGTCGCTCGCCTCCTGGGCGTGACGGCGCATCGTGGGGAGAGCGGCTTCCTCGTCGGCCCTCGCGGCGCGCAGCGAGGCGCGCACCAACTCCACGAACTCCCCGAGCACGCCGAGGTCGACTCCGGAGCGGGCCACGAGACCTCCGAGGGGGAGCGGGAGCTCGGTGGAGCGCTCCCAGCGCTCCCCCAGGTCCTCGACGAGCCGCAGCCCCGCCGCCTCGTAGGTGAAGCGCCCCTCGTGGATGCAGACCCCGAGGTCCGCCTCGCCGCGCTCGAGCGCGGGCAGGATCTCCGAGAACACGCGCTGTTCGAGCCGGACCGGCTCGGGGTGGAAGAGTCGCCACAGCAGGGTCGCGGTCGTGCGCGCACCGGGGGCGAGGACGAGCGGCTCGCCGGGGGAAGGCTGCGTCCTCGTGCCGGGAGCGAGCACGACCGGCCCGACCCCGAATCCGAGGGCCCAACCCACCGGGAGTACGCGCACCGCCTCGCCGAGCTCGAGCGCGGCGTGGGCGCTGACCTTCGCGACGTCGAGTTCGCCGCGCGCCATCGCCTCGTTCAGCTCTTCGATGTCCGCGAGGCGAAACTCGAGCTCGAGTCCGCCCGTGGGCGTCGCGCCGGAGAGCAGCCCGTGGTACGTGAACGTGTCGTTCGGACAGGTGGAGATCCCGATCGAGAGGCGTTTCGTCACGGCGCATCTCCCCAGTCATCGCGCTCGAGGAACTCGATCGCGAGTCGACGCGCGGCCGAGAGCGCGAGCGGGATGCGCCAGTGCTTCGGGTCGCGCACGCCCACGAGGTTCGAGGCCCCCCGCACGATCGCGACCGGAACGCGCGCGAGCCGGCAGGCGCTCGCGACCGCGAAGCCCTCCATGTCCTCGGCGATCGCGTCGGGGTGACGCCCGCGGCGCTCAGCGGCCTGGGAAGGGGAATCGGAGGCGGCGCAGGTGGTCAACAGGAGCCCGCTGCCGGTGGCGAGCTCGAGGTGCTCATCGAGCGCGGGCGGGGCGTCCCCGTCCCCAGGGCCCGGCCACTGGGAGAACCCGAGGCGGTTGGGGCCTCGGAAGCCCGCTCCCTCGCCCACACCGATGCCGTCGATCTCGACCGCGCCGAACGCGCGCGCGGTCCCGATCTCGAACTCCGCCTCGTCGAAGCTTCCGGCGATGCCCATGAGCAGCACCCGGCGCGGGGCGTGCCGGGCGATGAGCTGCATCGTCCGGGCGGCGGCGGCGATGACCCCGAAGCCGCAGGTCGCCTGCACGAGCGGTTCCCCGGCGGCTTCGAAACCCCCGAGGTCGCGCACCCGGTCGCGCTCGAGATCGGTCGGGATCAGCAGGAGGTTCGGAGCGGAATTCGGCATACTGGGGGCACGGTAGGGCCTTCGACCCGCTGGGTCCAAGGCCTGCCGCAGAACGTGCGGTCCGCTTTCCCGGCGGCCGATTCCTCATCGACCCTTGCCCGAAGGAATCCACACGGATGACTCTCACACCGGCTCGTATCTCGGGCGCCCTCTGCGCCACTCTGTTCGTCCTTTCGCCCCTCGTGTCCGCTGCCCAGGGCGCGGATCGCCGGTCCGAACCCGCCAGGCCCTACTCCGTCTACGAGTTCCGCGGCATCGACGCGCTCCTCGGAGACGAAAAGGACCGAGCGCTCCGCGATGCCCTGGGCCACATCGGGGATCGGGTGCTCGATCTCCCCGCGGAACTCGGTTCACCCGGGCTCCTCTCGCTGGGGATGCCGGTCCTCGTACGCGCCCTTTCCGGTCCGCATCGCTACGCGTTCGCCACCGGCTTGGACTTCGACGATCTCGATGCGGTCGGGCTCAACCTGGAGTTCGAGAAGGCGTCGGCCGAGGAAGCGTCCGAGCTGGCCGAGGGGATCCAGGGGCTTTCGTCTCTCCTGGGGCTCGGCTTCGAGGAGCCCGCGCCCGATGGACTCGCGCAGTCGAAGGCCCTGTCCGAGCTCTGGTTCGGAGCCGTCGGGACGAAGCTCGTCGTTCGCTTCGGCACCCGTCGTGCGATCGCCTTTCCCGACTTCGCCGCGCTCCTGCCGGACGAGGCCGAACTCGCCACGGGATACTACGCCCAGACGGGCCCAGTGCTCGACGAGTACCTGGAGGATGCGCCGCTGAGCGCGCGCAAGGCGGAGGTCGTCGAGGACATCGCCTCGAGCTTCGGGCTGGATCGCGCCGAGGTGACCCTAGCGGGGGGGAGGGATGAGAGGGGAATCGTCCGTCGCATGCGGATCGAACAGTCGCCACGCATGCTCCGGCGCCTCGGCCTCCCCGGAAAGGTGGCGCTGGATCGCGAGTTCCTGCGCGTCGTGCCCTCCGACGCGACCTGGGCGGTCGTCGTTTCGGCGGACCTCGGGCAACCGAGCCAGATCGTTTCCCAGCTCCTCCAGGCGCACGCGCCAGGTGTCCGGGCCGACCTGGCCGCACTCGAGAAGGCGCTCGGCGGGCGACTGCACAAGACCCTCTTCGCCGCGCTCACGGGACGCTTCGCGCTCTTCGGATCGGAGCGCGCCGGGGGTGGACCGTTCTCGACGGTCCTCGTCGCGGAACTCGCCGATCCCGAGGCGATGCGACGGATGCTCGACATCCTCGAGGCGCTCGTCGACGAACGCGGGCGACAGGAGCTTGGCGGATACCTGGCGTTCGTCACCACGGAGGTGGGGGACGTGCGGGTCGAGACCCTGCGCGTCCCAGGGCTCCCGATCCCGAGCCCCCTCGCCCTCTCGGTCGTCGGGGAGGAACTCGTCGTCGCCCTCGGGCCGCGCCAGGCGCTCGCGGTCAGCGAGCACCTGCGCTCCGGCGAGGGCGGGCTCGCGGACGCGCCGGGATTCCCCGAGCAGCTCGGCACGCGTTCCCCGAACGGTCTCTCGGGGATCTTCTGGCTGGACACCCCGGGGATGCTCTCGGCCGGGTACGAGGTCATGGGCCTCGCCACCTCCGCGATCGCGAACGCCGTCGCCTCTCCCGCGGAGCCGACTCGCGGGACACCGATCCTCCTGCCCACGCCCGCGGAGCTGCGGCGCGGTGCGAAACCTACCGTCGGGTGGATGGAAGTGGGGGAGGGCGAAACATGGGTGACGGTTCGGCGCGATCCCTCCGCGCTCGTGAACTGGACCGCCGACATCGGTTGGATGGTCCGCAGTCCATTCGGAGCAGCGATCGCTCTCGGACTCGGGATGGACCTCGCAAGGGAGCGGTGGGACGAGTTCCTGCGCGAATTGGCCGGCTCCTGAGCCCTTTTCGATTCCCTCCCATACGAGCCTCGATCGATCCACCCAGCCGGGTGAGAATGGCCCGGCTCCCCCGGCGTAGGCCGCGTGTTCCCCGTCGTTCCTCGACGCCCTTTCCCCGATCTTCCTGTCCCCCTCTTTCCGAGGATCCTCCGATGATCACCTCCCTCTGTCTCCTGCTTCCCCTTGTCCAGGGCCCCGTCCAGGGGACCCGCGAGCCGGTCGAGACTCCCCCCGCGCCGAACTTCTTCACGGTCGAATTCGCGGGGTTCGACGCCCTCCTGACCGATCCGAAGGACCAGGCCCTCGCCCAGACCCTCGCGCTCGCCGGCACGCGCCTCGAGGACCTCCCCAAGGAGATCCAGCGGCTTCCGCTTCCCCCCACGCTCGTTCCCCTCGTCGTGCGGACCTTCGGGGGGCCGTTCCGCGCGAGCGTCGGCTTCGCGCCCGGCGGAGATCCGAGCAACCCGGTGGGCTTCGCCGTCGACGTCGATCTGCACAAGTCGAGCGCCGACGAGGCCGCCGCGATCGCCCGGGAACTGACGCAGTTCCTCGGCGGTTTCGGGATCGCTTTCGAGGAGCCCGCGGCGAACGGGCTCGCCCGCGCCCAGGCGCCCGTCCCCGCCTGGATGGGAGCGAGCGGTGAGGATGTCGTCGTTCGGCTCGGCAACGGGAACGGGGTCGAGTTCGTCTCGTCCGCGCAGCTTCTGCCCTCGGGCACGCGCTTCGCCCTCGGCGAGAAGGTCAGTCTCGGCGCCCTCGTCCCGCTCCTCCCGATGGTGATGCAGGGGGCCGCTCCAGAGGAGCAGGCCATGGTGCAGGGGGTCATCGAGTCCTTCGGGCTCGACCAGATCTCGGTCGACTTTGCGATGGGTACGAACGAGCGGGAAACCCTGATGATCGAGCGTGTGAGCGGGATCGCCACGCTGATCGAAAAGCTCGGGATCCTCGCGGAGACCCCGCTCGACAGTGGGTTCGTGAAGGCGATCCCGAAGGATGCGATCTTCGCGAGGCTCTTCGCACTGAACGTC
>DRLC01000011.1 GCA_011053145.1 Planctomycetota bacterium | reverse complement strand
GTGGTCCCCAGAGGTGCCTCGGGAGTAAGATCCCGCCGATGGACTCCCACGCATTGGAATGCTGTCGGCGCGCCGGCCGGATCGCGAAAGCCTGCCGCGAGTGGGCCGTGGAAGCGATTCGCCCCGGTGTCGAAGTGCGCCACGTCCTCGAAACCGTCGAGGAGATGATGCGCGCCGAGGGTGCGGCACCGGCGTTTCCCGCGCAGTCGAGCCGCAACCACGTTGCGGCCCACTACTGTTCGCCGCCCGGGGATCCGCTCACCTACCAAGAGGGGGACTGCGTCAAGGTCGACATCGGCGTTCACATCGAGGGCTACGTCGCCGACACCGCGGCCTCCGTGGACCTGTCCGCGGATGGGCGGTGGGGGGCGCTGATCCAGGCTTCTCGGGATGCGCTCGCGGCCGCGATCGCGGTCGCGGAACCGGGCGCTCCCGTGGGGCAGATCGGCGCCGCGATCGAGCGCACGATCGTCGCGGCCGGTTTCCAACCGATTCGCAACCTGACCGGCCACGGGTTGGGGCGCTGGAAGGTCCATACCCCACCCCAGATCCCCAACTATGCCGAGCACGGAAGCGGCCGGCTCAAGGAGGGCATGCTGATCGCGATCGAACCCTTTTCCTGCACCGGCCGGGGCTACATCAGCGAGCGGGGGAAGGCCGAGGTCTTCATGATGATGCGCCCGCCACGCAAGGCGAAGGCACTCGATCGGGACGTGCTTCGTCGCATCGATTCCTGGCGGGGCCTACCGATCGCGAGGCGCTACTTCACCGACTTCGATGCCGAGGTCGTGGAGGACACCCTTTCCAAGCTCGCGCGCCAGGGAGCCTTGATGCGCTACCCGCCGCTGGTCGAAGAGGAAGGGGTCATGGTCGCCCAGACGGAGCACACGCTGTATCTGGGCCCGGACGGCGTAGAGATCATGACGGCCTGAACGCTCCCTCACCAGACAGCATCCGAGACTTTGAAAGTCGCCCTTGTCACGACCCCCCCGACCGTTCGTTCCGGCATCGGGGACTACACGCGTCATCTCCTTCCCTACCTCCGGGAGCACTGTGACGTTCAGGT
Organism: Planctomycetota bacterium; assembly: GCA_011053145.1. GTDB lineage: Bacteria > Planctomycetota > UBA1135 > UBA1135 > DRLC01. The sequence continues at coordinate 22,712 of DRLC01000011.1, read as the reverse complement.
CTTCGTCGAGCCCGGCCAGGAGGACTGCGAGTGGCCTGGGGAGGACGTTCGGAGCGCGGATCGCCTCATCCCCCGCGAACACGACCAGATCCTCTACCAGCTCGGGAACGAAGGGCGCCACGCGTTCATGGTCGACATGATCCGGCGCATCGGCGGGACGGTCATGCAGCACGACTGGGTGCTCTTCGACCTCGCGATGAATACGTTCCCCGGTCTGCAGCGCGGGGGACCGAAAGGGCACACCCTGGCCCTGCGCGAAGGGGGGCCGGCTCAGGCGAAGGTCTACCTTCGGAACTGGCTCGACCGGCGTAGGCAGCGCAGGCAACCGCCGCGCGCGGTGGATCCCTCCGGTATCGAGGGGACGATTCTTTTCGGGTGGCACGAGCCCGAGAAGGATGGCCGCTGGACGAGCGATCGCGCGGCCGTTCGCATCCCGGACCGAGGTGTGCAGACGATCGAGGTCGACGTGCACACGGAACCCGGTCGTTGCCTGCGGATTCGACAAGGCGATCGTACGCTCTTCGAGGGGGGGAGCGGTGTGCACGCTCTGGACCCGGTGGAGTTCGACTCTCCCGAGCTCGTCTTCGAAACGACCGGCATTCGGGTGACGCGAGAGCAGCGAGAACACGGAGATGGGCGTCGGCTCGGCTCCTTCGTCCGGCGCATTGCTTGGCGGGGCGAGAGCGGGGTCGGGGAGCTCGACCTCAACGCCTCGTGTTCGTGGGTCGAGCCGGAAGTGAACCTTTCGCGCGACCGGTTCCTGCTCCCGCTCAACCGCTCCGTCGTTCGTTTTGGGGATGCATTCATCGTGCATTCGGAATACCTGCGGGAACGCATCCTGAGGGAGCGCAACGCGACGACGCCGGTCGGTGTGCTGCACCACGGTGCGGAGAAGCGCTGGAGCGATGAGGATCGACGCGAGGCGCGCAGGCGCCTCGGGCTCGACAGGGACTGGCGTGAGTCGTTTCTGATCACGAGCTTCGGGGGTGTCCAGGCACACAAGCGCATCGATCGGGCTCTCGATGCTCTCGCGATGGTGCGACGCGAGCGGGACGACATCCGAATGGTGCTCGCCGGTTCCTTGAGCACCGAGGGGCTCGATCCGGTGGCCCATGCCCGACGTCTCGGCCTCGAGGATGCGGTGAAATTCACCGGCTTCGTCGCCGAGGAGGTCGGCTGGGAGTGGTTGCACGCCGGCGATGTCGCCTTGAACCTGCGGGGACCGAGCTCTGGCGGGACCTCGGGGGGCATTTTTCAGGCCTTCTCCGCGGGACGCCCGGTGATCGCGAGCGACGCCTGCGAGCAGCGCGAGCTACCGGATTCGTGCACCCTCAAGATCCCCCTCGGGGAAGGGGAGGTGGAGACTCTCGCGCGGACACTCACCGAACTCGCCGACCATCCCGAGCGGCGCGAACAGCTCGAAGCCGCCGCCCGCGCGTTCGTCGAAAACGAGTGCCACTGGAGCTTGATGGCGGAAAAGTACGCCTTCTACCTGGAGCGCTTCCCGCGCCCACGCTCCTCACGCCGCAAGCTGATTTCGCTCCGTCTCGCACTGGGCAGGCGCAGCGCGACGCAGCCCGGGTGACGCCCGGTCTCCCGGATGCACCCCGGGTGGACCCGAGCGTCACCCGGGCTGCGTCGCCTCCTTCAACTCCCGAAGAAGAAGGAGCGCGTCGATCGGCGTGAGCCGGTCGAGGTCCGTTTCGCGCAGGCGGCGCTCGACCTCGCTCGGAGCGGCGGCGAAGAGGTCGAGCTGCATCGCGCCCGGGCTCGTCTCGGGCGCCGGAGACCCGGCCAGGATCCGTTCGGCGAGGTCTTCCTCGTCGTGTTCGAGATCGCGCAGGATCGTCTTGGCGCGCTCGAGCACTTCCTTCGGGACGCCCGCCAGACGGGCGACCTGAATCCCGTACGAGCGGTCGGTACCCCCGGGCACGATCTTGTGCAGGAACACGATTTCGTCCCCCCACTCGCGAACGGCGACATTGCGGTTGACGACTCCGGGGAAGCGCGTCGAGAGGTCCGTGAGCTGGTGGTAGTGGGTCGCGAACAGGGTTCGGCACCCCACGTTTTCGTGCAGGTGCTCCGCGATCGACCAGGCCAGGGCGAGGCCGTCGAAGGTGCTCGTGCCTCGACCCACCTCGTCGAGTACGACGAGCGACCGTTCGGTCGCATTGTTCAGGATGTTCGCGATCTCGACCATCTCCACCATGAAGGTCGACTCACCGCGGCTGATGTCGTCGCCTGCGCCGATGCGCGTGAAGATCCGGTCGACGACGCCCACATGCGCCTCTTCGGCCGGGACGAAGGACCCGATCTGCGCGAGGAGCGCGATCAGTGCCGTCTGGCGGATGTAGGTGGACTTGCCGGCCATGTTCGGGCCGGTCAGGATCGTGATGCGGTTCGCGTCGTTGTCGAAGTGGCCGTCGTTCGGGACGAAGGTCTCGCAGGAAGGGGAGCGCTCGATGACCGGGTGGCGCCCTTCACGGAAGGAGAGCTCGGTGCCTTCGTCGATGACAGGGGCTACGTAGCGGTTCTCCGCGGCGACCTGGGCGAGCCCGGAAAGGCAGTCGAGTTCCGCAATCGCCCGGGCGGTGTCCAGCACGCGACGCAGTTCGCCGGCAACTTCGTCGCGCAGCGCGACGAAGATGTCGTACTCGAGGTCGCGCGCCAGCTCCTCGGACTTGAGCACCTTCGTCTCGAACTCCTTGAGTTCGGGCGTGATGTAGCGCTCCGCCGTCTTGATCGTCTGCTTGCGGACGTAGTGTTCGGGGACCCGCGAGACCTGCCCGCGTGGGACTTCCAGGAAGTATCCGAAGACCGAGTTGAATCCGATCTTCAGGCCGCTGATGCCGCTGCGTTCGGCTTCCTCGGCCTGGAAGCGGGCCATCCAGCTCTTCGCGTCGCCCGCGATCTGGCGAAGTTCGTCGAGTTCCGCCGAGAATCCGTCGCGCACGAGTCCGCCCTCCTTGATCGTGAGAGGGGGCGCGTCGACGAGGGTGCGCTGGATCCGTGAGGTGATGTCTTCGAGCGGATCGAGGCGGAGGCGGAGATCGGCCAGGAGAACGGAGTTCGTGCCCTCGAGCTTCGTCCGTAGGGATGGGACCAGGGCCATGGAGGCCGCGAGGGATGCGAGATCGCGTCCGTTGGAGCGCCCGGTGGCGATCCGTCCCGCGAGACGTTCTACGTCGACGATTTCATCGAGCACCGACCGGACCTCGTCGCGCAGGAACGGGGCGTCGACAAACGCCGAGACGCCCTGCTGGCGTGCCCGAATCGGCTCGACGCGTCGCAGGGGAGCCAGGAGCCACTCTCGCAGGAGCCGTGATCCCATGGGGGTCTCGGTGCGATCGATCGCTTCGAGAAGCGTTCCTTCCCGGCGCCCCTCGCGCTGCGTGGAGACCAGTTCGAGACACGTGCGAGTCGCGCGGTCGAGCACCAGGTGATCCTCTGGGCTGACCCGTGAGATGCGCAGGATGTGGGCACAGGCAGCCTTCTGGGTCTCGGCGACGTATTCGAGCAGTGCCCCCGCTGAAGGCACGACGATCGAGTCCTCCTCGATCCCGAAACCCCCGAGCCCCGCCACACCGAAATGCTCCCGGAGCGTTCGAAGGGCGCTGTCGCGATCGAAGCGCCACGGCTCACGTTCGGTCACGAGGATTTCCAGGGACGCGCAGAGGTTGCGAATCCAGCTGGCTTCGTCCTCTCCGAGACCCTCGGGGACCAAGAGCTCGGCGGGCTGCACGCGCGCGAGTTCGTCGGCGAGCTGGTGGGGCGGGAACTCGCTGACGAGAAAGCGTCCTGTGGAGAGATCCACCCATCCGAGCCCGGCTCGCTTCTTCCCCGTGAAGAGGCTGGCCAGGAAGTTCGGCGTCCGAGCGTCGAGGGCACTTTCCTCGGTCAGGGTTCCCGGGGTGACGAGGCGCACGATTCCGCGATCGACGATGCCCTTGACATGACGAGGGTCCTGGAGCTGCTCGCAGATCGCGACCTTGTGCCCCTTCTTGACGAGTCGAATCAGGTAGCCCTCGGCGGCCTTGACGGGGACTCCGGCCATCGGGATCGCATCGTCTCCCTTGGAGCGTGCGGTCAGCGTGAGGCCGAGCTCGCGCGAGGCGGTGACCGCGTCTTGATGGAAGAGCTCGTAGAAGTCTCCCATTCGGAAGAAGAGCAGCGCGTCCGGAGCTTCCTTCTTCGCGCGCCAGAACTGCGCCATCATCGGGGTCTCCTTCGAGATCTTCCGATGGGAGGGCTTGCGCGAGGCGGCGATCGTCTTCGACTTGCGGGGACTCAAGATGGAGGGCTTGGTGTGGGCGCGGGCGTCCCCGGCCGAACATCGAGAAAAAGGAGTTTACCGGCGGGGGCGCGGAGGACGAAGCGCAGGCGCGGGGGCAGCGAGGTTTCGGCGGGGATTCGGTTCGCTCCGGCCCGCCTCTTGCCGGGCCTTGACCCCGTCCCTGCACGCGCCGAGCATGACCCCCGCCCGGTGACCTCCCGTGACCCCCTCCCCCGAACTCCGAACCCTTCCGCGGCTGCTGGCCCCGATCCTGGGGGTCCTCCTGGTCTCGTGCGCGTCCTATCCCGAGCGCACCGCGGTGGCCATGGGTGCCTTTCGGGAGGGACACCTGGAGAAGGCCCTCGAGGAATTCCGGGACGCCGACACCGTCGGCTCGCGCTTTCTGGCGGGAGCGGAGTCGGGAACCGTTGCCCTGGTTGCGGGGCGGTGGGAGGAGGCCCTGGCCGACTTCGAGCGGGCGGCCGCGGTCTCGCGGGCTCTGGAGGATCGCACCCTCGCGGATCCCGCGTCGCTCGGGGAGACGCTGCTCACCTGGACGCTGAACGACGCCCAGCGGACGTATCGCGGCGAGGGGTTCGAGCGCGTGTACCTGCACTGCGGAATGGCTCTCAGCTACCTCGCTCTCGGCAAGCTCGATGACGTGTACGTCGAAGCGCGGCGGGCGAACCGGCTCCTCGAGGCCGAGGAGGTGCTGTACGAGAAGAAGTACGAGGCCGGGGGCTTCGGCCACCTGATTTCGGCCCTCGCCTACGAACTCCTCGGGGAGTATGGCGACGCCTACATCGACTACCAGCGCATGGTGGAGAAGGGCGTCGGCGTCGAGGTGGCCGGGCCGGCGCTCGTGCGTCTGGCCGAGCGGCTCGGCCGCAGCCAGGACTTCGAGCGCTACGGGCGCGAGTACGGGGAAGAAACCCCATCTCCGGATGCCGCCCGGGTCGTCGTCCTCGCCGGCATCGGGCTCGGCCCCGAGAAGGTCGAGGGAAAGCTGGTCCTTCCCACCGAGGACGGTGTTCTCTCGTTCTCCGGGGTGAGCTACCTGGACTTCCCGCAGTCCGTCAGCGGCCTGCGCGTCCGCGTCGGAGAAGCGACCTCGACGACGAGCGTCGTCGAGGACGTTTCCAAGGTGGCGCGCGAGAACCTCGAGGATCGCCAGCTCTGGGCCTTCGCGCGCACCGTCGTGCGGGGAATCGCGAAGCGCAAACTGACCCAGCGCCTCGAGAAGAAGTACGGCGACACGGGCCGGCTCGTCGGGGACCTTTTTTCGATCCTCTCCGAGCGCGCGGACCTGCGCTGCTGGCGGACCCTCCCGAACACCTGGCAGGCAACCTGGCTCTTCGTCGAGCCCGGGATCCATGCCTATTCCCTCGAGGCCCTCGGCGGGCAGTCGCAGGACCTCGGCAGCTTCGAACTCGAACCCGGGGAGACCCTCATCATTCTGGCGCGTACCGTCGAAGGCCGGCTCTATGCCCACGTCCTCGGCGGACGCCCGATCGGAGCAACACCATGAAGCATCCTGAACTCTCAACACCTACGCGGACCCTGCTGGGCCTGGCCCTTCTTGCGGGAATCGGCTCCTGCGTCACGCCCCGCGGTACGGCACAGAACACCTACTCGATGCCCCGCGAAGGGGTGGAAGTCGAGCAGGACATCGGGAGCCCCGGTCTGGCTCGCGACCTCGTCATGGAATCCATTACCACCCGCCGCAAGGACGGCCGGCTCCAGGTCGCGTTCGACCTGCGCAGCACCCGGGCGTCGGACATGGCCTTCGAATGGTCGCTCATTTGGCTCGACGACCACGGCTTTCCGCTTCCGACACCCCGCAACTGGAACCCGGCCTTCCTGCGCGGAAAGGGCTTCTTGACCGTGACCAGGACGGCTCCCACTCCCGAAGCCACAGGCTTCCGCCTCGCCCTCAGTCGACCGGACAGCGTTCGCTGACCGACCGGCCAAGACGATCACCCAAACCCACCACGACCCATGAAACTCACACGCCTCGCTCCCGCCCTCCTTCTCCTGTCCGCATGCAGTTCGGTCCGCTACGACGACCCGGGAAAGACGGAAACGCTGACGATCGATTACGGATCCACGGACCTTCAGACTCTGGCCGGGGACATGGTCGAATCGCTCGTTTCCTCACCGGCCCTGAACTACCTCGAGAACCCGGGCAAGACCGAGGACAAGCGCATCATCATGTACGTCGGTGATGTCGAGAACCGCACCTCGGAACACATCGATACCCAGGCCATCACCGACAAGATCCAGACCCAGCTCCTCAAGTCCGGCAAGTTCCGTTTCGTGGCCGCGGACCAGGGCCAGGCGGAGATCGGTGATCAGGTGCGCTTCCAGCAGGGCTCGGGCCGCGTACGGACGGACATGATGCGCGAGTTCGGAAAGCAGCTCGGCGCGGACATGATCCTCTACGGGACCCTGCGTTCGATCGAGAAGCGCAAGGGCAGCTCGGTCGAGTCCGGGCTCACGCGCAAGCAGGACGTCTACTACCAGTTCGTCCTGCGGGCCGTGAACATCGACACCGGTGAGATCATCTGGCAGGACGAGGCGGAGCTCCGCAAGACTTCGAGCCAGGGCCTCTTCGGGCGAATCTGAGGCGCGTTCCCCTCGGCAGGAGGGGCGCGGGGGCCGCCCGTCGTGCGGCCCCCACGGAGGCCGGGAACAGCAAAAAGATCCCATCCCCCGCCCTGTCCGAGGGTAGCGTGGCGTCATGACCAATCAGGACCACGCGATCGGCGGAGCGGAGAACCACGCCTGGCTGCTCGACGAGTTCGCTGGGTTGCTCGTGCGGCAAGAGCCAGAGCTCGTCCTCGATGTCGGGTGTGGGGGAGGCCTCCTCCTGCGGCGTTGCAGAGAGAACAGCATACCGGCGGTCGGCGTCGATCTCGGCGGAGAGCGTCTCGATGCGCTTCTGTCGGAGGGGTTCGAGGTGCGCGAAGGATCCGCGTACGACCTTCCCTTCGAGGATGGGAAGGTCGATTGGACCGTCTTGCGCCATGTACCCCACCACCTCGAGGATCCCGCGACCGCGATCTGTGAAGCCCTGCGGGTCAGTCGCAGCGGAATCCTCGTCGCCGAGCCGTACTTCGATCCTTCGATTCCCTCGCAGCGTGTCGCCTTCGCAGTGGATGCATGGGAGAAGCGCCAGCATCGCCGCGGAGGAATGTTCCATGTCGCCCCGCTCGACTTCGATGCGTTGCTCGCGTGCCTCCCCCCTGATTGGGAGTGTGCATTCGGCGCGGAGATGCATGTGAGCCTCCGGCTTCGGGATCGTTCCGTCGAGGAGTTCGAGCGTGAAGCGGAGGAACTCGTCGCGGACCTCGAGCCCGGGCACGCGGAGCGAGAGGGATTGCGGGAGGTCCGCGAGGAAATCGAACGATTCGGCCTCACCTGGAACGGATCGGCGACGCTGCTCCTGCGCCGTCTGTAGCCACGAGGTCCTCGGAGAGTTCGTAGGCCCTCTCGAGATCGGCCAGCGCCCTTCGGAGCGCGGGATGCTCCGCGGACGGCCCGCCCCTCTCGGCGGAGAACGATCGCACCGCAGCGGCCACGCGGTCGTGCAACCGAGGAGAATCGGCGCGGCGCGTGAACGGAAAGGGAACGGCGCGCAGATGCGCCACCTTCACCTGGGGGAAGGTCCGCTGGCGTGCGTCGAGGAACGACAGTCGGTGGGCCGAGCGGGCGACCGTTCCGTTCAGAACGGCGACGACGAATGCGGGGTCGAGGTCGGGGGGCGGTCGCACCGCGAGCAGGGAGTTGCGGAAGAGGCCGGGGTCCGTGTGCAGCGCGGCGATCGGGTGGCGGGCCGTTTGGCGGACGAGGATGGGGATGGCCTGGTGGCGCTCCAGGGGTGGAATCCGGAAGCGGCGCTCGGGCGTGCGCTCGAGGTCGGTGCGGATGCGTCGGCGGGCGGGAGAGAGGTGGAAGGCCACGAGGTCGCGGCCTTCCCGGATCGGGAGGGCCGCGGGAGAGCGCGATTCGGGGGGCAAGAGGAGCTGCGCCGACGCGTTTCCAGTGTGCACGCCGATGTCCCCGAAACAGTCGGGGGGCAGGCGCGGGTGCGCGGCGAGCGCGGAGAGCAGTTCGGATCCCCGCGTCGTGCTCCAGGGAGCGGGGCTGGCGGGATCGTTCGATGTCCGTGGTCCGAGGAGCAACAGGGTCGCCGGTTCCACGACGCCGGGGAAGGCGGACTCGCCGAGTTCACGGGGCGGCGAGATGACGCGCGCCTGTGCTGTGACCTGACGCCGAACCCCGCCGTAGCGCTCGAGCTCGCACAGGCTGGAGGGCAGGAGGACCGCTGCCTTCGTGCGCTCGTTGGAAACGTGCTTGGAGATCGCCACGAGGAAGGCGCCGTGCAGGGAGGGCCACGGTCCGTTCAGGGAGGGCAGGGCGGTGGGAGGCGTCGCGGCGTGACGACCCGAGAAGCTGACCCATGGTGGGTTGGCGAGGATCGATGTGCCCCCGGGCCAGCGAACTTCGCCCGCGAGGGCGTCCGCACACAGGATTCGGGCAGCTCCGGCGCCGTGTTCCGCGAGTCGTCGCTCCGCGCGGCGCGCCCGGGCGGGATCGATCTCGATGCCGTGCAAGCGTTCCGCGGCGATGCCGAGGCGGTGGGCAGCGAGGAGGAGTTCCCCCTCGCCGCAGGCGGGATCGAGGAGCGAGGGTGCGGGGCCGGCTCCCAGGAGGGCCTCGACCAGCTCTCGTGCCAGGGCCGGCGGTGTGGGATGGGTTCCGCGGGCAGGCTCCATCGTCACCAGTAGAGGACCACCCTCGATCGTTTCCAAGTGGCCCCCATGTGGATGCGAAGCTTCTTGGGGACGGCTCCGATCTCGGCCCCCCTCGTGCCGATAGGCTTGTGCCCATGGCACGTTACCTGGTCACCGGCGGCGCCGGCTTCATCGGATCCCACATCGTGCGCGCCCTCCTCGAGCGGGGAGACCAGGTGCGCGTCCTGGACGATCTATCCAGCGGGAGCCTGGACGCCCTCGCAGGGCTCGATCCAGGCACCCTTGGGTCGGGGGCTCCCCTCGAGTTCGTCCTCGGGGATGTTTCCGATCCCATGGACGCGAAGCGAGCCAGCGAGGGAATCCACGGGGTCTTCCACGAAGCGGCGCTCGTCTCGGTGCCCCGTTCGGTGGCCGAACCCGAGGAAAGCTTCCGGATCAACGTCCAGGGAACCTTCGAGATGCTGCGCGCCGCCCACGCCGCCGGTGCGCGGGGTTTTCTCTTCGCCTCCTCCGCTGCGATCTACGGCACCGACGAGCGCATTCCCAAGACCGAGGAGATGCGGCCGGCGCCGGCGTCTCCCTATGGCGGCGACAAGCTGACCGGAGAGACGATGCTGGCCGTCTTTGCGCGATGCTACGGACTGCGCACCGTCGCGTTGCGCTACTTCAACGTATTCGGACCGGGTCAGTCCGACGACAGTCCGTACTCGGGCGTGATCGCGCTCTTCGCGAATGCGGCTCTGGAGCGGCGAGCCGTGACGATCTTCGGGGATGGAGGGCAGACCCGGGACTTCGTTTTCGTCGCGGATGTGGTGCGCGCGAACCTTCTGGCGATGGATGCGGTCGATCTTCCGGGAGGTGGAGTCTTCAACGTCGGCACCGGGACGTCGGTATCGATCCTCGACCTACACCGGGAGATCGGCGAGGTCGCGGGCGAAGTCGTCGAGCCGGAATTCGGTCCGACTCGGGCTGGAGACGTGCGGCACAGCGCCGCGGACATCTCCGCGATCGGGACGGCGCTTGGCTTCGTGCCAACGACGCCGAGGCGCGAGGGCATCGCGCGAACGCTCGACTGGTACCGCGAGCGCTGAGGGCGCGGCTGTCCTAGTTGGCGGCGCGCAGATCCGTGGACTCTTTGGACTCGAACTCGGCGGCGCGAGCGAGGGGAATCATCTGCATGTGATCGCAGTAGGGTTCGGGGCAGGTCAGCGCGATGATCCGCCGTTTCGTGCCTTCGACGGCGTGGACGGGGATGAGGGGGTAATCGCAGCGCGGACACACGTAGGTCTTGTTCTTGGTCATGGTCGTTTTTTCTTCGGACGATCGGTGGTGGAACTCATTGGAGGAATGGAAAAAATGACGGGGTTCCGCGCCTCTCGGGAGCCCCGCGAGGAGCGGGCCGGGGGTGCCGTTCCGGTGGGAGAGCCGGAAGCGGCGGGGGGCTGAACGAGCCGGCTCGAAGTGGATCCTGGGACGGGCTTCTTCCCTTGTGGGGCCGACTGGCCGGATGTACCCTCTTTCGCCTGTTTTTCCGCGTTCCCCCCGGCTTCGGGCTCCCTGGCCCTCCTTCACCTCCCCAGCTCCGGTCCCATGGATCACGCCGCCGCACTCGAGCAACTCTTCGGCCTCAAAGGCCAGACCCTGTCCGTCAACCTCTCCAAGGAGGAGCTGTTCCACGCAGCGATCGAGAACGACAAGGGAAGGATCCGACCCGATGGACCGGATGACGACCAGAAGGCCTATCCGACGAAGCTCGGGGTCAACGGTCCGCTCGTGTACTACACGGATCCGACCTGCACCGGCCGCCCCGTCAAAGACACCTTCGCGGTGGCTCGCCCCTCCATCGTCGACAAGGTGTGGTGGAAGAAGGACTTCCAGCAGTTCGATCCGGACAAGTTCGAGGCCCTGCTCGAGCGTGTCGTCGCGCATCTCAACGAGAAGAAGGGCACGCTCTATGTGAAGGATCTGATGTGTGGCTGGGACGCATCCTATGCAGCGCCGTACCGGTTCGTCGGTGAGTACGCCACCCACGCGTTGTTCGCGCACAACATGTTCCCGAAGGAAGTCCCGGGGGCCGACGACTCCGATGATCGCCGCTGGACGATGCTGAACGTGCCTTCCTTCCACTGCGACCCGGATCGCGATGGCACCAAGTCGGCGCGGGCGGTGATCATGGACTTCGAGAAGCGGGTTGGCCTCGTGGTCGGACGCGCCGACTACTGCGGCGTCGTGAAGAAGACGATGTTCACCGTGATGAACTTCATGCTCCCGGATCGGGGCGATCTTCCGATGCACTGCTCGGCGAATGTCGGCAAGCGCGGCGACTGCGCGATCCTGTTCGGGCTCTCCGGCACGGGCAAGACGACGCTCTCGGCCGATCCGGAGCGCCGACTGATCGGGGACGACGAGCACGCCTGGACCGATTCCGGAGTCTCGAACTTCGAGGACGGCTGCTACGCGAAGCTGATCGACCTCAACAAGGAGGCCGAGCCGGTCATCGCCGCGGCGCTCTCCATGCCGGGAACCGTGATCGAGAACGTCCCGCCGCTGCCCGGCAAGACCATGGAGGAGTGCGATCCCCAGGAACTCGACCTCACGGACAGCTCGATCACGGAGAACACGCGCTTCTCCTATCCGCTCTCCTGCAACCCGAACGTGATGCCGGATGGGAAGGGGCCGCAGCCGGAGACGATCGTGCTCTTGACCGCGGATGCCTTCGGCGTGCTGCCTCCGATCTCGATTCTCGAGGGCCGCGAGGTCATGTACCACTTCATCTCCGGCTTCACCTCGAAGCTGGCCGGAACCGAGGTCGGCATCACCGAGCCCCAGGCAGCTTTCAGTTCCTGCTTCGGCGCACCGTTCATGTCGCAGAAGCCGTCGGTGTACGCGAAGCTCCTCGCCGAGAAGATGGAACAGCAGAACGCGCGCTGCATCCTCCTCAATACGGGCTGGTCCGGCGGTGCCTACGGAACCGGGAAGCGGATCTCGATCAAGTACACCCGTGCGCTCCTCGACGCCGCCCTCGCTGGAGAACTCGATCCCGGCAAGGTGGAGTTCGAAGAGCACCCGATCTTCGGGCTCAAGATGCCGAAGAGTTGCCCGAACGTGCCGTCTGAAATCCTGAACCCACGCAACACGTGGGAGGACAAGGACGCCTACGACGCTCAGGCGGAGAAGCTGCGCGAGATGTTCCGCCAGAACTTTGCCGACAACGGGTTCGCCGAGCTCGGTATCGAGCCGGTGATGTAGGCATGGCCGATCCGGCCGTCGAGTTCTACAAGGAAGGCCTCGCCTGCTACGGCCGAGGCGAGTTCGACCGCGCCATCGAGGCCTACCGCAAGGCGCTCGAGGTGCGGCCGGATTGGTCGGATTGCCTGCAGGCCCTCGGCATGAGCCAGATGAACGGGGGGAAGCTGAAGGAAGCCCTCGCGACGCTCGAACGCGTCACCGAGCTCGCCCCGGAGGACCCGCTCGCGTTCACGAGCCTTTCGATGTGCTTGCAGCGCATGGAGCGGATCGAGGACGCAGAGAAGGCTCAGTCCCAGGCGCGCCTGCTCTCCTGGAAGGAAGAGCTGAAGACCAACCCCGGTGCGGCCCCGCCCGAGCCCTTCGTCCCCCCGGCGCGACCCGCTTCGTCCTCGGAAGAGGGCGAGGCAGGCAGCTGATCCGCAGCAAGGGCCTGGTCGGTTGCGGGGGGCTCCCGCTTCTTCCGCGCATCCGCGTCGAGGTGCAGTGAAGGTCGAGTGACCCGGTTCGCGAAGAGCGCTAGCTCTTGTCGACTTGGGGGGTCACGGGGTCGTCGCCCCCGGGAGGCGGCGGGAGTTCTTCGATGCCGAGGATCTTGCGACCTTCGGGGCTGATGCGGTGGGGGGTCCACATGGGCTCCCAGACCAGCTCTATTTGGCAGACATCGATCCCGTCGAGGGCCTCGACCCGGCGCTGCATGACCTCCGGAATCGTGCGTGCCTCCGGGCAGGCCTGGGACGTCAGGGTCATCTGGATCTTGCAGACCGTGTCCTCGACCTGGACGTCGTAGATCAGGCCCAGGTCGACGATGTTGACCGGGATCTCGGGGTCGAAGACCTGGCGCAGTTCGGAATAGACGGTTTCGGGTGTGGTCATGGCATCGATGGTGGGAATGGGGGCGGGGAGTCTACCAGGAGGCGACGGGTGGCGCCTCGCCGCAGCCGGATCGGAGCAGGTCGACGATCCGGTTCTCGGCCCAGCGGCGGTCGAGGTCGGGGCCCAGCGGACCTGGGGAAGGGGCTCGAGCGAGGAAGGCGACATGGCCGCCGTACTCGGAGGCGAGGAGACGGATCGCGCCCGCTTCCGTTTCGAGGTGCTCGAAGGCGTCGAACGGAACGAGGGGGTCATCGCGAGCAGCGAGGATCCATGTGGGGACGCGGATCTCCTCGAGGCGATGGACCATGCTCGCGCGCCTGTAGTAGTCGGCTGCGTCGGCGAAGCCCGACAGGGGGGCTGTGAAGCGCTCATCGAACGCGCGTACCGAGCGGATGCGGTCGATACCGGAGATATCGACCGGATCTCCTGCTCGAACGCGGTCCTTCAGGACAGCGGCGAGGCGCCGGACGAAGACGCGACCGATCGCGCGCCGCACTGCGTCGCGTTCGAGCTCACGCGCCGAGGCCTCGAAATCGATGCATGGGCAGAGCGTCACCGTGCGGCCGAGCCAGGGGGGCGGGGCGGGGGAGAGACGAGCGGCTAGCGCGAGGATCTGGTTTCCGCCGACGGAGAAGCCGACCAGGTGAACGCGTTCGAAGCCCTCCTGTTCGACGAGGAAGCGCGCGACGCCGAGGGGGTCGTCGGTCTCGTCGCCGTGGTAGGTTTCCTTGGTCAGCGCTCCGGTGCCGCCGCAACCACGCGCGTTCATGCGTGCGGCTGCGATGCCTCTGGCGACGGCCTTGCGCGCGGTTCCCACGACGTAGGAGGACTCCGAGCTTCCCGCGAGCCCGTGCAGGAGAAGGACCGCTTCGCGCGTCCGTTGGGACGGCCGATCGAGCTCGACCCGTACGCTCGTCCTTTCGCCGATAGGAACGATTCGTCGTTCGGCGCGCGACGCAAACGCCGAAGCCCCAGCCCTTGGGAGAGCCCCTACCAAGGTCGACCGCATCGGGCTCCGGAGGAGTGGATGGGGGCGGAAGGGAGGCGTCGGCGTGGCGGTCACCCCTGCTAGAATACGCATCCTTTGATCCGCTACGAAGAAACCCTGTACCGCCCGCCTTCGGAGGCCCACAGCCTGATTCTGCAGGCGACGCTCGGTTGCAGTTACAACGAGTGCGCGTTCTGTGGGATGTACCGCAACAAGCGCTTCCGCGTCCGGCCCCTGGCCGAACTCCTCGACGAGATCGAGACCGTGCGGCGGTCAGGGCTCGCGCCCCATGTCCGCAAGGTGTTTCTCGCGGATGGGGATGCCCTCGTCGCCAAGGCGAGCTTCCTCGCGAAGCTCCTCGACGCGTTGGCCGACGCGTTCCCGGCCCTGCGGCAAGTCTCGTGCTACGCGTCGCCGCAGTCTCTTGCGGTGCGTAGCGTGGAGGAGATGCGCGATCTGCGCGAGCGCGGCCTGACCCTGTACTACCTCGGTGTCGAGAGTGGCCACGATGCGGTGCTCGAGGCCCTCCGCAAGGGCGTGGACGCGGACGAGATGGTGCGCGTGGCGGGGAAGGCCACCGAGGCGGGCGTTCGCCTTTCGACGATGATCCTCCTCGGCGCCGGCGGGCGGGAGCTCTCCCTGGAGCATGCGAAGGCCTCAGCCGATGTGATCAACCGCATGCAGCCGCGCTTCGTATCGACCCTGGTGATGACACCGGTCGAGGGGACGCCGCTCTTCGAGCGTGACCGTCGCGGGGAGGTGGATCACCTGGACGTCTTCGAGCTGGCCCGCGAACTGCGGGCCTTCATCGAAGGCCTGGAGCTCGAAGGGTCGATCTTCCGCTCGAACCATGCGAGCAACCGCATCGCCCTCGCGGGCACGCTTCCGAAGGACAAGGCGAGGCTGCTCGCGGCCCTTGGCTGAAGACGGCTGCACAGGCCCCCGCCGGCGCGAAGCCGACGGTCGTTCGGTCGGGGCCTGGGAGTCAGTCCTTCCCCAGGAGTCCTCGGATCGCGCTCTTCGCTTCCTCGCCGGCGTTCTCGAGGTTGTCGCGCAGCTCGCGCACGTCGTCGAGGCTTTCGATCTCTCCGATGCCTTGGATGTCGGCGAAGCCGTTCACGCTAGCGCGGACCCGATCGAGGAGGTCGTTCGGGAAGAAGTCCTGCCCGGACGCGGCAGCGTGCTCGACCAGGGTGCGAAGGATGAGCGCCGTGAGTTCCCGGGCGGTCATCCCCTCCGAAGAGAGGTTGTCGAGTTCGATCTTGGGGAGATCGATCGTCCCGCCGCCGGAGACCAGCGGGGAGCCGAGGTCGAGGGAGATCTGGATGTCGTCGAGTACGATGCGCTCGATCTTGTAGGTCTTCTCACTCCCGCCGCTGGAGGAAGACTTGTCCGCTCCCCCCTTGTCCTTTCCCTTTCCCCCGCCGCCGCCTGAACTGCCGCTGTCGAGCCCCTCGAGGAGAGCGTCGTAGTTCGTCTTCGTTCCCTTGGCCTCGAGAGAGAGCCGGATCCCCTCGAGGGAGAGCAATGAGGCCACGACCTGGTCGGCCAGCAGCGTCGGGAGATCCACCGCGAATTCCGCTTCCTCCATCCGGAAGAACGGCTTGTTCGAGAATCCTTCCGGATTCGCGACCTCGAGGCCGGAGAGGGAGAGTTCTCCCGAGAACCAGCCGATCGATACCTTGTCGAGCTTCGTCTCGACGCCGAGGACGCTCGTGCCGCCGGTGGTGATCGCCTTGCGGGCGAGGGAATCGGAGCCGTACCAGAGGCCGACGGCGATGAGGACGATGAGGAATAGGAGTGCGAACAGCAGTCGGAAGAGCTTCATGGAGGGAGGATCCACTAAGGTGAGGCGAGCATGGGAATCGTACTCCTCACGTGGCTCGTCTGCGCCAACCTGATCACGTTCTGCCTGTTCGGCTGGGACAAGCGCCGTGCGATCCGCGGTGGCCGACGGGTGCCCGAGCGTACCCTGCTCCTGTGGGTTCTTCTACTCGGTGCACCGGGAGCCTACCTCGGCTCACGCGTGTTCCGTCACAAGACGATCAAGAGCAGTTTTCGGGTGAAGATGGGGGCCCTGACCGTTGTCGAGGTGGCGGCCGTTGCCGTCGCGCTCTGGTGGCGCTTCCTCAGGTAACCAGAGGTAGAGCCCGGAGCGAGGAACTGGGCGTCAGGCCGAGCCAATCCTTTTCGAGCGCCGCATATACCGACCGGAAATCCGTCGTCGTCGGGACATCCCCCTCCACGAGATGGGTGAGATCGGGTGGGGTTCCGTACATTCCCCCGCGCACGCCACCCCCGAGAACGAAGACCGGAGCGCCCTGCCCGTGGTCGGTCCCACGCGAGCCGTTCTCCTGGACTCGTCGTCCGAACTCGGAGAACACCAGTGTGGCCACGTCTCCGGCGACCCCGGATGCCTCGAGGTCGCGCAGGAAGGCCGTGAGCGCGCTGGACAGCGTGCGCAGCAGGTCGGCATGGGCAGGTGCCTGCCGGGAGTGCGTATCGAACCCCCCGAGTTCGATATGAAAGATCCGGGTCCCGAACCGACTCTCCACGAGGCGCGCGATGAGGCGCAGCCCGCGGGCGAATCCCGAACCCGGGTACTCGACCTTCGACGGGCGGTCCGCCGAGCGAGCCATGCGCTCGGCGGCGTCGTAGGAGACGCGCGCCGCCTCGGCGAGGAAGGCCTCGGTGCCCCGGCGCTCGATTCCGAGGACCCTCCCGCGCGCTTTCGCGAACCGCGCCGATCCTTCGAGGCGGAACCCCGAGGCATCGCGGACGCTCGGCGTGAACGTGCTGCGCGCCCAGAGCGCTAGGGGGAGGCTTCCGCCCCCGATCTGGAGAGCGGGGAGCCCGGTGGCGTCTTCCGCGGCGACCTGGTCCGCAAGCCGACCGAGCCAGCCCACATCCCCCGCGGGGTGGTCCGGGTCGCCCGTGTGCCACACTTCCATCGAGCGGAAGTGCGATCGGTCCGCGCCCGGGTAGCCGACTCCGTGCACCACGGCCACGAGCCCCTCGCCGTAGAGTTCCGCGAGTCCTCCCATCGACGGATGCAGTCCGTGGTCTCCATCCAGCGGGTGCAGCTTGCGCGGGTCCTGGGAGAGGGTCGGGCGCAGCCGGAAGTAGGCGTCTTGGCGATGGGGGACGACCATGTTCAGTCCGTCGTTCCCGCCCGTGAGCTGGACGACGACGAGGACTCGCTCCTCCCGCGCCTCCCGGGGGAAGAGTCTCGGTCCGGTGCCCGCTAGGAACGGGAGGGCGGCGCTGACGCGCAGCCCGTCGATCAGGAATTGGCGGCGTGTGTTCATCGCGTCTCAGATCAGGTGGTATTCGGGGGCGGTCAGGACGAGGGCGGTGGCACCCGTGAGGGCTTCATCGAGCGACGGCGCGCTGCGGACGCTTTCCCGGACCGCCTCCGCGAACGCTCCATCCACGAGGTCCGGGGTCAGCAACTCGAGGGCGAAGCGCGTCGCGTCCTCGTTCGACTTCGGACTTCCGAGCGAATCGCGGAGATCCAAGTGGACCTCGTCCGTGTCCTCGACGTGGGCGCGGGCGAGCCTCCAGAGCGCGTTGTGACGAGCGACCCAGGCCCCCGCATTGATCCAGGTCTTCATCCCGTCCCAACCCTTTACACTCGGTGGCTGGAAAGGAATCTGGCCCATGCGCATCGCGGCCTCGAGTGCGAGCCGCGCTGGGACGCGCGCGCCGAGCGTGCGGATCGTCGTCGCGACCAATTCGATCGGCCCGGCGATGCGTGAGCGTCGCGCCTGGGGCGAGAAGAACAGTTCGGAGCGCAGGATCACCTCGACGGTTCGGCCGATGCTCCAGTCCTCCGACACGAGGAGCTCCGCGGTCTCCTCGACCCACTCCTTGCGCGGATTCGGCGCGACGAATTCTTCGAGGAGCCGACGCGCGATGTGCCGCGGGCATGCGGGCTGGGCGAGGATCAGGTCGATCGCTTCCTCACCCCCGAACGTGCCCCGCTCGCCGAAGATCGTCTTCGTTCCGCCATCGTGGTCCGGAGCGCGATAGCGGAAGGAGCGCCCTTCGGTGCCCCAGCCCGTGAGGGCCCGAGCGCTTTCCTGGATGTCGCGTTCGGTGTAGTTTCCGATGCCGAGCGCGAAGAGCTCCATCACCTCACGCGCGAAGTTTTCGTTCGGTGTGCCGGCGCGATTCGCATCACCGTCGAGCCAGATCAGCATCGCGGGGTCCGTCGCGACCGCGTGCAGGAGCTCGCGGAAGTCCCCGAGGCCGCGCTCGCGAAAGAGCGTGTTCTGGCGGTGCATCATCCGCACGTCCTTCACCTTCGCGAAGGATGTTGCGAAGTGGTCGTGCCAGAGGAGCGCGATGCGCTCGCGGAGGGGTGCCTTCCCTGAGAGGATCAGGGACATCCACCAGGCGGCAAGGGCGTCGATTTCGCCCTGGGGAAGCAGGGCCGCGGCGCCCGCGAGGAGCCGGGCGTCGGGCGCGTCGTCCGAGAGGAAGCGGTCGACCGCGTCCGACACCCCGCCCGCGAGCAAACGGTCGAGTTCCGCTCGTCCCGCCCCGAAGCCGGCCCGTCTCGCGAGGTGGTACACCGCGGCTCGGTTCCACTCGCCGCGACCCGGGCGCCAGGGCCTCAGTACATGGAGCTTCACCGCGCATCACCTCCCTCAGCCAGCGTCAAGATGAGCCGCGCGACGGGTCTTCCTTCCGCGGGGAGCCCCGCATGGGTCTCGAAGCGTGCGCTCTCCACCGACTCGAGGAGGAGGCGAAGTCCGTTGAGGTCGCCTTCCGCTTCCTCCGGTGTGACGCCTTCATCGAGCACCTTGTTCATCACGAGGGTTTCGAAGTTCGCCTCCACCGTGCGCAGGAGTGCGGCTCCGGAGATCGTGAGGAACTCATCCGCACCCTCGGCGTGGCCGGTCGTACCCCGGCGCGCGTCCAGTCGACGGATCACATCGCGAACGAGATCGGCGTGGGTTCCCAGGACGAGGTAGGGACCGACCATCGCGCAGGCGGGTTCGAGGTTGTAGCGCATGTCGACGCCGTCCTCGGGGCCTGGCGGCAGAAAGCTCGCCGAGGTCAGCTCCACATCCCCTTCGAGCCCCAGCCTCAGCCGCATCATCCCTCCCCGGTTCTGGGCTCGGTCCGCGTTGAGGATCCCGATCAGGGTCTGAAAGGCCGTGATGACCTCGGGCCCGAGGCGTTCGGGCTGCTCGAGTTCGGCAATGGCGCAAAGGCCTGGAAGCGGGTTCTCGGGGACGACCCCCGGCTCGAACTCGAGATCCCGCGAGACGAGAAGAATCCACGGGGAGAGGCCCGGGAGGACGTCCTCACCGAAGTCCGCACCGCCGAAGAAGAGGGACAGGGTCGAGAGCGGTTCGCTGAAGCTCGGGAGGAGTTCGGGAGCGAAGAGTTTCGCGCGGTCGTTCACGAACGAAGCGTAGTCGCGGTAGAGGAGGCCGTACGCCAAGTCAGACGGGTCGGCGATCGCGGGGGGCGGGGAAAAGTCCTCTGCGCGGGCGAGGAGGGGTTCGGGCAGTTTGGCGCCGACGCCCTCGATCGAAATCTCGAGCCTCCTACCGTCCACGGCGAGCCAAAGGGCGAGGCCTGGGCCGGTCGGGATTCCGGAGAGGGCGGGGCCGAGGAGGGCCTGCGCGCCCGGGACGCCGGCGAGTTCCGTGAGCTCGGCGAGGTCCTTGGCACCCGCGTCCACGAGGGCCGGCAGATCCACCCAGGCCCATGCGAGCACACCCTCGGGCCGTTTCGCTGCAAGTTCCCGGAAGGCTTCGTTCGATGCGAGGACCCCTTCGTCCGGAGTGTCCGTCGTCGCCAGTTCGAGGGATCTGCGCGCGAAGTCGCGGTCATTGCCGACGATCAGGAGCCCTCCTCGTCGCGCCACGACGAGTTCGTCCCCGAGCACCCACACATCGGCACCCAGGACCCGGTCGGCGGGCTCGTCGAAAGCACCCGGAATCCGGTACTTGGCCTCGATGCGGCCGAAGGCGTCGTCGAGGACCTCGGAAAGGAGCCCCGCGTTTTCGGTTCGCAGAACGAGGGTCATCGCCGGTTGGCCATGGGCTCTCGGGCGCAGCGCGAGGGCAACGCCCTGGTCGGTCAGGGCCGAGAGGGTCGCGAGGGGGTCACGTCCCCAGCGACTCTCCAGCCAGGAGAGCCATGCGTCGGGAGAGATGCCGGCCTCGCTCAGCGCTGAGCCGAGCGGAGAGGTGAGGAGAGCCGACACGAAGTCCCCGTCGGTCCCCTCGGCGAGGAGTTCGTCGAGGCCCGGCGCTTCGACGAAAAGAACCGAGTCCGCGGGGAAAAGCATCGCGAGTTCGCGCTCCTGCCCCGCCAGCGGGGGGCTCGGGGCGGGGGCGAGGGCCGCGCGATGCGCGGAGCGTGTCTCCGTCCGACCGGAGAATGCCCCGGCGACGGGCAGGGTGCGGGCGACGAGCAAGAGGGCTGCGAGGGCCCCGAGGGGCAAGAGGATGCGGCGCATGGCGGGTTCTCCTGGAGGGGGTTCAGGGGGGGAGAGTCCCGAATGGCCGGGGTGTGAAAGGCGGGATGCCCCTTCCGGGCTGAGATCGAACAGATCGCTTGCGCGCGGGACGTGGTGGCGGACGGCGGCCGCGGGCAGAATGTCCAGCCATCCCGTGCGCACCCCACCGGCCCCGGCCCCTGGCGCGCCCCGTCACCGCCCGATCACAAGGAGTGGGCATGTCCCGATCCCCCGTTCGTGTGCCCGCGAGGACCCTCGCGGGACTCCTGACCGCATTGGTCCTTTCCACAGCCCCGTCCCTCGCCCAGGACCGGGGTCCCCAGCCCACCTGCATCACCGGCGTGCGTCTCGGTCGAGGCGAGGATGCGAAGAAGGTCCAACTCGTCCTCGTGGACGGACGCATCCAGGCCGTCCTCGACTCGGACGAGGAGACGCCGAAGGGAATGCACCTCGTCGATGGCGAGGGGCTCCTGGCTCTGCCCGCATTCGTCGACGCCTACACGACCACGGGGGTCGAGACCCCTGAGCCGGTGGCCGAGCGCGATATCCCGGTGGACACGGGGAAGGATGTGCGGGTCGACATGCGCGAGGCGAACCGCAAGGGAATCGAGCCGAGCTTCCGAGCCGCCGAAGCCCTCGCGATCGAGGCGAGCGCGAGCGAAGCCTGGGGGGAGGCGGGATTCGGGATCGCCCATGTGGCGCCGTCCGGGGAGCTCCTAAGCGGGACGAGCTGCGTCGCGGAGACACGCGTGGCGGCGATGCGCGACCTCATCCTCGTCGCGGATGCGTTCCAGACCGCGGGCTTCCAGGCCAGAGGGCGGGGGTATCCGAGCACCCTGATGGGCTACATCGCTCAGCTCCAACAGTTCTTCCTCGACTCGATTCGCCACGGCCAGTTGCAGGAGCGCTTCGAAGCCGGGCGGCCCGGGCCGCGACCGAGCTTCGATCCGGACCTCGAGGCCGGCCTGGGCATTCTCAATGCCGAGGGGCGCCTGCTGTGCGCGGCGGCGAGTCACCGGGACGTCGAGCGCTGGTTCGACCTCGCCGACCAGTTCCATTTTCGCATCGCGATCGTCGGGGACGGCGACGTGTGGCGGGCTGCGAGGTCCCTCGCGGCACGCAAGGTGCCCGTGATCCTGAGTCTCGACTGGGGCAAGGAGGTGGATGACCCCGACGCGGAGAAGAGGGAAGAAAAGGAGGAAGAGGCGGAAGAGAGCCCCGGGGAAGAGTCGGAGGAGGCCGCGGAAGAAGTCTCCGAGACCGTTTGGGAGTACACCGAACCCCTCGGCGTCCGGCGCGAGCGCCGTCGACTCTGGGAGGAGAAGCGCGACGCCGCAATCGTTCTCCAGCGAGCCGGCGTCCCGATCGTCTTCGGGACCAAGGCGCGTGCGCCGAAGAAGTTGCTCGAGGGCGTACGCGAGTTGATCGAGGCGGGGTTTGCGGCCGAGGACGCTCTCGATTCCCTGACCACGGGCGCGGCTGAACTCCTCGGACTCGCCGACCGCGTCGGCAAGCTCGAGCCCGGCTACGACGCCACCCTAGCGCTCTGGAGCGCCGACCCGTTGACGGACAAGAAGGCCCACGTGGCCTGGATCTTCGTCGAAGGGTACGGGAAGGAGTTCGAGCTCCCCGAGGAGGGGGCAGATACCGGCGGGGCGCCCGAGGAAGGACTCGACGTTTCCGGCGATTGGACCCTGACCTCCACGGGGGAGGACGGTGAAGCGATCGAGGCGACCCTCACCTTGGAGATGGAGGAAGACGGTGACGCATCGGGGAAGATCGTCCAGCCGAACCCGATGGAAGGCGGGACGATGACGATCGAGGTCTCGGGCCACGTCTCGGGGACGACGATCTACCTCGAAGGGACCTCCGAGGTGCAGGGGCTCGAGATCGAATTCGAGTACGAGTTGAACGTGGATGGAGATGACCTTTCCGGGGAGGCGACAGTGCACGTCCCCGTCATGCCCGAGCCGATCACCCTCGACGTGAGCGGTCACCGAAACCCAGAAGTGCGCTGAGGACCCTGCGATGATGAAGACCACGATCCTGCTGTTCCTCCTCGGCGTCGGCTTCGGCGGAGACGATGGAGGG
>DRLC01000010.1 GCA_011053145.1 Planctomycetota bacterium | reverse complement strand
GTTCGTGATCGTGCAGCGCATGCGGTTCGTCTGCTCGGACGTGAACATGTTCATGCACAGGTCATCGGTGTAGTCCATGTAGTTCGTCACCGGGTCCGGCGACGAGCACGAGTTCGAGTTCGGGCAGCCGAAGTGGGCTTGACCTTCCGCGTTCGTGTCACAGATCCGGTCTCCGTTGTTGTAGCAGTTGGACACCGGAGCGCATCCCCCCTGGAACGTGTGGTAGAGACCGAAGTAGTGTCCGACTTCGTGGGTCGTCGTCCGGCCCTGGTTGTAGGGAGGGCCGATCGGGGCGTTGCGACCGAAGGAGGACCACAGGATCACGACGCGGTCCGCCTTGCTTCCGACGATTCCGTTCTGCGGAAGAGCGGGCACGTAGCCGAGGGCTCCACCCGCCTGGTTCGTGTAGATGTTGAGGTAGCGCGTCGTGTCCCAGGCGAGGGTGTTGTAGTACTGACCGCTATCGTTGAACCAGGTGTTGTTCGTCGAACGCGTGATGCCGTTCGTCGGGTTGCCGTTCGGGTCCACCGTGGCAAGCGAGAACTGGATCATCGTGTCGGTGCCCGGGGCACCATTGGATCCGGCGATCGCGCGGAAGTCCTCGTTGAGGATGTCGATCTGGGACTGCACCTTGGCGTCGGAGATCGCCCCCTGGCCATTCGTGTTCATGATGACGTGAACGACGACCTGCACGTTGATCTGCCCCTGGGAGGGGTTGTACTGGGGGCTGATCGTGGTGTGGTTCGCGGTGCAGTCCGAGGGGGGCAGCTTGTTCCCGAGGGTCGGATCCACCGGGGGGAGACCGCAGCGCAGGGACATCGCCCGGAAGGCGTTGGATCCCAGGTAGTCTTCCCAGGAGTAGTAGTCGGTGCCGCCGACCGTGATGACGGGAGTCCCGGGCCGGGCAGGCTCCTGGGCGCTGGCGGCAGCCCCGAGCGGAGAGAGGCAGGCGAGGAGTAGCAGTCGCTTCATGGTGATGTGGTCGCGGAGGGGTGTGCCTCCGGCGTGGGGGGATCAAAACTAGGGAAGCCCGGGACGGGGTGGCGCCCTGGGCTCCTCATGGGGAATTGCCGCGCGATCGTAGCAGTCCCCAGGGATTTCGGGGGACTTCGGCCGAGAAATTGGCTTCCTCGCATCCGGATGAATCGATGCGAGAAATGCCCAAGATTCACGGAACCCTCTCCCGCACGGAATCCCCGTAGGACGATCCCTCCGCGAAACTCGCTCAGTCCTCTCCGATCGGAAGCCGGATCAGGAAGGTCGTGCCCGCGTCCGAGCTCTCCTCCAGGAGGAGTTCTCCCCCGTGCTTGTCCACGACCACCGAACGGGCGATCGCCAGCCCCTGACCGGTTCCCTTCCCGACCTGCTTGGTCGTGAAGAACGGGTCGAAGATCCGATCCTGAAGGTGGGAGGGGATGCCCCCCGCGTTGTCCGCGACCCGCAACTCCACCCAGTCCCCAGCGTGTGCGGCTCGGATCTCGATCCGGCCCTTGTCCTCCCGCGAGTGCGAACTCTCCTCGAGGGCGTGAGCCGCGTTCACGATCAAGTTCAGCAGGACCTGGTTGATCTCTCCCTCGTAGCACATCACCTCCGGGAGGTCCTCGGGGAGATCGACCTCCACCTCGGCGACATACTTCCACTCGTTGCGCGCCACGGTGACGGTGTTCTCGATCGCCCTCCCGAGATCGACGCGCGACTTGTCGGAGCTACCCGGGTGCGAGAACTCCTTCATCGCCCGCACGATGTCCGCGATCGCCGCGATCCCCCCCACGGACTGGGAAAGCGCGGCCGGGATCTCCTCGAGAAGAAACTCTAGATCCGCCTCCTCCGCGATGGCCCGCATGCGTTCGACCGTTCTCTCCGCGCTGTCTTCCGTCCCCTGAAGGAGCGGGTCGAGGACTCGCAGGATGTCCCCGAAGGACTCTTGCAGGAACTGCACGTTGTCGGAGACGAACTGGGTCGGAGTGTTGATCTCGTGCGCCATCCCGGCGGCGAGCTGGCCGATCGACTCCAGCTTGAGCGACTGGCAGAGTCGAGACTGGATCTCGCGGTATTCGGTCACGTCGCGGATCACGACCGTGTGCGTGACCTCTCCCCCGAGCTCGAATTTCCCGAGGGAGATCACCGCGGGAAAAACGGTACCGTCGGAACGAATGCACTCCGCCTCGCCGGAGGGATCCAGAACCTGTGTCCAGTCTCCCCCGTCGGGCGCTTCGAAACCCTCTGCCGATGCAAAGAGATCGCGGAACGTGAGACCGGCCATCTCCTGCTCGCTTCGCCGGAATGCTGCGTGGGCGGCGGCATTGCTCTCGAGGACGCGACCCTCCCGATCGAAGGTCAAGATCCCCTCTCCGGCGGAATCGACGACCGCCTGGGTCTTGAGGTTCAGCTCGGTCAGCT
Organism: Planctomycetota bacterium; assembly: GCA_011053145.1. Taxonomy (GTDB): domain Bacteria; phylum Planctomycetota; class UBA1135; order UBA1135; genus DRLC01. The sequence goes on along the minus strand of DRLC01000010.1, from coordinate 1,443 downwards.
TCTCCTCGGCGCGTTTTCGCACGGCGACTTCGCCGTTCAGATCCTCGATCGCCCGGCTGAGGAAGTGACTCTTGCGGCGGGTCTCGGCCACCGCCCGCCGAGCACTGCGCAGGAGGTTGTTGACCTTTTCCACGAGCGCGGCGAACTCGCAGTCCGGGCAGGGAGAGCTCACGTGGAAGTCGAAGAGGGCGTCGGGGTCTTCCGGGATCTGGGAGATCAGGGATTCCACCGCACAGCGCAATTCCTCGAGTTCCTCGAGCTGCTGCTCCTCCGACTTGGTGGTCCTTCGAGCCATGGGATCACGCCACCTCCTGGAGCTTCTCGATCTGGTCGACCACGTCCGCCTGGGGATGTTCGGGTGCCCCGTCGGCGAACTCGGCGCGGATCGCCTGGAGCTTCGGGAGACACGCCTCGAAAGCATCCACGACGGCCGGATCGAACTGAGACCCCCGCCCTGCACGGATGATCTCGAGGATCTCTTCGTCCGAGAACGGATCCTTGTACGGCCGACTCGATCCCAGCGCATCGTAGACATCCGCGAGACTCACGATGCGCGCCTCGAGCGGGATGTCCTCGCCCGCGACACCGTCCGGATACCCGGTCCCGTCCCAGCGCTCGTGATGCCCCTCCGCGATTCGCGCAGCCATCGCCGTGAACGGGTTCTCGACTTCCGGGATCGGCATGTGGGCCCCAATGGCGAGTCTCGTGAGCGCTCCACGCTGGAAGATGTCGTTCCTGAGGATGTCCGCCCCCATGCGCGCATGCATGCGCATCGTGACCCAGTCCTCTTCGTTGAGCTTCCCCGGCTTGAGCAGGATTCCATCGGGAATCCCGATCTTCCCGAGATCGTGCAGAGGAGCGGTCATGAAGACCATGCGCTGAAACTCCTCGTCGGTGCCGAGCTGCGCCGCGAGTTCCCGCGAATAGAACCCGACCCGCACGACGTGCATCCCAGTATCGGTGTCCCGAAACTCGCCGGCGCGACCGAGACGCCAGATCAGCTCCGCCTGGGAGGCTTCGAGCTGGGCCGTGCGTTCTCGAACCAACTCTTCGAGCGTTTCGTTGTGTCGGCGAATCTCGTCCTGGTACTCCTTGACGCGGATCACGTTGCCGAGGCGAGCGATCAGGTCCTCGCGGTGGACCGGCTTGTTCAGGAGGTCGGTGGCTCCGAGCTCGAGGGCCCTGCGCTTGAGATCGTTCTCGGCGTTCCCGGTCAGGATCACGATCGGGATCGTGACCCAGTCACTCCTGTCCCGGACCGCGCGGATCAGGTCGAACCCATCCTTCTCCGGCATGTTGATGTCGGAAACGATCGCATCGACGGGCCTCTCCTCCAGGACTTCGAGGGCTGCATCGACCGAGTTCGCGAAGACCATGTCCCATTCCGAGCGCTTGCTGCGCAGGATGCGGCGGGTCGAATCGAGGAGGCGCTGCTCGTCGTCC
>DRLC01000009.1 GCA_011053145.1 Planctomycetota bacterium | reverse complement strand
TCGGAGCGCGCAACCCGATCAGGGATCGCGGTCGTGTTCGCGGCGAGGTGCCAAGGCATCATCGAGGAGCGTGACCCTGGAGATGGGCTCGGGAGTCGAACCACGCGTCGGTGGTCGCGTTTGGCTCGCCGGTGGTGTCTCGCTGCGTTGAGGATCCGGCGCTCCGCAAGCTTTGCGAGCCAGTGGATCAGCGCCCGCTCCTCGCGGATCTCGAAGCGATCGAACTCCCGCACGGCGGCCAGGAACGTTTCCTGGACGAGGTCCTCGACGGACTCCACCTCCCGCAGCCACGGCCCCATCCGGCTTCGCACGATGGGGACGACCCGGTCGTAGTAGCGTTCCACGAGACGATCGAGAGCAGCGCGGTTGCCACCTTGGTAGTCGCGGATGAGGGCGATGGAGTCGGCGGTGCGGGAATCGGTAGGGCGCATCGTTCAGTCGAGGATCGGGCGGGCCGGGCGGACGCCGAGGTAGTTCACGGCCCCCGCGGGTCCGAAGGCGAAACGGATGGAGGAGCGGGCTTGGGCGGCCGGGCTCGTAAAGCTCCCGCCGCGACAGATCCGGGCCTGGTCGCCCTCCGGCGTGCAGGCCGGGTCCATTTCGGGTGACATCCCGTAGAACGCGCGGTCGTAGCCGTCATAGCACCACTCCCAGAGCCCACCCAGCATGTCATGGAGCCCGAACGCGTTCGGGAGCAGACTCCCGACGGGCGCGGGACGGGCGAACCCGTCATCCCATTCCTCGAAGGCTACGGCGGCTGCAAAGGTGCGCTGGAACGACTGTTCCGCGACGTTTGCATGGCGCGCGAAGTCTTCGGGGTCGAACGGGCGCGGTGTCGTCGTCCCCGCGCGGCACGCGTACTCCCATTGTGCTTCGCTGGGAAGCGTCATTCCGGCATGTCCGAGGACGAGCATCGCGTCGTACCAGCTCACCTGGTCCACCGGGAGTGCGGCGGTGTGTGCGGATCCGAGGGTGCTCGAGGTCCACTTCGACGGGTTGTGCCCGGCGAGTCGCTCCCAGGCCTCCTGGGTCATTTCAAACTTGGAAAGGAAGAACGGTCGGACCGTGACGGTGTGGATCGGTTCTTCGTTGTCGTCGGCATCGGGGTCGAACCCAGGGCCCTCGGGGTCAGCCGCCTGTGCTCCCATCCGAAAGCGGCCACCGGGGATCAGGACGAAGACGAGTCCGCTCTCCGCATCGAGACGCAGGTGTCCGTCCCCGTCCCGTTCCGGACGCGCGCCGGACTGGACGTCCCAGAACTCCCAGAGGCCTGAGTCCGGGGCCGGGCCGAGCGGCACGAGGCCGACCTGCGGGGAAAGGGAAAGCCCGGGGTAGGCGGCCCGGATGCGCGGAAGCGCTTCCTCCCAGGCGCGGGCGTAGTCTCCCCCGGGAGCCGAGCCGGATTCGAGGCGTTCGGCCAGGGCCAGGCGCCGCGGAATGCTCCAGCCGTACCTCTCGCTGATGCCGTTCGCGGAAGCGAGGCCGGTCGTTGGATCCGAGAGCTCTTCGATGCGCGCGATCAGCGAGTCGATCTGGTTGTGCCACCAGCGTGCGCGCGTGCGCACCTCGGCTTCGGGCGGGAACTCCCAGTGCCGTCGTTCGTCCACCCGGCGCTCGAGTGCCGCGAGGTCTCCCTCGAGTCCGGCAAGCTCCGCGCGCGAGGCAGCGATGCCCGACTCGCTCGAGGCGGAAGCCGTGGCTTCCTTGATCGCGCTCAGGCAGTCCTCGTACGTGGCGCGTTCCGCCTCCGGGGCCACGGCGAGAGCTCGGGCACTCGCTTCCACCGCGCCCTCGTCGTCTCCGAGGGCGAAGCGACCCCATGCGAGTGTGTCCAGGGCTCGGGCTCGTTCGGCGCCTTCGAGTTCCTCGGCCGCACGGGCGGCGAGCGCGACGCCGAGGGGCTCGCGTCCCTCGACCTCTCGACCTGGGCGAACGAGGTCCCAGGCAATCTTGTTCATTCCTAGGCCCGAGTGGGGGAACTGACTCCAGTCGGGTTTCGGCAGGTCGGGCATGGCCGCTCCGCAGCGCGCTTCGAGCGCCCGTCGCCGAGCATCGATGCGAGCGCGAAGTACGGCGAGCTTCGGGAAGTCCGGGTGGGAGCGGCGCTCCTCAACGCGTTGCTGTGCGGAGCGGGGCAGGGCCAGGGACCGCAGCTCGTCACGCTTCGCACGCAGTCCCGGAAGTTGGGCCGTGATCTCATGCGCCCTTTGAAGCCAAGAGCGCAGCGCCGGGATGCGGTCGGGGACGGGCGGCGACAGGTCCTCGGAATCGGCGATCAGGTCATCGAGGTCCTGGGACAGTGACAGCCGAAGGACATCCGCCGCTCGCATTCGTGCCTCGGTCTCCTGGGATCTCAGGGCGCGATTCGTGTGGATCACGTGGAGCGCAAGGATGCTGATGACGAGGAAGGCCACCGCCGCGACTGCACCGACGAGACTCCTCGTCGGGTTGCGAATCGCCCACTTTTGGAGTCGCCGCACGGGCCCGGGAGGCTGGGCGAGCACGGGCTCGTTGGCGAGGTAGCGGCCGAGTTCCTCCGCGACATCGCCCATGCTCTGGTAGCGATCCGCCGGGCGCTTCTCGAGCATCTTGCCGGCGATCGATGAGAGGTCGGCCGGAATCCGCGAGCGCTGGCGGTGGAGGTCGGGCGGATCCCAGGTCAGGATCTTTTCCGCGATCTGGTGCGTCGTGTCGCCTTCGAATGGGCGACGGAGGCTGAGCAGCTCATAGAGCACGACACCGAGGCTGAAGATGTCGGTGCGGTGGTCGAGGCCCATCCTCCGGGCGGCGACCTGCTCCGGACTCATGTACAGGTAGGTGCCGGCGAAGTCGCCGGTCAGGGTGAGTGCGCTTTCGCCACTCACGCGGGCGAGGCCGAAGTCACCGACCTTCGGTCGGTCATCCGGACCGATCAGGATGTTTTGCGGTTTGATATCGCGGTGAATGACACCGGCGTCGTGAGCGGCCTGGAGTGCTTCGGCGACCTGGATGATGAACGCCGCAATCCGCCGGTAGTAGTCGCGTGGCAGTGTGTCGGCGCGCCGGATCTCGTCGAGGAAGTCCCGTAGCGTCCAACCTTCCTCCACGAGTTCCTGGTTGATCCAGTGCACCCCGTCGGTTTCTCCGTAGCCGTGCACCCCCACGATTCCGGGGTGCGAGAGGCGGCCTCCCGCACGGGCTTCGCGAGCGAACAGTTCCAGGGAGCGCTCGTCCATGCGCTCGGGTAGGACGAGTTTCAGTGCGACCTTGCGCCGGAGATCGGTCTGCATGGCTTCGTAGACGCGACCCATGCCTCCGGTGCCGAGCAGGCGGATGAGAAGGAAGTCGCCCAGGCGATCGCCGGGGCCGAGAGAAGGGTGCGTGCTGCCCTCGCGCCTGCGACGTTCCTTTCGGCAGGAGAGATGGAAGAAGGAGCCGGCTGGTTCCTTCTCGTCCGCGGGCGCACCGCGCAGTGCTCTCTCGATCGCTTGATGCTTGGACCACAGCTCCAGGAGTTCCGCTGCGTGCTCGGCGTGCTCCCCAGCGAACGTCTCGAATCCGATGGCTTCTCCCGTTTCCCTGCGCACGAGGAATGCGGCGAAGAGCGATGCTGCGTTTCGTTCCATGGAAACCTCTTTCCCGCGAGAGCCCAAGGTTGCAGTTGCAACGGGTTTCTGGGGTCCGCGGGCGGGAAATGCGAAACAGCGAACCCATGGAGTAAGACGAGTTTCGCGCTCGAATCCGCCACGCTTCCCTGCAAAGAACGTCGTGCGCCGACGCATCGCACCGGGAAGCGAGAAGGAGGGTCGCGGGAATCGATCGGCGTCCGTCCGCGCTGCCCGACCGATACGAGCGGCCCGACGCCCGGCGAATGCCGAGCGTCGGGCCTTCCCCTCTGCGGTCCCGCGGTTCTAGGCGTGTCGGCCGGTGACCACGCGATGCGCCATCCGCCTCCCCAGGCTCGGACGGCGCCGCGTCCTGCGTCGGACCGGCGGGTCGACAGGCTCGGCCGCGGGACCTTCCTCTCTCGCGATCTCTTCCCAGAGTGCTCGAACGAGTGATTGGAGCTGTGCTTCCGTGATGCGGTAGCTCTCCCCTTGGTGGACTTGCCCTGGGCGCGCGGCCCGTTGCTCTTCGCCGAGCGCGCGTCGCCCCTTCTTCTGCAGCGTCTTCATGCCCCTTTCAGCACCACGCCGAGCGCCGCCGGACGGAAAAAACGAAGAGTCCGATTCAGGTGCCAAGTGGTGCTGGAAACCCCGGGCCGGAAAGGGCGGTCATCGCAAACGGAGGTTCGAGATGGGAAGAGGTCGAAGCCTTGCGGGGCACTGGGATGCGGGCGCGCTCGAGAAGACGGTGGTACTCGACCGGCAACGCCTCGAACGGGAGATGAAGGCATTGCTCCGCACGCGCGGGGAGAGGGCAGGAGCAGAGATGTCCCCCCACGATTTGACGCGACATGGGCCGGGCGATCGTTACCCTCGTCGCCGTGGACAGGACAGCTCTTGAATCCGTCGATCTCCTCGTGTGCGGCTGCACCGAGCTGGCCACACCGCGCGGCGTGGACGCCACCGGCGGAACGGCCCCCGGGGAGTTGGAGGTGATCGAGTGCGGCGCCGTTGCGATCCGTGCGGGGCGCATCGTTGCCGTGGGGCAGGAGGCGGACCTTCGGTCGAGGTTCCTTGCGGACGAGGATCTCGACGCAGGGGGAGGGTTGGTCGTTCCGGGCTTCGTGGACGCGCATACGCATCCGGTGTTCGCGGGGACCCGCGAAGAAGAATTCGAGATGCGGACCGCGGGCAAGAGCTACGTCGAAATCGCCCGGGCCGGTGGAGGGATCGTCTCTTCGGTGGCGGGGGTGCGCGCCGCATCCAAGGAGACCCTGCTCGCCGGGCTCCTCCAACGCCTCGATCGCTTCCTGACCCTGGGGACGACGACGGTCGAGGCGAAGACCGGGTACGGGCTCCGCCTCGAGGACGAGCTCAAGTGTCTCGAGGTGATCGCCGAGGCGAATCGGACGCACCCGGTGCGGCTCGTCCCGACCTTCCTCGGGGCCCATGATTTCCCGCCGGAGTACCGAGAGAATCGCGCCGCCTATGTCGACCTGCTCGTGGAGGAGATGCTTCCGACGGTGGCGGAGAGCGGCCTGGCGGAGTACTGCGACATCTTCACGGAGACCCACGTCTTCGATCTCGCCGACTCCAGGCGCATCCTGACGCGCGCGCGCGAGCTCGGCTTTGGGCTGCGGCTCCACGTGGACCAGCTCACCGCCCTCGGCGGTGCCCAGCTCGCCGCCGAGGTGGGGGCGCGCAGCGCGGACCACCTCGAGTTCGTCGATCCACGCGGAATCGAGGCCATGGCCGAGGCAGGTGTGGTGCCGGTCCTCTGTCCGCTCGTCCCGTTGTACCTGCGGGTCGAGCAGGAGGCGCCCGCGCGGCGCATGATCGACGCAGGTCTGGCTCCCGCCCTGGCGACCGACTTCAACCCGGGAAGCTGCTATTGCATGAGCCTGCCCGAGGTCATGACCTTCGCGGCATTGCGCTACCGAATGAGCGCGGCGGAGTGCTTGACCGCGGCGACGCTCAACGCGGCCGTTTCCGTCGACCGCGGAAGGGAGCTCGGGACCCTCGAGGTGGGAAAGCGAGCCGACCTCGTCGTGCTCGATCACCCGAACCATCTCCACCTGGCCTACGAGTTCGGACGCAACCCCGTTCGCGCGGTCGTCATCGACGGGCGCATCGTGCACAGCGTCTGAGCGCGATCCGTGCTCGGGCCTCCAACGGAAAGCGGGCTCCGCGGCCTTCGCCGCGGAGCCCTGTTCGGAGAATCCCGATGACCCCCTGCCTCGGGTCCTCCGCGCGGCTCCTGGAGTCAGGGGAGCCGCGTTCTCTCTTTCACCGCACCACCCAGTGGCCGGGGATCCAGCGGCGTTCGCGCCGTGTCGTGTAGTAGCCGGGTTGAACCACACGCTCGAAGTGTCCGGGGCTCAGTTCGACGCGAACGGACACGCCGAAGATGTCGGTGCGCAGGCCGAAGACCGGTTCGATCCACACGCTCTCGACGCGTTCCGGGACCCAGATCCTGCGGGTTACGGTTTCGAACCTTCCGGGCACCCACTGCTGGACACGGTGCGAGGCGGTGTACCTGGAGGGGGTGTGGTGCGATCGATTCGTGGATGCATAGACGCCGGGTGCGGCGTACCTCGTGGCCAGACGGTGTTCGCCGCCGTGGGAGCGGTGTTGGGCCTGGGCGGGGAGCGCGACGAGGGCCAGGACGGAGCACAGGAGAACGAGGGTGCGAACGGGACGGTGTTTCATGACGGTTGCCTCATGGTGTCGGGCTGCCGCGGAGATCGCACATGGCGTGCCGATCCTCCGATCGGGAGTCTCGGGTCCCCTCGGCGGGGAGAGCATGCGGCCTGGTGCTCTCCGTGGGACGCCGCTGTCCTCAGGCGGCGCCAGCGGGAGCTCCACGCGAGTCAAGTTCCCGCGGCATC
>DRLC01000008.1 GCA_011053145.1 Planctomycetota bacterium | reverse complement strand
GGAGCCCTGGGGAGCGGCGAGGAGCGCGAGAGCGAGGGGAGAGACGAACATGGCGTGGGTCCGGGGGGATGCGGGGAGCGTCGCATCCTACCGGACCCCCGCCAGGGGAGACCGTATCGATCGTGTTGGGGTGCTACGCCACCTCGTCGCCTCCCAGGCGGGCGAGGAGGTCGAAGCCGCCGTCGAGGTACTTGCGAATCGCTCGCAGCGCCTCGGAATCTTCGGGCTCGAAGCCGCCCTCGAAGCGATCCGCGAAGTCGGCCTGGAGGGCATCGAAGCGTTGGAAGAGTTCCTGGGCGTCGGCGACGAGCGCAGCCGGGGCCGTGCCGCCCTGGGCCGCGGGGGACGCTCCGCCATCCTCTTCCACTTCGTGGGCCTCGTCGGCGTCGTGGGCCTCGTCCGCGTCCTCGGACTCCTCGACGTCGTGCGCCGCTTCCGCCTCCTCGGACTCATCGAGGTCCTCGAGCTCGTGGGCCTCGTCCTCCTCCTCGACGGCCGAGGGGGTGGCGAGGACACCGCCGGTCGGGCCTTCGAGGGAACTGCCCGGCACCGAAGGATCGATCGGGACCACGGTCCCACCGGTGGGCGGAGCCGTCCCCGCGGAGGTCCCACCGAGGGGCTCCACGCTCTGGATCGTCGCGCTGGGGGTGCTCGGAGCGGACTCTTCGACGTCCTCCACGTCGGCGGGCTCTTCGACCTCGGCGGGTTCGCTCGTCAGCGAGGGCACGTCGATGCCGTAGCTCTGGAAGAGGCTCGAGAGCCCCTCACCGAGCTGGCCGAACGCGCTCTCGACCGCATTCCCGAGCCCCTCGGTGTCGAAGGTCCCGGTCTCTCGAAAGTTCGCGCGAGCTGCCTGGAAAGCGTCCCGGATCGAGGTCCGGAAGGCGCGTCCGAGCAGGCGGATCTCCTTGCGGGCCGCGCGGCCCTCCTCCCCGCCGAGGACGAAGGAGAGGCGCTCTCCAAGCCCCTTGAGGCGGTGCGAGACGTCGGAGCGCAGGCCCTGGAGGCGATGGCGGGCCTCCCCGAACAGCACGCGGCCGACCGCCTCCGGGGACGCGGGGGGGTCCCCGGCAGCGGGGGCGGTCGGGCTGACCTCGACCGGGGTGACGGAGGATGCTCCGGCGGTCCGGGCGGCGTCGTGGACGAAGGGGGCGAACTGGGAAGCGTTCTGGCTCGGTCGGATTTGCATGGGGAACCTCGGGATTAGGGGTCTCGTGTTGTTCTCGGACGGCCCCGGGGTTCCGTGAGCGAAAAGGATTCCCCGCGGGGCCGCGGGTCGCGCGCGTCCCGCTGCGAGGACTCCACGGGCCGGGGCCAGGCACGTACCCTGCGCCCCATGAAGACGATTCGACCGAGCGATGGTGTGCAGCTCGCCGCGTACGACGAGCACGACGGGGGGGAGGTCGAGCGTCGTCTCGACGCCGCGGTCCGGGCCCAGGCAAGCTGGGCGCGGGCGGACTTCGGGGAACGTGCCGAGCCCCTCCTCGCGGTGGCGGACGCGCTCGAGGGGAACGCCCCCGCGCTCGCGGAGCTCATCGCGAACGAGATGGGCAAGGTCGTCCGCGAGGGGGAGGCCGAGGTGCGAAAGTGCGCGCTCGTCTGCCGCTATTACGCGGAGCACGGAGCGGAGCAGCTTCGCGAACGGGCGATCCCGACCGAGGCGCAGGAGAGCTTCGTCGCCCATCGTCCCCTCGGCGCGGTCCTCGCGATCATGCCCTGGAACTTTCCGCTCTGGCAGGTGTTCCGCTTCGCGGCGCCCGCGCTCATGGCCGGCAACGCATGCCTGCTCAAGCACGCGCCGAACGTGATCGGCTGCGCGCTCGAAATCGAGCGCCTCTTCGACGCGGCGGGTCTCCCGGCGGGGCTCTTCCAGACCCTGCTCGTCGACGTCGAGCGGGTCGGCGCGCTGATCGCGGACCGCCGCGTCGCCGCGGTCACCCTGACCGGGAGCACCCGTGCCGGTCGCCACGTCGCCGCGCTGGCGGGCGCGGCGCTCAAGCCGACGGTGCTCGAGCTCGGCGGCAGCGATCCGTACGTCGTGCTCGAAGATGCCGACCTCGAACTCGCCGCGCGCGCGGGCGCGACGAGCCGGCTCCTGAACGCCGGCCAGAGCTGCATCGCCGCGAAGCGCTTCATCGCGGTCGACGCGATCCGCGAGGAGTTCACCTCGCTGCTCACCGCACGATTCGAGCAGGCACGCTGCGGCGATCCCTTCGATCCGGCATCGACCCTCGGACCGATCGCGCGCCGCGACCTGCGGGACACGCTCGCGCGCCAGGTGGAGGCGAGCATCGCGGGAGGAGCGCGCGCGCTCGTGGGTGGCGAGGCCCCCGGGGGCCCGGGCTTCTACTACCCCCCCACCGTGCTCGACGGAGTCGAACCCGCGACGCCCGCGTTCGAGGAGGAACTCTTTGGTCCGGTCGCTTCGGTGCTCCACGCCGTCGACGAGGCCGAGGCGATCCGCATCGCGAACGCGACGACCTACGGCCTCGGCGCCGCGGTCTTCACCCGCGACCTGGACCGCGGCCGCCGCATCGCGCTCGAAGAACTCCAAGCCGGATCGGCCTTCGTGAACGACTTCGTGCGCTCCGACCCGCGCCTTCCCTTCGGTGGAATCCGCGACTCGGGCTACGGCCGCGAACTCTCGGATCTAGGGATCCTGTCGTTCGTGAACCACAAGACCGTGGTCGTCGCGGCACCTCCCGGGCATCACCCGGCGTGATGCCCGGTTTCCCTGCGCTGCTCGGGGGATCTACCCGGGGTGGTGCCCGGGGGTCCGCAGCGAGTAGGTCCCGACGAGCTCCGCGCTCGCCAGGACGTGGCCGGCCATCGCGGCCTCGACGTCCGCTCGGGTGAATCGGTCGCCGAGGTCGAGGCGGTCGACATCGAGTGCGAAGACCCGAAAGTGGTAGTGGTGCACGCGCTCGTCGTTCCACGGGGGAGCGGGGCCGTCGTAGCCGAGGTAGGTGCCGCCCATCTCCGCGTCGCCTTCGAACCACGAGGTGTAGTCGTTGATGCCCTGCCGCGAGCCCGCTGGTCCGCTCGGGCCACGCTTGCCCCCCGGCGTGACGCCGTCGCAGCACGAACCGGCGGCAAGCTCGGTGACCGACGCAGGGACGTCGACCAGAACCCAATGGACGAAGTCGGCGCGCGGGAGATTGGCGGG
>DRLC01000007.1 GCA_011053145.1 Planctomycetota bacterium | reverse complement strand
CGCCCTTGCGGCCGACGAGCACGCCAGGGCGAGCCGTATGGACGATGATGTTCACCGCCTCACCCGTGCGCTCGATTTCGATGCGCGGCACGCCCGCGGACTTGTACTCCTTGTAGATGTGCTGGCGGATCTTGTGATCCTCGATCAGGAGTCGCCCGTAGTTCTTCTTGTTGGCGTACCAACGCGAACGCCAGGGCTCGATGACGCCGATGCGATAACCGGCCGGGTGTACTTTTTGTCCCATGGGTGCTGATTACTCCTCGCGCTCCCGCACGACGACGGTCAGGTGTGAGGTCCGCTTGCGGAACGGCATCGCCCGGCCCTGGGGACCGGGACGCCAGCGCATGCGTCCGTTCAAAAGCGGGCCATCGTCGGCGCGACTGTCGCAGACGAAGAGTCGGTTCACGTTCACGTTCTCGTCCTGACTCGCATTCGCGATCGCGGACCCCAGCACCTTGCGGTACATCGCGGCCGCTCGGGTGGGCGAAAACTCGAGGATCTCCATCGCTTGGTTGACCCCCAGGCCGCGAATTTGGTCGGCGGCGAAACGGGCCTTGCGAGCGGTGATCCGCGCAAAGCGGTGCTTGGCTGTGTAGGTGGCAGTCATCTAGCGCCCCTTCTTCTGGCCTTCCTTCTTGTTGGTGTGACCACGGAAGTTGCGGGTAGCGGCGAACTCCCCGAGCTTGTGGCCGACCATGTCCTCGGTGACGAAGACCTTCACGTGTTGCTTGCCGTTGTGGACCATGAAGGTGTGCCCGATGAACTCGGGCGGAATGGTCGAGCGACGTGCCCAAGTCTTGATCGGCGTGCGACCGGCCCCGAGGGCCTCGACCTTCTTGGCCAACTTGGGATCGATGTACGGTCCTTTCTTGATACTGCGGCCCATACCTGACTACCTCTTCTTCTTCCTGCGCCGCAGGATGAACTTGTCCGTGGGATTGTTGCGACGACGGGTACGCCCCCCCTTGGCCGGGACGGCCGTGGGTGAGCAGGGGTGACGCCCCCCCTTCGTGCGACCCTCGCCACCTCCGAGCGGGTGGTCGATCGGGTTCATCGCGGTTCCGCGCACCTTCGGGCGTCGACCCATGTGGCGACGGCGACCCGCCTTGCCGAGCTTCACGTTCTGGTGGTCGGTGTTGCCGACGCGACCGATCGTGGCCCGGCACTCGACGTGGATCCGACGGAGCTCACCGGAGGGGAGCAGGACCACCGCGTAGTTGCCCTCGCGAGCCTGCAACTGGGCGTAGGAACCGGCCGAACGGCAGATCTGAGCCCCCTTCTTCGGATGCAGCTCGATGTTGTGGATCATCAACCCGACGGGGATGTCCTTGAGCTTCATCGCGTTGCCCGTCGTGGGATCGGCATCCGGCCCGCTCATCAAGACCTGGCCGACCTCGAGCCCGAGGGGCGCGATGATGTAGCGCTTCTCCCCGTCCGCATACCAGAGCAGCGCGATGTTCGCGGAGCGGTTCGGATCGTACTCGATGGTCTTGACCGTTGCGGGCACGCCGTCCTTGGCACGCTTGAAGTCGATCAGACGATAACGGCGCTTGTGACCGCCACCGCGACGACGGCAGGTGATGCGACCGACGTTGTTGCGGCCCCCGGTCTTCTTGAGCGGACGCAGGAGACTCTTCTCCGGCTTCCGCGTGGTCAGCTCGGAGAAGTCGAGGACGCTACCGTCCCGACGACCCGGTGATGTCGGCTTGTAGGTCTTGAGGCCCATGGCTTACAGGACGTCGATCTGGCTTTCGGGGGACAACTGGACGATGGCCTTCTTCCAGTCCTGGCTGACGCCGATGGACCGTCCGCGCACGCGCCGCTTGCCGCGGACGTGCAGGGTGTTGACCGAGAGAACCTTCACGTCGAACAGGCGCTGCACGGCGTCGCGGATCTCCGCCTTGTTGGCGGTGCGCGGAACCCGAAACGTGTAGGCGTTCCGGTTCATGGTGTCCGTGCTGGCCTTCTCGGTAATGACCGGCTTCTGAATGATCCGGTAGGCGCGATCGAGAGCACTCACGCGTCACCTCCTTCGGAGTTGGCGCCCCCCACTCGGGCGGCGAGGGCGTCCATCGCGGCGGCTTCAACGATGAGAAGCCCACCGGCGACGACATCGTACGCGCACAGGTCCTTCGCGCACCGCACGGTGACGCCCGGGAAGTTGCGGAAGGACTTCCAAACCATCTCCTTCGGCTCGGCGAGCACGACCAGTGCACGGCGCGGAGAACCGAGGTCCGAAAGGATCTTGCGGGCGGAGCGAGCCGAGGGCTCGGTGAAACCGCCGAGATCGGCGATCACCACTTCCCCGTCCTGCATCTTCCCGAGCAGCGCGGTTCGCGTCGCCAGACGGCGCGCCTTGGCCGGCATGTGGTAGGAGTAGTCCCGCGGGAGCGGCCCGAAGACCGTTCCACCGCCGCGCCAGATCGGCGACTTGCGGTCACCGGCGCGGGCGCGCCCGGTTCCCTTCTGGCGGTAAGGCTTCTTGTTCGTGCCCTTGACCTTTCCGCGGGTCTTCGTGCTCGCGGTGCCCTGGCGTTGGTTCGCCTGGTGCATGACCACGGCGTCCTTCAGCGTGCGGTACAGCACGCGGGACTTGCCACTCTTGTCGCGGAAGGGCCGGTCGTCGATCTCGACCTCACCGGCGCTCCCCGCCTGATAGCTCTTGACTTGCATCGCTTGGCCCTACCCCTTTGCGCCGGGAGCCCCGGTCTTTGCCGTCTGAACCTGGACGAAGCCGCCCTTGGGACCCGGAACCGCACCCTTGATGAAGAGCAGGTTGCGCTTCGCGTCGACGCGGACCACCTGAAGGTTCTTGGTCGTGACGCGCGCGTTTCCGAAGTGACCGGCCATGCGCTTTCCTTTGAAGACGCGCGCCGGATACGCGGATGCTCCGATCGAGCCAGGCGCCCGGTAGTTCATGCAACCGTGGGTCTTCAGCCCGCGGGAGAAACCGTGGCGCTTGATCGTGCCGGCAAAGCCGCGGCCCTTGGAGGTGCCGATCACATCGACGATGTCCCCCTCGGAAAAGACCTCACAGGTGCGGGTATCCCCCACCGAGCAGTCGGCCGGGCCGCTCAGGCGCTCCTCCCGGAGGAAGCGCTTCGGCGTCGTGCCGGCCTTCTTGTAGTGGCCCTGGAGGGGCTTCGTGGTGCGTTTCTCGCTCCGGTCGCCGAAGCCGAGCTGAATGGCGTCGTAGCCATCCTTCTCGCTCGTTCGCACCTGGGTGACGACACACGGGCCCGCCTCGACAACGGTGACCCCCACATGGGTCCCGTCCTCGGTGAAGACCTGCGTCATCCCTCTCTTGCGTCCTAGGATCAGCGTCATGATTCCCTGAACTGATAGCGCGTGCCGGTTCGACCAGGTGACCTCCGTCCGCGGGAGCTCCCTGGGGAGTCCGCAAGGGCGGCGGCCGACGCCTGGCCACGCGACGAGCGCAGCGTTCTGTTTGGTAAAGATCCCGATCGACACGCGCGAAGCGCGCCTTCGGGGCGATGGTTGGGGGTCCGTTTCCTGCCTGTCGCCGCGCACCGCCCATCCTGGGCACGCGCGAAGCGTCGTCATCCCACACCGTGCGCGCGGCACGGTGCTCGAGGCCTAAGCCTTGATCCGGATGTCCACCCCCGCAGGCATGTTGAGGCTACTGAGCGCGTCCACCGTCTGGTTGGTCGGCTCGGAGATGTAGATGAGTCGCTTGTGCGTCCGAATCTCGAACTGCTCGCGCGACTTCTTGTCGATGAAGGGCGACCGGAGGACCGTGTAGCGCTCGATCCGGGTCGGCAACGGGATCGGTCCCGCCACGCGTGCCCCCGTACGTTTCGCCGTTTCGACGATCTCGACGGCGGACTGATCGAGGGCCTCGTGGTCGTAGGCCTCCATACGGATCTGGATTCTGTCGCTCATGGTCTCTATCGGTGCGTGAGGTCCCCGCGGGCCGCGTGGAACGGTCCCACGCACACGGGGTCCATCCCCTGCACTCGGGTCCCCGGGGCTCCGCCCGCTCCCCGTTGGAGCAGCCGAGTCCCGCAAAGGGGCGAAGAACATAGCAGTGGCCCGAGGGGGGGTCAATGCCGCCCCCCGGCTTTCCCGAGGAAGGTTTTGGGAATTGCTAGGCGCTCAGCTCCAGACCAGACCGCGCTCGGCGAGCTCGGACTCGGGAACCTCCCGGAATCCGGATGGGGTGAGCGAGAACCCGGCCCTCCCCTGGGAGAGGGAACGCAGGACCGAGGCGTAGCCGAACATCCGGTACAGGGGCACGACCCCGCGCACCCTGCGGGCCCCCTCGTCCGCTTGGAGGTCCTGAACCTCGGCCCGGCGGGCCTGGAGATCGCCGAGGATCCCGCTCATGAATTCCGGCGGGGCCTCGATCTGGAAGGACATCACCGGCTCGAGCAGCGCCACGTCGGCCCCGGCCAGGGCTTCCCGCAGAGCCATGCTCGCGGCCTGGTTGAAGCCGAGTTCCGCGTCGCGCCCGGGGTGGCTCTCCCCACCGTGGACCACGACCCGCAGGCCCCCCATCTGGAAGCCGAAGCGCGGCCCGACCTGGGCCTCGAGGGAGAGGCACTCGCGGACGGCCTCCCGCAGGCCGTCGGGAACGAGACAGTCCGGGGCGAATTCGACCAAGACGGCTCCCCCTGTTTCCTCCTCATCGCCCCCATGGATCGGGACGACCTCCACGTCCAGGGCCCCGAAAACGCGTTCGCCTCCCACCATTCGATCGACGCGCCCGCTACCCCGCGACACCCTGCGGGGCGCCTCGCGATAGGCCACCCGCGGCGTTCCCACGTGGACCTCGAGGCCGAAGTCTTCGCGGAGGCGATGCTCGAGCACCTCGAGGTGTAGCTCGCCCATCCCGGCGATCAGCCATTGACCGGTCTCCGCGTCCTCCCGCACGTGGAAGGTCGGGTCCTCGAACGAGAGGCGCTCGAGCGCCGCGTGCAGCTTGTCGCGATCCGCCGTCGAGCCGGGTTCGACCACCCGCGTGATGACGGGCTCGGGGAAGACGAGGGGCTCGAGCACCAGGGCGTGGTCGTGCTCGCAGAGGGTGTCCCCCGTCACGGTGAACTTGGCCCCCGTCAGGGCGACGATTTCGCCGGGGCCCGCTTCCTCGAGCGGATGGCGAGAGTCCGCGTGCATGCGCAGCACGCGGGCGATCCTCTCCATGCGCTTCACCCGCGGGTTGAAGAGCTTTTGGCCAGGCCGCACGGTCCCGGCGAGGATGCGCGTGAAGAGCAGGTCCTCGTTGCGGTCCGCCTGGAACTTGTAGGCGAAGGCGACCACGGGGGCCCGCTCGCCGGTCTCGGGCGTGACCTCCTCGCCAGAAGCCGGGTCGAAGCCGTGGGGAATCTGGACCTCTTCGGGGGCGGGTAGGTAGTCGACGATGGCGTCGAGGAGCGGCTGGACGCCGACGTTGCGCAGCGCGGCCCCGGCGAGGACCGGGACGAGGGAGCGCTCGAGAACGCGCGCGCGCAGGGCGCGCACCAGGTCGGCTTCGTCCGGCTCGGTCTCGTCCAGGAACGCCGCGAGCACCGCTTCGTCCCCCTCCGCGAGGGTCTCGATCAGCTCCGAGCGCAGCACGAGCGCCTCCTCCTCGACTTCGGGGGGCACCGCGATCACCTCCGGGTCCTTGCCCAGGGTGTCCGCCGAGAAGTGCAGCGCCCGCATGCGCACGAGGTCGACGACGCCGCGGAACTCCTTGCCCTCTCCAATCGGGTATTGGACCGCGATCGCGGGCGCCTCGAGCCGTTCGCGCAGGCTCTCCACCGCACCGAGGTAGTCCCCACCAGGGCGGTCGAGCTGGTTCACGAAGGCGAGGCTGGCGACGCGGTGCCGGCACATCTGGCGCCACACCGTCTCGGACTGCGCCTGGACCCCGGCCACGCCGTTGAGCACGAGCACGGCTCCCTCGAGCACGCGCATGCAGCGTTCGACCTCGACGGTGAAGTCCACATGCCCCGGGGTGTCGACGAGGTTGATCGTCTTACCGCGCCAAGGAACGCTCGCCGCCGCCGCGGTGATCGTGATCCCGCGCCGACGCTCCTCCTCCATCCAGTCCATGACGGTGCTGCCCTCATGGACCTCCCCCATCCGGCGTTCCACGCCCGAATAGAAGAGGATGCGCTCGGAGACCGTCGTCTTGCCCGCATCGATGTGCGCGACGATCCCGATGTTTCGCAGATCGGATGGCATTCCAAGATCTTAGTGCGACGCAACCCCGTGCGCTGCCCGCTTTCCATGCCCGGTCTCGCGGATCTACCCGGGGTAGACCCCTCGAACCGGCATCTGAGACCGGGCAGCGCGCGGAGTTGAGCGCAGGCGGTCGAGTTCCACCGCGTTGCGCAGCAGGAACTCCTCGCGCCAGCGGTAAGCGGCGAGGAGTTCTTCGCGGGGATCACCGAGGGCCAGCACGGCCGCGAAGAGCGCCTCGACCGACGCGAGTCCCTCGCGCGGGTCCTCGAAGGTTCGGCTGCGCCTCGGATAGGCGGTCACGAGCGGCGGCAGTCGGCGGCGGAGCGGCTCGCCGTCCACGGTCCGGCGCAGGCTCTCCACCCGGCGCCAGGAACAATCGATCAGGAGCAGATCTCGCCCGCGATCCTCGGACCCGAGCAGTTCCCCCTCCGGATCGAGGAGGACGTGACCGGAGGCGTCGATCCGGCGGTCGGGGTGATAGTCGACGAAGCGGATCCCTTCCATCCCGCGAAGCGGGGTCAGGGAGCACTTGGCGACGGACTCGCGCGGATCTCGGAGAATGAGGACGTTCACGCTGCTGGCGGGTTGCGAAAAGAAGAGAGCGCACGATCCGGGCTGCCGGATGTGCGCTCCTTCGCTGGGTACGGGGGGCTCGGCCCTAGCGGGCGTAGTGTGCGTAGGCCTTGTTCGCCTCGGCCATCTTGTGGACGTTCTCCTTCCAGGAGACGGAGGCGCCCTGCCCGTTGTAGGCATCCACGATCTCCTCGCAGAGACGCTCGCGCATCGGCTTGCCCTTCTTCTTGCGCGCGTTGTCCACGAGCCAACGGATCGCGAGGCTCTGCTGGCGGTTCTTCTTCACCTCACGCGGGATCTGGTAGTTCGAACCACCGACGCGCTTGGAGCGAACTTCGACCGACGGGCGGATGTTGTCGATCGCTCGCGTGAAGATCTCCACCTGGTCCTCGGCCTCGGGCAGCTTCTTGGCGGCCAGGTCGAGGGCGTCGTAGAAGGCTCGCTGCGCGATGGTCTTCTTACCATCTTGCATGATCTTGTTGATGATCTTCGTGGCCAGCATGGACCCGAACTTGGGGTCCGGCTTCTGGAGCACGGCCGTCGACTTGAAGTTGCGGGGCATGGTCTGGATTGCCTGTCGTGGAGGGGGTCCGTTTCTCGGGGGGCGGGACTACTTGGGACGCTTCGTCCCGTACTTGGAGCGACCTTGGGAACGCCCGTCCACCGCACCGGTATCGAGGGTGCCGCGGAGGATGTGGTAGCGCACGCCGGGGAGGTCACGAACACGACCCCCACGGACGAGCACGATCGAGTGCTCCTGGAGGTTGTGGCCTTCCCCAGGGATGTAGGCGGTGATCTCCTTGCCGTTGGAAAGGCGAACACGGGCCACCTTGCGGAGCGCGGAGTTCGGTTTCTTCGGCGTCTGGGTCTTCACCTGCAGGCAGACCCCCCGCTTCTGCGGGCAGGACTCGAGCACGGGGGATTTCGAGCGCTTGCGGGACTTCTTGCGTCCCTTTCGGACGAGTTGATTGATCGTCGGCATCTACCTGGTCCTTGAAACCGGGGGGAGGAGGGGGCTCCTCCAGAAAAACGGGCGTTGGATTGTATGGATGAGAGGGTGCGAGTCAATACGCGAAGGGACGCGAATCCCACGCCCGCCCCCTTCCGGGAAGGCAAGGAGGGCGGCGGGGATCGACGGAGGGGAGCGGCTACTCCTTCGGGTCCTGCTCCTCGGACGGGGTCTCGGGCTCGGAACTCGCGGGCGGCGCGGGCGCGGCCGACTCGGCGGCCGGCGGTTCCGGAGCAGCGGCCGGCGGTTCGGGGGCCGCGGCCGGTGCGGCCGCCTCCCCTGCAGCGTCGGTGCCGGTAGCCGCCATGGCCATCTCGTGCTCCGCGCCAGGTGCCGGCCCCCCACCGAGGAGGGCTTCCATCTCGGCGTCCAGGCCGCTGCCGGTGAAACCGGCCCCTTTTCCGATCTCGCCGAAGTCGATGTTCTTCTTCACGCGGGTCCGGTAGTGATCCCGGAAGCCGGTGCCGGTCGGCACCATGTGTCCGAGGATCACGTTTTCCTTGAGGCCGACCAGGAAGTCGCGACGTCCGGCGATCGCCGCCTCGGTCAGAACCTTCGTCGTCTCCTGGAAACTGGCCGCCGAGATGAAGGACTCGGAGGATAGCGACGCCTTCGTGATGCCGAGGAGCAGGGTCATGCCCGTCGCCGGCTTCTTGCGCTCCTTGCGGAGGCGCTCGTTCTCGGAGCGGAAGCGGAACTTGTCCACGACCGCGCCGGGCAGGAACTCGCTGTCGCCCGCATCGTTGACCTGCACCTTGCGCATCATCGCGGAGAGGATG
>DRLC01000006.1 GCA_011053145.1 Planctomycetota bacterium | reverse complement strand
GTCCGAAGACCTCGCCGACCCGCTTTACCGCCGCTTCCTCGCGTTCACCGAGGACTCGATCGCGCGCCGTCTCGCCGCGTGGCGTGAGGAGCTCGAGAGCCGCCACCCGGGCTTCGCCCTGATCGTGAGCCTGCACCGCGAGAGCGATCCGCGCACGCTCCTCCCGACCCTGCGCCTCGCGGCGGTCGGGACGGTCTCGAAGACCGAGTACCGGCTCGGCGCGCCGACCGCTCTCTTCGACTTCCTGGAACGCCACCCGAACGAGCGGAGCCCGTCGCGCGACGCGCTCCTCGCGCTCGGTTGGCTCGGGGCGCGCGACGGCACCTTCGGCCGCCCCGCCCACGTCTGGATCCATGGCTTCGAGGGGGCCGCCCGCTGGCGCGCCGCAACCGCCGCCGTCGTCGCGAGTGGCAACCTCGCGAACCTCGACCACCCCGAGGCGAACCTCCCCGACGCAGCGAGCTTCGCCGGAGCCTTCTCCCTCGGCCACGCACTCGGCGCCCCGCTCGCCCACGCCCGCCCGCTCCAGACGATCCTCCTGCACCTCCCCGAGCGCGCGCGCCGCGCTGCTCCCCGACGAGCTCGCCGCCTGGACGACGATCACCGGCCCCTTCGTCGCTGCCGCCCAGGCGCTCCTCGAGGCCCACCTCCCGCTCGCCCTCCTGAGCGACGACCTCCTCGCGCGCGGCGTGCCCGAATCGACAAGCCTGCTCGTCCTCCCCGCCGAAGACCTCCTCGAGCCCGCCCAGCGTGCCGCCGTCGACGCCTTCCGCGCGCGCGGCGGCACCGTGCTCCCCGCGGACCCCGCACGGGTCCTCCCCGCCGCCCGCTCCCTCCCCCTCCCGGCCCACCTCGACGCTCCGCCGCGCGTCCAGTCCCACTGGTTCCGCGGCCCGGACGGGAGCCTCTTCATCGCCCTCTCGAACGCCCCCGCCTGGGTCCTCGATCCCGGCGCCTCCGCCCCCCCGCCCGTGACCGGCGCCCGCCTCCTGCTCACG
The DNA here is from genome assembly GCA_011053145.1 of Planctomycetota bacterium. Lineage (GTDB taxonomy): Bacteria > Planctomycetota > UBA1135 > UBA1135 > DRLC01. The sequence goes on along the minus strand of DRLC01000006.1, from coordinate 4,332 downwards.
GACCCCTCGCTCCCCGTCCACGTCCACACCGGGGCCGAACTCCCCCCCAGCGGCGCAGTCCCCACGTTCCAGGAGGGGCTGGTCCTCGAGGTCGGAACTCAACCGGCTCACCGGTTGCACCATTCGCTATTCGCGAATAGCGTACGGCCATGTCACTAAAGAAGTTAGACCTGTTCGTCTGCCTCAAGCTCGCGATCTGGGCGGAGGCATCGTGGACCTACGCCGCACTGGGTGATGCCCTCGGTCTGAGCGCGTCCGAGGCGAACGCCTCCGTGAAGCGATCCCTCGCGGCGGGGCTGCTCACACCCGCTCGCTCGGGCGAAGACGCCAAGCCCATGGCGGCGCGCCAGGGGCTCCTGGAGTTCATCCGCCACGGCATCCGCTATGCGTTCTTCGAGTCCCCGGGACGCACTCGGCGCGGTATGCCGACGGCCCACTCCGCCCCTCCGCTCCATGCCATCCTCCAGCCGGGGGCGGCACCTCCACTGGTGTGGCCGGACCCCGAAGGAGAGGCCCGGGGTCAGGTCTTCCAGCCGCTCTACAAGACGGTCCCCGCGGCGGCCAAGAAGGACCCCGCACTCTACGAGGTCCTCGCCCTCGTCGATGCGATCCGCGGAGGCCGCGCGCGCGAGAGGGAACTGGGATTCGAGCTCCTGGCAGAACGCATCTCACGGCCCGATGGCGACTGATCCGAACCTGGCCCACCTCGAAGCAGCTGCCGAGGCTCTCGGCCCCCTGCTCGACGATCTCTGCCTCGTCGGCGGGTGCGCCGCAGGTCTCTTGATCACCGACCCCGGCGCCGACCCGGTGCGCCCGACCCTGGACGTCGACCTCATCGTCGAAGTGACCGGTTACATCCCCTACCGGGGCTTCTGCGAAAAGCTCATAGAACGCGGCTTCGAACAGCCCATCGGAAACGATGTCCCCCTATGCCGGTTCACGAGAGATCCCGTGTGCGTTGACATCATGCCGCTGGACGAACAAGTCCTTGGATTCGGCAATCCCTGGTACAGGTCCGCCTTCACCAGCCGCGCGACCTACCGGCTGCCCAGGGGAGCGACCCTCCATCACATCGACGCTCCCCACTTTCTCGCGACCAAGCTCGCCGCCTACGAAGGCCGAGGAAACAACCGCCCCGTGGAGAGCCAAGACCTCGAGGACCTGATCCGCGTCGTCGACGGTCGACCCGACCTCGCGGAAGAGATGGCGGCCAGTTCCCTGAAGCTCAGGAGGTACGTCGCGCGGGTCCTGAGCGCGGTCACCCGAAACGAGCACTTCAACGAAGCCCTCCCAACGTACTTCGAAGACGGCACCGAGCGCGCTCCCATCGTCTTCCAACGCATCGAGGCCCTCTGTGGCGCCGGGTGAGTGGCAGGAGACGGCAAGGACGCTCCAGGCCGCCGGACCCGACGATCACGCCTACCGCCCCGGATCCCCGCGGAAGCCAGATCGCCGCTGCCATCGAGAAGCGGAGCGATAGGGAACAGGGCGCAAACCGTGACCCCGACCCTGGGCCACCGTCCCACGCGGCTCTGCTCCGCCCCGGCAAGGGAGTCGGTGGCCATCCCTGGATCGCGGGGTACGACGCCATCCCGCGGCGCCTGAATCGAGCCTGACGCTCTGAGCTGCTCGGCGATGCAGCTGGAAGATGGTGACCCCAAGGGGATTTGAACCCCTGTCGCCAGGATGAAAACCTGGTGTCCTAGGCCAGGCTAGACGATGGGGCCACCGAGTTGGATCGGTGGCGGAGCGCCGATCGAGGGCGGGAAGATACGGGGCGCCGGGGGGGGGTGTCAACGAGGGGGAGCGAGGAATTCGTCAGGTTCTCGCGGGGGTCCAGCCGGCGGAGGCGAGGCGGGCGAGGACGTGGCGGTATTCGCGCTCGAGGCCGTCGAGGAGGTCGCCGGTTCCGCGGGCGGCGGAGGGGAGCAGGTTCCAGGTGTAGGTTTCGATTTCGAGGTGCAGTTCGTCGGTTCCCCAGCGGTCGGGTTGCGAGAGGGCCTCGTCCAGGAGGCGGTCGGTGAGCGAAGAGGTGGTCGCGAGGGAAGCGCCCCTCGGGGTGGAGAGGGTCGGGAGGTCGACCGGGACGTGGAAGTGGCAGCGCCAGGACTCGCAGGCGAGCCAGTCGGGCGCGCCCGCGGCGAGGGCGGCGGCGAGGTCGGGGAGGTCGGTGTGGTGCAGGAGGCCCTCGGGGGCTTCCGGGGCGGCGCCGACGGCGAAGCGGCCGACGACCTGATGCAGGTAGACGGGCTCGTCGAGGGAGAGCAGGAGCTCGCGACCGGCGGGGTCATCCGTGGGAGCGGCGAGCTCGAGGGCGCTCGAAACCTGCAGCTTGCCGAGGGGCGAACCCGAGGCGGTCGAACGGCGGAAGGCGAGGTCGGGCTCCTCGTACTCGACCGCGACGTGGCAGGCATCGAGGCAGGTGCCGAGGTAGCGCGCGAGGTAGGCCTCGACGATGTCCTGCTCCTCCGGGGAGAGGGGCTGGTTCGAACCGCTCTTCGTGAAGAGCGAGCGCGCGCGGTAGCGGATGCGCTCGAGCCAAGCGGGGAGGCCGCGCGTGGAGTCGACGAGGGACCGCGGCTCGGGTTCGAGGGAGAGCACCGTGCGCAGGCCCGATTCGGCCTCGAGGCCGGCCATGTGGTAGGCGGCCAGGGCGAGGTTCTCGGCGAGTTCGTCGCATTCGGCCTCCGGATCGAGATCGCCGGTGCCGAGCCAGGGAGCGAAGGTCCCGGTGTGCGTGCTGATCGAGACGTGGCGGCGCGGCAGGGCTTCGGGGTCGGCGGGGCGGCGACCCTCGAGAAGGCGATGCGCGATGCGCGCGACGGCGAGCGTGTAGGCGCTTCGCATCGCGGAGAGCCAGGTGGGGCGAAAGACCGCCTCCTTGAGCCCCTCGCTGTGGAAGCCGCCGAACGGGAACGCGTTGTAGGTGAACGGGTCGAGCCCCGCGCCCTCGAGGAATGCCGCGAGGTCGTCGAGGTCGTCCGCGCCGCTCTCGCTCGAAAGCTCGAGCGCGAGGTCGCCGGGGAGGTACATGCCGACGCCGAAGCCGTCGCGCAGGCTCGCGGCGTCGAAACGCTCCGCGAGGGGCAAGGTGACCGTCTTGATTCCGTCCAACACGCCGGCGAGATCGTCGGCCGCGTGCAGGTTCATGCAGTAGCCGAGACGGATGCCGCGGCCCGGGTGCCCCGGGTGCTCGAGGAACATCGGGAGGACTCGCTCAGGGTGTGAGCGGAAGACCCTCTTCCACGAGGAGGACCGGGATGTCGTCGCGGATCGCGTACAGGATCTTGCCGTCCTCGCGCACGAGCCCGCCGTCGATCGGCTGCGCCACCTGGTTGCCCGCAACGTTCTTCTGCGTGCCCGCGGCGATGCGCTCGTTCACACCCGAAACCTCCTCGTCCGTCGCGGCGCGCAGGGGCTGGTGGGACTCGGGGCAGACGAGGATGGAGAGCAGCTCGGGATCGATCATCGCTAGCGCGGGGTCACGGGGATGCGGGGGACGGCCCCGCGTGGCATGGTTCGCTCGACTAGCCTATCCTCGGCGCCCCATGCGCGCCCGCCCTTCCTCGCTGCTGCTCGCCACCCTCGTGACCTTCCTCGCCGCGGGCGCCGCCCGCGCCCAGGAAGCGCCCGTCGTCTCGTGCTCCGATCCCGAGCTCGCCCGCGCACTCGACGCCCTCGCCCGGCTCGATTCGACGAACCTCGACCCCGACTGGAACCCCGCGACGCTCTGGCCCGCCTGGGACGAGCGCGGCGAGGACGGTTGGGGCGGAGAGCGGGCGTGGCGGCGCTGGATGGAACTCCTGCGCGCCGAGGCGGGAGGCCCGGACGCGAACACGCCCCGCCGCCGCGCCGAGCTGGCCCTCGCCGCACTCCTCCAGGGCCGCGCGGTGGACGCCTGGCGGGACCTGTTCGCCTCCGGAACCGGGCCCTTCGCCGCCGCGGTGCTCCCCGCGTTCGTCCCGGGGCGCCCGATCGACGCCCTCGCCAGCCGGGACCCGCTGCCTCCCGGGTCGACCCTCACCCCGTTCCTCCCCCCGCCGCGCGGGCTCACCGCGGCCGATCCGGCCGCAGCGGGCGATCCCCTCGAGGGCTTTGGACCGTTCCGCGGTCGTTCCTTCGTCGACAACGACGTGCGGATCGGGACGAGCCGGCTGCGGCTGGAACTGAAGCTCGACGACGACGGGGTGCAGATCGACCTCTCGCACCTCGCGGGTCCCGCCGTAGCGGTCGGCGTACGCGCCCCCCACCCCCCCGGCGTCTCGTTCGGGCGCGTCTATGCGGACTGGGAAGACGTGGAAGAGGGATGCCTCTCGCAGGTCTTCGACGTCG
>DRLC01000005.1 GCA_011053145.1 Planctomycetota bacterium | reverse complement strand
GTCGAAGCCATGAAGCTCGGCGCGGTCGACTTCCTCGTGAAGCCCTGCACCCCGGAAACCCTCGAGGTCGTGGTCCAACGCATCACGCGCACGATGCGACTCGAGCAAGAGAACCAGTACCTGCGAGACACGATGTCCAAGGAACTGGGCACCCAGATCATCGCCGAGTCCCCCGGCATGACCAAGATCCTGAAGACCGCGGAGCGCGTCGCCACCTCGAAGGGCACCGTCCTCATCACCGGCGAGAGTGGAACCGGCAAGGAACGCGTCGCACACCACATCCATCAGAACAGCCCGCGCAAGGACGGCCCGTTCATCCGCGTGAACTGCGCCGCTCTCTCCGAGCAGCTCCTCGAGTCGGAACTGTTCGGGCACGAACGGGGTGCGTTCACCGGCGCTCACAAGCGCCGCCAGGGGCGCTTCGAACTCGCCGACGGGGGCACGCTCCTGCTCGACGAGATCGGTGAGATCTCGCCGGCCCTGCAGACGAAGCTCCTGCGCGTCCTCGAGGAAGAGGAGTTCGAACGCGTCGGCGGCACGACGACCCTGAGTGTGGACGTGCGCGTGATCGCGACCACGAACCGCGACCTGCCGAAGGAGGTCTCGGAGGGGAACTTCCGGGAGGATCTCTACTACCGCCTGCACGTCCTCCCGATCCATCTCGACCCGCTCCGGGAACGCCGCGAGGACATCCTCCCGCTGGCGCGCCATTTCGCCGCGAGCTACGCGCGTCAGAACGGGCTCCAAACCCCGAACTTCACGCCGGATTCCGAGACGCGCCTGATCGAATGGAACTGGCCCGGCAACGTGCGTGAACTCCAGAACGCGATCCATCGCGCGGTGATCCTCCTCGACGGTGGCGACATCGAGCCCGGGCACCTGTTGTTCGAGCCCCTGCCCGCCCGCGACCGCAAGCCGAAATTTACCCTCGTCACCGACAAGGGCCAGTACCTCGGTGCGATCTCCGCCTCGTCGCCCCTCGCGAACCGCCAGCTCGCCGACCTCGAACGCGAAGCGATCCTGTGCACCCTCGAGGCGACGCGCGGCAACAAGACCGAAGCGGCTCGACGGCTCGGGGTCACCGCCCGCACCCTCAGCAACAAGATGAAACTCTGGAGGGACCTGGGCCTCGTCGCCTGATCGAGACGCCATGGACTCCTCGGCCGGATCCCCGAAACTCCTCCTCAAGCTCCTTTCCGCAACGGAGCTCCGGGCACGTGTTCTGTCGGCGAACATCGCCAACCAGAACACGCCCGGATACACGAGGCGTGAGGTCCGGTTCGAGGACGTCCTTCGCGAACGACTCCAGAGGGGCTCCGGGGTCGAAGACCTCGACCCGGTCGTGGTCGAAGACACGCTGACTCCCGGGCGTGAGGACGGCAACAACGTCAACCTGGAATACGAGCTCAACTCCCTCCGGGAGAACCGGCTCATTTACGAGATCTACTCGTCGATCCTGCAGAGCCAGGAGACCTTCGAAAAGATCGCACTGGACGCGAGGTAACGAACCATGGGTGGACTAGACGGATTCTTCCGCGGAATGCGGATCGCCTCGACCGGTCTCAATGCCGAGCGAACGCGCATCGACACGATCGCGGAGAACATCGCCAACGCGCGCACGACCCGTACCGAGGAAGGCGGCCCCTACCGACGAAAGGTCGTCATCTTCGAACCGCTCCTGATGAACGCGGTCGATGCGCATGGGCGCAAGCGCGAGGAGGTCGGCGGGGTCATCGCCGCCCGGGTCGTCCCCGATCCCACGGCGAAGCCCCAGTACATCCGCGAACCCGGACATCCCGACGCGGACGAGAACGGAATGGTCGCCTACCCGAGCGTGAACACCGTGCTCGAGATGTCCGACCTGATCACGGCCATGCGCGCCTACGAGGCGAACCTCAAGGCCCAGGAGAGCTTCATGCGCATGGCCGAACGGGCCCTTCGGATCCTGAACTAACCGCCCCACGGAGTAAGTCATGGTCCAGTCCATAGGAAAAGGAGGAGGCCTGGCACGCGAGGCTTTGCTCGCGGCCATGAAGGCGCAGGCGAAGAATGCCGAGCGCGTCCGCGAGGGAGCGAGTTCCCTCGAGAGCATCGCTGCCGGCGGTACCTCGGAATCCTCGGGCGTCACGGAAAGCGACTTCGCGCGTGCCGTGCAGAGCCAGATCGAGGGCATCGACGATCAGATCAAGGGCGTCGACGAACTGCCCCAGGACCTCCTCAACGGGAAGATCGACAACATCCACGAGATCGCCGTCCGCGTGAAGGAAGCCGAGTTCCGATTCCGCTTCGCGATGGAGATCCGCAACAAGCTCCTGGACGCGTATCGCGAGGTGATGCGCATGAACGTCTAGCCCGGACTAGGCCGGCTGCCGCCCCCCGCACTTCCGCCGTCGTAAGAACCGATGAATGACCTGATCGCAAAGTTCCTGGAGTCGCTCCGCGGCACCAGCGCGGGCACGAAGCTCGTCGCGGTGCTGTCGGCCGGCGCGCTCTTCGTCATCATCGGCCTCAGCGCCGTCGTGTCGAACAAGCCCTCGTTCCATCCCGCGTTCTACGGGCTCGACGACCACGATGTCGCGACGGTGAGCGCTGCCCTGGCCGAGGGCAAGATCCCGTTCGAAGTCTCGGGTGCGGGCACCGCATTCACCGTGTCGGTGGACGAGGACGACCGCCGTGCTGCCTACGCGACCGTCTACGGTGCCGGCGCTCTCGACAAGCCGTTGCGCGGGATCCTCTCGGAAGGTGGGATCGCCAGCGTCTTCAACAGCGCCGAAGAACGGCGCCAGGGCGTCCGCAAACGCGAGTGGGACGAGACCGAACTGATCCTGGAGGAACTCGACTTCGTCATCGCGGCCAGGGTCCGCACCTCCGAAGGACGCACCTCCCCCATCGAGCGCAGCCCCCGCTCCCAGAGCGCGGCCGTGACCCTTCGCACGCGCGGGCGTCTCACCCACGCCCAGGGGGAAACCGTGGCTCTGATCGTCAGCAAGGGACTCGGGATCGAACGCTCGAATCTCGTGATCTCCGACCAGGAGGGCCGGGTGCTCTTCGACGGAGACGAGACGGACGACGGCATGATGAACGCCGATGACGCTCGCGAGTTCGAAGCCGCCTACGACGAACGCCTCGCCGCGAAGGCGAATGACGTGCTCGAGAAGGTGCTGGGCAAGGACAAGGCGCGCGTCGTCGTCACGACGGACTGGACCTACGAGCAAAGCACGATCCGCACCGAATCCGCGACGGGAACCGGCGGTGTGCTGCTCGAGGAGACGACCAACGCGACCGAGCGTCCTCGCCAGCAGGTCGGCGGCGTCGCCGGCGTCGGGTCGAATGTCGCTCTCTCCGACTCCTCGTCGGGTGGAGCCCCATCCCTCTCCGGCGCCTCCACTGCCTCGGAGACGAGCAGCGAGACCATGCGCAAGTACGCGCCGACCCTGACCCGCGAAGAGCGTGTTTCGGTGGTCCCTCGCGTCAAGCGCATGAGCGTCGCCCTCTTCGTGGATGAGTCCGTCCCCGCCGAGAAGGTGGCCGAGCTCGAGAAGAGCGTCCAAGCCGCGGTCGGCTTCGATCTCGTCCGCGGCGACGTGTTCCAGCGCACGGCCCTCGCGTTCCAGGTCCCCGAGACGCCCGAGACACCCGAAGAGGAGCTCAGCGGTTCGGCCGCGCCGAGCCCGATGATGGAGATGCTGCTCCGTCGCGGCGTCGAGATCGCCACCGCTCTCATCTTCGTGGTCCTGCTGCTCAAGAGTCTGAAGGGAGCGAAGGGCACCGCCCCCTCCCCCGCGGCGGCCGCGTCCACGGGCGGAGATTCGGATGAGCTCGACGCCGAACTCCTCGCCCGTGCCAGCGTCGAGGAACTCCTGCGCTCGGACCCCGACAAGGTCGGCGAGATCCTGAGCGAATGGGCCCGTGGTGACGAACTCGTCGGATCCGGTTCATGAGCAAACTCGCGGACATCGACGGCGCCCAGAAGGTCGCCGCGCTCCTGCTCTCCCTCGATGTGGAGACGCGCGCGAGCGTGCTCGGAAAGATGCGTGAGGACGTGGTCGACCGGGTCGCCGCGGCCATGCTCGAGCTCGACCCCCGTTTGACCGAGGGCGGGGTCGTGGACCTCCTCAAGGAGAGCCTCGCAAAGACCGTGCACGGGCAACCGACCATTCGCCCTCTCGGCGAACGGGATCTGTCCGAGATCCTCAGTCGCGGCCTCGGCAAGCAGCGGGCCGAAGCCCTGCTCAAGGGCATCATCGAACGTCGTGCGGTCGAGCGTCCGTTCCGAATCATCGAGGAGCACCCTCCGCACACCGTGGGTCGGGTCCTCCGCGAGGAGTCCAACGCGGTCGCCGCGCTCGTGCTCTCCCACCTCGACCCGGGCGTCTCGGCGGAGATCCTGAAGGTCTATGACGAAGAGCAGGGGGTCGATGTGGTGAAGCGCATGGCGACCCTCGACCCCCCCGTGCCGGACGTTCTGCGGCGCATCGCTCAGCTCCTCCACGAGAAGATCCAGAACACACCCGCGGCGATCGGCGTCACCGATCCGGCCGAACGCCTGAAGGCTGTCGCCGACCTCCTCAACAAGTCGAAGCCCGAGATGGAGAAGGGCGTCGTCGAGGCCATCGCCGAGGAGGACACCGCGATCGCCCAGGAACTCCGCGAGTACATGTTCACCTGGGAAGACGTGGCGACGATCGACAGCCGCACGATGCAGAAGATCCTGGGCACGGTGGACACCAAGACGCTCTCGATCGCCCTCAAGGGCTGCTCGGAAGAGGTCGAGGCGAACCTCCTGAGCAACCTCTCGTCGCGCGTCAAGGACATGGTGATGGAGGAGCGCGAACTCGCGGGACCGGTTCCGATGTCCGAAGTCCTGCAAGCACGCGACGACATCATGAAGAACATCCGCGCCATGATCGAAGCGGGCGAGTACCGCCCCGCGAAGGGAGGCGACGACCTTGTTTCGTAGCCGCGTCCCGACCACGGCCCCGGTGCGCGGGGCCCGCCTCCTCCCCAACCCCGAGGGCCTGCCGACGCTCGACCTCGTCGTTCGGCGGATCCGTGACGAGGCTCGCTCCGACGGGCTCGAGGAAGGCGCACGCCGTGAGCGCGAGGCCGTCGGTCCGCTCCTCGACCGGATCACGAGCGACCTCGACGCATCCGCGACGCAGGCCCTCGAGGAACTTCCGCGCGTCGCGATCCAGCTCGCATCCTCGATCGCGCGCACCGTCCTCAAGCGTGAGATCGCGAGCGGGGAGTACGACATCGAGGGCATGGTCCGTGAAACCCTGGCCGAGGCCAATGTCGGCCGCGGCACGTGCACCGTGCACCTGCATCCGACCGACTACGCCCAGCTCGCGGACACGCGCTTTCGCGCTGGCACCTCGATCCAGGCCGACGAAGGCGTCCCGAAAGGCGACGTCCACGTCGAGACGCCGCTCGGCCTCCTCGTCCGGGAAGCTCTCGGAGCGGTAGACGAAATCGAACGGCGGCTCCTGGAGGACCTGCCTTGATCGCGATCGACCTCGAACGTTGCCAGGCGCGCATCCGAGACGGAGCTCGCGCCACATGGCGAGGGCGCGTCGACATCGTGTCCGGCGTCATCGTGGAGGCCAGCGGCGTCCCGGCGTCGATGGGCGAGCTGTGCTCCATCGACCGCGGCCCCCTCGGTCCGATCGAAGCGGAGGTCGTCGGGTTTCGCGGCGCGTCCACGCTCCTGATGCCCCACGGAGACCTCGACGGCATCGGCCCGCGCCAGGTCGTGACCGCGCTCGGGGCACCCTTCAGCGTACGCGTCGGCCCCGAACTCCTCGGCCGCGTGGTCGACGGTTTCGGCCGACCGATCGACGACGGCCCCGAACTCGGCGGAGGACTCGCCCGCAGACGCGTGCGCAACGACGCTCCGGCCCCGCTCACGCGCACGCCGATCGTCGAACCCCTCCAGACCGGTGTGCGCGCGATCGACGGCACCTGCACGCTGGGACGCGGCCAGCGGCTCGGGATCTTCTCCGGTTCCGGAGTCGGCAAGTCCACGCTCCTCAGCCAGATCACGCACGGAACCGACGCGGACGTCGTGATCGTCGCCCTGATCGGCGAGCGCGGCCGGGAGGTGCGGTCCTTCCGCGACAAGGTGCTCACGGGCGAGATGGCGAGCAAGTCCACGATGGTCGTCGCCACCTCGGATCGTCCACCGATCGAGCGCTTCCTCGCCCCCTTCGTCGCCGTCACGATGGCGGAAGCGTTCCGCGATCAGGGCCTCGACGTCCTGCTCGTGATGGACTCGGTCACACGATTCGCGGCCGCCTCCCGCGAGATCGGTCTCGCCGCCGGCGAACCTCCGACGGTGCGCGGCTATCCGCCCAGCTTCTTCGCCACCGTGCCCAAGCTCGTCGAGCGTCTCGGGCGTTCCGAGCACGGATCGATCACGGGGCTGCTGACCGTCCTGCTCGACGCCGACGACCCGAACGAGCCCGTCGCCGACACCCTGCGGGGACTTCTCGACGGGCACGTCTACCTCTCGCGCGACCTCGCGCACCGAGGACACTTCCCCGCGATCGACGTGCTCGCGAGCCTCTCACGCCTGATGCCCGAGATCACCTCCACGCGCCACCAGGAGGTCGCCCGCGAGTTGCGTCAGATGCTCGCCGCGTGGAAGGAAGGCCGGGACCTGGTGGAGATCGGAGCTTACAAGGCGGGCGCGAATCCGGCCCTCGACCGCGCCCTCCTCTGCATGCCGCGGATCGAGGCATTCCTCCAGCAGGGGGTCGGTGAGAAGTCGGCCCTCGCGGACACGACGGCGCTCCTCGAGATCCTGCTGGACGTCCAGGGCTGAGATGCAGCGGCGCTTTCGATTCCGACTCGCCCGAGTCCTGCGCGTGCGCGAGATCGCCGAGCGTGCGGCTCGAGCGCGCTGGGGCGAGGCCCAGGCCGAGGTGCGGCTCGCCGAGGCAAGGCACGCCTCCCTCGCGGCGGGGCTTTCCCGCGCTCGCGAAGAGGTCCGACTCGCGCGCACGAGCGGGGTTCTGAACACCGCACGCGCCCTCGTCGATGAGCGTGTTCT
>DRLC01000004.1 GCA_011053145.1 Planctomycetota bacterium | reverse complement strand
GGGCAGCTTCGGATCGACCTCCACAGCCTGTGCGAGGACTGGGGCTCCGAGGAGCGACAGGGCCAGGGCGAGGAGCGATGCTTGGGTCTTCTTCATTCCTTGTTTTGCGGGGCCATCCGGGCCCGACGGGTTTGGGTTCGTTGTCTTGGCCCGAGAAGATGCCCGGCCTGCATGAAGCCAGCGTGTCGCTCGTGTGAAGAATGGATGAAGGTCGGCGTCCTCCCCTGGCGGAGTGTGAAGGGGCCTTCACACACTCTTGGCCGAATGCTCACGGGCGCTCCTGCATCGCTGCCGCTACCCTCCCCGCCAGTCCCCCCAAGAACCCATTCCCGAGGACCACTCGATACGACCCATGAAACGCCTCCTGATCCTGGCGGCCTGCGCCCTCCTCTCCGGGGCCACCTCCGCGAACGACCCGATCCGCACGGCTTCCGGCCCCGACCAGGCGACCCGGACCGAGGGCTCCGGCCAGGGCACGTCCACCTCCCCGCTTCTCGCGAGCCTGACGACGATCTATGCCGACGGCGACAAGGAGGTCTCCTGGGGCGGGCGCCTGATGAACGACTTCGGCTTCTTCTCGAAGGACGACAGTTACCCCGCGACCACGGAGGACGGCTTCGAGTTCCGCCGCGCCCGCTTCTTCGCCCACGTGAAGCTCTTCGACACCGTGGAAGCCAAGGCGCAGTACGACTTCGCCGGCGAGACGGCCACCTTCAAGGACGTCTGGATGAAGTTCCCAACGCCGTTCGGGAAGCTCCAGGTGGGACACTTCAAGCAGCCCCTCTCGATCGAGGAGCTGACGAGCAGCCGCTTTGTCACCTTCATGGAACGCGCCGCCCCCGTCGAGGCCTTCGCCCCCTCGCGCGACAACGGCGTCGCCACGGGCGGCTCCCTCGGCGAAAACACGAACTGGGCCTTCGGCATCTTCCGCCGCAGCGACGGCGCCGCAACCGGAACCGGAGACGGTGAATTCACGAGCACCGGCCGCCTGACCCACCATTGGGGCGAGGGCGACCACGTCACGCACGTCGGCGTCGCGCTCAGCTCCTGGAGCGGACAGGACGTCCGTTTCCGCACGCGCCCGGAGGCCCACCTCGTCAGTCGCGCGCTCGACACGACGACGATGTCCTCCGACTCGACCTTCCTGACGAGCCTCGAGGCCGCCTGGGTCGACGGCCCCCTCTCCGCCCAGGCCGAATTCCTACAGGCCTCCGTCGACAGGTTCGGCGCGGCCGGCAACGTCGATCTCACCGGCTGGTACGCATTCGTCAGCTACTTCCTCACCGGCGAGAGCCGCCACTACAAGGCGCCCGGCAAGTTCGACCGCGTCCACCCGAACGAGAACTGGTCCGGCAGCGGCTTCGGCGGCGGAGCCTGGGAACTCGCCGCGCGCATCTCCTCCACCGACTTCGACGAGGTCTCCGGCGGTACCCTCACGAACCTCACCGCCGGCGTGAACTGGTACCTCAACCCGAACGCCCGGATCATGCTGAACCTCGTCCACTCGAACCTCGACAACGGCGCCGCGGGCATCGACGAGGACATGAACGCCCTGATGATGCGCTTCCAGGTCGACTGGTAGCCGGCGCGGTCCGGTGCCGGGACTTCTGCTCTCACCCGTGCGGCACCGTACAGACTCGGTCTTGCGCGCCAACCTCAGAGCCCCCCTCCCAGGTAGACGAAAACGAGGTGGGTCACGACCGCTGCTCCCGCCAGGGTGGCGAGCAAGTGCCTCCATGCCGCCACTGATAGGAGGAATGGAAGCAGTGCCACGACGGAGAACGCCGTCGTCCCCAGGCACGGGGGGCAAAAGCGAAGAGCGGCGAGAAGAAAGCCAAGCAGACCGATGTGTGCACCGGCCAGGATCGCAAGCAGGGGACCCCGAGTTCCTACCGACGTCCGATGCAGGAGGAGCGCCACGATGCCCCAGGCAATCCCCCCAAGCAGGAGTAGTCCGTGCCCAACGGGTCCAGCTGCACAGGCTGAGCATGAAGCGCTGTCAGGGGCACTGCCGGTGAGCCATGCAAGTGCGATCAGGGCACAGTTCACGGCGGCGACCCCGCGCGCGAACCGAGTAGCCCCAGATCCTTCTTCTTTCCCTTGGACGAGGCTCATCGGGACGGAGGCTCTCGCCGAAACCAGCGAGCCCAAAAGAATCCGGCCAGGAGGGTGAAGAAGAGCGGAAAGCCCACCGCATGGAGGCGGCTGGCCCACACGGGGCTGCGTGTGCCTACGAGGAGGACGCTCACGAGTCGCATCAGGTTCAGGCCCTCGACGAGCGCGAGGGCCCCGAGGACACGCAGGGCCCGCTTCCCCCATGGACCAGGGAAGGTGGCGACGGCTGCCGCGACGAGAAGGGAGGCAGCGAGCCCGGTGCATTCGGGAACGATGCGGATCGAGTAGCCGACAGCGTAGAGGCTCGCCCCGTCCTGATAGGTAGGGAGCCCAAGCCAGCCCATGACCTCCGCAGTGGCGCGGGCCAGGCGACCGGCCAGCCAGGCGAGATGCGACCGAACTCCGTCCCAGCGCTCCAGGAACGTTCCGAGGGCACCGAACGCGAGCGGAAGCGCGACTGCCCGGTCTCGGAACGGTGTCACTGACTCTTCCCGCTGCGCCATCTGATCAGGTCCACTGCTCGTGCGGCTGCCTCGGTGATCCCCTGGTAGGTCGCCGTTCGGAACGCCTCCGGCCAGTCCCCATGCTGTTCCAGAAAGAGATCCGGGATCGATTCGAGCATCGGGATGTCCCGCTCGGAGCCAAGGCGCGCGAACAGACTCGACAGGCCGGTCGCGTAATCCCCCGGTGCCGCGTTTCCGAGTTGGAGGTTGGCAAGGCTCGCGCCGGTTTGCCGCGGCATCTCCTCCCGCAGAAACGGCAGAACCTTCTCATGCAAGAAATCTCCCTCCTGCTGCGCAACCGAGTCGTCTTCCATCCCGGCCAGAGCAAGCGCGAGTTCCATCCGCGGGAGGAATTCCTGCTCTCTCTCGAAGACCCGCATGATCTCCCAGCGCGCGTCCGCGCCGACGATGCCCGCGATGCGCGCTAGGGTCGCGGCCCTCTGCCCATCCCGAGCCTCCTGGTAGAGTCGCCAGGCGCGCTCTCGCGCGTGCGGCGCAAGCTCGTCCACGGAAGCGAGGGTGGATAGGATCAGGTCCTGCTCCCCCGCCGCGAGGCTCGAGTCGTCGAGGAGGGCCAGCACGCCGTCCAACAGGACCGGGGACGTCGTGACGCCCAGGAGCTTCCGAGCACCGAGCTGAACGAGGAGGTTCGAGCGCTCTACGCGAGTCATCCCGGGAAGCAGTGCAGCGAGCCGACGATCGATTCGATCTCCCCCGGTCGCAACCAGGGCCCGCAAGGCGTCGTCGCGTAGGGACTCCGGTCCGTCGAGCGCGAGCTGGAAGAAGGCATCGACGTCCTCTTCGCGCACGCCGTCGATCGCGATCCCATCGATGGCGGCCGCGAGCAGGCGTTCCTGGGTTCCCGGCTGCTGGACGAGGTCCCGATAGACCTCCCGACACGCATCCGGAGCGACCACGACCATCGCTGCGAGAGCCTCCACTCGCACCTCCAAGGCCTCGTCCGGGTCCACGGCCAGGCGCTCCAGCCAATCACGCGCCTCCCCGGCGGTGTCGATCATCGCGAGCGAAAGGTCTTTCTGTACGGCGATCGGGTCCAGAGGCAGGTCGGCTCCCAAGCGCTCCATCGCCGCCACGCGGTTGCATCCGAGGAACCCTCGGATCGCACCCGCGCGCACGAGCGGATGGCTAGCCCCGAGTGCGATCTCGGCGAGCCCTTGCCGGTCCTCCGCGACGCGCGGGAACTCGATCGGGAGCGAGTCCCCGCCTCCCGCCCCCGCGAGGAGGAAGGCGTCGCTCGCGGCGACGAGACGCGGCAACACACTCGGCCCGAGCTGCGCTAGGCCGAAGTAGAGATCCTCACTCCGGGCCGACCCGACCACCTCTTCGGCGATCGCCTGAGAAAGAACGGCCTCCGCCTCCTCAGTTCCGGAACGCCCAAGGGCATAAGCGCACGCCGCCATCGTGTTCGAATCGTCGAGATACCTTCGAAGCTTGTCGACCTCCATGAATCTAAGGGTTCCCAGCGTGACGAGGAGGAACTGGCGCACGCGAAACGAACGAGCCTGATCCAGGCTCTCCAGGAAGCGCGGTGCGTCCCCAGGCTCCACCCCGGCGACGCGCGGAAGCGAACCGAGGAGGTTCATGGCAAGCATGTCCACGACGGGCCAGTGGGAGAGGTCGAGCGTGTTCAAGAACCCACCGCGCGTCACCAGCTCTGCGAGCCTGGCGCGCGGATCCTCGTTCCCTCCGAGATCATCCCCCGTTGCATCCCCGCCACTCCCCGTGGGACCGCGCCCCTCCGCCCTGGGCGGAGGCCGCATCCCAGCCGAATCGACCGCCAGCTCCCCCCCCGCCACTCCTTGCCCACTCCCCAGCCGGACACTCCTCGGAAGGAAGAGGTACAGCGAAGCCACCAGGAAGAACCCCGCTAGCCCCACCCCCACGACACTCCAGCCCCCGGCCCGCGCTCGTTCCGAATCGCTCGCTCGAACCATTCCTATCTCCCTTCCCGTCAACTCGACGGGTTCGCGGATCCTACCGAAACGTCCCTTCTGCCTCGCACGATCCCCGCGCAGGCGATTCTCATCTGTTGTACTCGGACCGCGCCGAGCGGCCCTCCGTCGCTCCGCTCTCCGGACCGGGTCTGTGGCCGCACCGAGACCGGCTCCCGCGAGCCGGTCACAAGCGGAAGCGCCCTACAGCGAGCCAGGAGGCGAGGAGTCCGAGGAGAACCGGCCACACGGAAAAGGGAGCGCACCCCTGGACGCAGCGATAGGTCTTCAAAGTGAAGTTCGGGCACCAGAGCCAGAGAGGGTTCATTTGGATCGTCGGCGCGGGCTGCCGACAGCTCCCGGAAGACCCGTCCGACTTCGTACACTGGAAAGTCGCGCAGAGAAACCCCTGGTAACAGGCATCGGACCCCTTCGCGGGGCTCGTTTCGCACGGGACGTACTCTCCGTCGTCGTCTCCGCCCGACGGCACCTGAGCGAGCTTGGAGGAACGAGACAGCAGTTCCGGTGACGCCGCCTCCCTCCATTCCACGAGATCCTCCACGCGAAGCCCCGTTCCTCTTCTCGGGTCGAGCTCTTTGAGGGCCGCCGCCAGGGAACCAGTCGGCATCTCGGACAGGACAGTGGAGAGGCGCGATGCCTTTGCGCGGTCGGACGGCACGTGGAATTCGGTGCGCAGGGCCGTCTGCTGGCACCTGGTTGGAAGTGCCGGAGAGAGAGATGCGGGAGACGGACGGGACCCATCGAGGGTCTGTCGGGCCCCCACTGCGACGGCAGCATCTGTGGACAGAATGAGCGTACCGATGAGCGTGAACGCGAGGGATAGCAGGCGAGCTAACATCTTGTTCGATTCCTCCAGATTCAGGGCTAGGTGGACGCACCCCGTCCTCCGGGAGCGCCCGAGTCCCCGGACTCTCAACGCAGACATCAGTGCAATGCATCCGACAGGATCGACCGTGCCCCCTGGCCCACGACCAGGTGAGGATGAGAGTGGGACACCCTCCAGGGGCAGTTTGGACCCGCGAACGACACGAGATTCTCGAAGAAACTTGGGGGTCCGATCCGCACTGCCCCGGTAAACCTGCGTAACGCTCGCCTGCGCAGTGACGGTGCCGTCACTGCGAAGGCTCTCTCCAGAAGAGCCTCGACCCGGTGTATTCCCCTCATGGACCGCCGTATCAAGTAGAGAGAAGGCGTGGGAGTGTCGCGGACACCCCGGGACCCGACCTCAGCGCATCCAGCCTCATGAAATCGAACAGCTCGCCGGATGGGGTGACTTCGGCCGGGAGGCAGGCCTTCTCATCCCATCCGGCCGGCAGATTTCCGGGAAGGGGAGGCAGCCCAGGGCTTCCTCGCGCAGGGGAAGGGTCAGGGAGACGGGGACAGCGCCGCAGCAGGCCAGGTACTCGGCATCATAGACGAAGCGCGTCCCCACCTCGCACTCCTCCACCACGCCGCAGCGACGCTCGTCCAACCGGACCTCGGCTCGCCGTGCTCACACGAGATCTCCTCCGCGGCGCATCCACGACCCCGAGCGCTTCCCGAACGCCGCGAGGACCCTCTCGGGTCCGATCCCGACGCAGAGTCCCGGCACCGTATTCCCACCCGCCGGTCGCCCAACCGCAGGGCAGCTTGACAGCTCGAGCGGGTGAGAGGAAAATCCCCTTGTTCCTGGAGAAAGAGAGGAGGTTCCCATCGCATCCCATCGTTTCGACGACCCCGATCCGGAGGAAGGATCCTCCGAGGTCGAACGGGAAGAGATCGACGATTTCGTAGCCCCCTCTCCCCGCGGGAAACGCCCCGGACGAGGGGGCGGCACTGGGGCTCGGCTCCTGCAAGAACTCGCTGGTCTGGACGGGGCGGAGATCGTGCGCCGCATCGCGGATCAAGATCCCCTCCATCTGGGACAACGGTGCGTGCGCGCCATCCGACGCGAGGGACTTCTGCTCGACCCACAGCGCCTCTTCGAGGCCGCGCTGATCGAGGTGGCGGGCGAACTCTCCCTCGACGAAGCGCCGGCGGAATCGGATGTGTGGCTCACGGAACGGGTCCGGCGCGCGTTGCGAAGGGTCAGGAATCGCGATGCCCAGTGGGTTCAACGGGCGGGTGGATCGGAAACCGATGTGGGCCCGGGGGCGTTCCTCGTCGAGGCCTTTCGTGTTCCGGAGAGCGAAGCGGCGGAAGCCGCACTGCGCTTCCATGAACTCGAACAGCGCACGCGCCGCATCTTCTTGGCTCTGACGGTGGACGGGTGGAGCCTTGCACGAACATCGGAACGCTTCGGCGGCGACGCGCGGGAACTCGCCGATGCGGTGTGGGAGGGCATGCATGCTCTCGGCCTCGCGACCGAGGAGGAACGCGACCGCATTCTCGACGACCTTCTACGGATCGACAGCCAGCGAGGAAACAGACCATGACCCAGCAACTCGCGCCCGAGGTCCTCGCCCTCCTGAAGACCGTCCTGAAGGACAACGATTCGGCCTTCCGGCGCATCGCCGGCATGCGGGCCAAGGGGATCTTTGACGGACCGCTTCCCTGGCGAGAACCTTCCCTATCGAAGGAAGAGCGCTACCTCGTGGGCTGGCACCGGGAGGAGGTTGCGAGGCTCCTGTACGAGGGGTGCATGTTGACCCTGCAAGGACCGACCTCGGCGACGAAGACGATCCTTCAGCGCCGGGAGGTCGAAGAGCAGAGCTGGAAGCGCCGCTGCCGGCAGGTGCTGCGGTCCGAGCGGGAGGAATGGCCCTCCGAACGGGAGGAACTCGAGATCGGAATTGCCCAGGGGCAGCTCGGAGCTGCGGCAGCTCGCCTCTCCTACGCCCTCGAACCGACCGAGGACACCCGCTATGCCCTTGCCGAACTGCTCCTGATCGAAGGAGATCCCGAGGAGAGCCGCAAGGTCGCGGAACAGATCATCCAGACGAGCCCCCTCTCGGGTCATCGTTCCGCCGCGTACACGGTGCTCGGAACGATTGCTCACGAACAAGGGGACCACGCCGCATCCTTGGAACAGTATAGGAACGCCACCGAGACGAGCAGGCACATGCCGCCCGCCTACCTGAGCTGGCTCGTTCAGGCGGCGATTCTGGGGGACAAGGAGCAAGCCCTCGAGGCCATGAGGCGAGTGCGTGAGAACCTTCATATCGTGCGGAGGGTTCTTGACCCCTACACTGAAGCACTTCCCGGCCTCCTCTCTCCGGAGACCTGCGACCGTCTTCGGTCAGACCATGCCCGAAAGCGCATCCTTCTTGAACTCCGAAGGAATGCTGTCGAGGACGCCGAAACGAGGATCCTGAATGTTCTGCTCTAGTCTGTCCCCCACGCTGAGGCGCGCGTGCCTGATCGCGCTCGCAGGCGCCGCGGCCTTCTCCATCTGGGTATCCAGTGGATACGCCCAGATCGGAGGTGGACCTCCCCACGCGTTCCATGGAAACCGCATGACCGATGCAGGCTGGCTCGCGCCGTAAGGCCGGTTCCCTGCAGGAGGCTCGCATGATCCGCACCCGCGGGCGATCCCTATTCGTTCTCGCGGTTGCCCTTGTCGTCCTGGGCATCGTCTGGCTGTGGTACGACCGGGGGGAACGGAGTCCGGAAGGACGTCTCGCGCACGGTGGGGACCCGGGGCACGCCGAGGTCGCTTCGAGCTCGCGGACAGATGGGGAAGTGCGTTCGCGGGAGAGCACGGCGCCCGTCGACGTCGAAGGGATCGAGCGGCAGCCGGCGCGCTCCGCCGTCGAGGATGCTTCCGTCCGGGGCTGGGTCGTCGACGAGAAGGGCAACGGCATCGAGGGTGCCACGGTCACGCTGGTCGTGCTGACCGAGCGCGACCTGCAGTGGGAACCCTCCTGGCGCGAGGGGGAATGGGGGCCGCTCGACTCCCCACGCGTCCAGGTGGAGACGGACCACGACGGCGGCTTCGGTTTCGCTCACTGGCCAGGAGCGGAAGAGGGAGGGCGGTATCTGCTTTCCGCGGCGAAGATCGGCTTCGAACGGACGACCAAGGCTTCCTCGTACCCCGACCCCGAAGCTCCGGCGCCCCGCTTGGTCCTCGCTCCCGCTCCTCCGGTCATTGTTTCGGTGCTCGCCCAAGACGGATCCGCGACGCCCGACGCGCTCGTCGAGGCATACGGGCTCGACCCCGGGGAAGGTGGGCAGAACGAGGCCTGGGGGCGCTACGTCCACGAGAGCGAAGTGACCGACGCGGCGGGCGAGGCGCGCTTCCCGCGCATGGACGGCGAGCGAGTGTTCCAGGCGAGCCTGGGTGAAGAAGTGTCGCTGCCCTGGCGCGGGGAGCCGCGCGAACGGGTCACCCTCCGGCTTCGGGACAGCTTCGAACTCTCCGGGACGATCCGACTGCCGGATTGGTCGGACCTCAACTACGAGGGCGAGCGGAGACTGCGCGTCACCGCGGTGCAGGGGGGCATGGAACGCTCCCTCGCAACGCTTCGCCACATCGAAGCCGGTCCGTTCGGGCCACTGCGCCTCCCCCGGATCGAGGATGCCCAGTATTGGGTCCACCTCGAGGGATCTCCGATCATCCCCGTGCGGGAGTCGTTCCTCACGCCCGACGCCGGGTCGTCGGTCCACCTCGAGCTCGAGGCCGAGCGCGGAAGACCGGTCTGGATCATCGCCACGAACCAGGAGGGGCAAAACATCCTGCACTCCCGAGCCACCGTGAAGTGGTCCGAAGACGGAGTCGAACACAGCGTCACGCGCGGCGCGGATCCCCAGGGCTACATCCAGGTCTGGTCCTATCCGCAGGAGGTCGCCGAGGAGATGAACATCCGCCTCGAAGCTCCAGGCTATGTCTCGCGAGAAATCCCCCACCTCGACCTCTCGTTTCCCCCCGACAGCCAGAGTGCGGAGTTTCGGCTCGAACGCGCGGGAGTGGTGCGCGGGCGCTGCCTGGATCGCGGTCAGCCGGTCGAGGACTTCACCGTGCTCTCGGTCTCGCAGAAGGATCGCTGGGTCTCCGCGAAACAGCAGTTCTGGGGGCGCGCGGATGGTTCCTTCGTCCTGAACGGGGTGGCTCCGGGGAGCGTGGTCCTGATCGCATCCACCCCCACGAGCCCTCCCAGTGACCCGATCACGGTAAACGTCCGGGAGGGCGAGGAGACCGAGGTGGAACTCGAGCTCACGCCGGGGACCAAGCGCCGGGGAGTCGTCGTGGACGGATCGACGGGCGCTCCGATCGCCGGCGCACGCATCCGGCGCGTCACCACCTACGAGCTGAACGCCAACGACTGGTGGGGCCCGGAGATCACCACCGATGCGGACGGCGCGTTCGAGGTGGGCGGAATGAAGGAGTCTCCCTCGCGCCTGCACGTCACCGCGACCGGGTATTCCTCGGCGGTCGTCGATGTCTCGAACTCCCTCGCCCCGGACGCCCTCCCCATCCATGTGGAACTCTTCCCCCTCCGCCCCCTCGAGGTCACGCTGACGGGTTGGCCCTCGGGGGACTACTCCACGTTCTTCATCCGGAGCCTCAACCCGAAGAACCCGCTCCCGATGGCCTCCTTCGACCCCGGCGGGCACCTGCGCTACGAAGGCGTCGGCGCGGGGTACTACGGACTCGAGCTCAACGGACCGATGGGACCGCCCCGGGAGGAGTGCATCATCTTCAGCTTCGATCTCGAGGCGGACTCGTCGCGGAACCTGACGATCCCCGTGGGTGGCGCGAATCGTCTCACCGTGCACTACGAGCCTCCCTCCGGCGAGCCCCTCCCCGAACGGGTCGGGCTCGAGATCAAGTACTTCACGGCCCAGGGCATCTCCGCCTCTCGCTGGGGCTACCTGGACGCCACGGGCACATTCACCACGGACTGCATCGACGGGCCGAGCGTCTGGGTTCGGGTCATGACCGGGGACCTGCAGATCCGAGCGGCGGGTGGCGGCCGGTTCGAGCACGGAGAACTCACGCTGCGCCTCGGCGGCGACACCCGCCCGTTCCACCTCGAGATCGTCGACGCCGAAGGTGCGCCCGTCCCGGGTGTGGATGTCCAGCTCAGGGATCCTGCCTCCGAAGCTCCGGGGCAGCGCCTCTCCACCGACGCGAACGGAGTCGTCGAGATCCACGGCCTCCCCAAGCGCACCGTCTATGCGGACCTCTTCCACAAGCCGCTCGGCATCCGCGTCGCCGCCCCGATCGACGCGACCAAGGGCGAGGGCAGGATCACACTCGCCCCGAACGCAGCCCTCCACCTAGACGTCCGGTCGAACGAGCGCCCGCTCCTGAGCGCGTCCGCGCTCCTGCTCTCCCGCGGAGAAGAATCCCTCACCTCGAAGCGCCAAGCCGACGCCGAGGGTCGCATCTCGTGGCCCCACGTCACCACCGGGGACTACCTCGTGCGCGTCCGCGCGCCGAAGCACTGGACCGAGGACTTCCGGGTTCGCGTGGACGAGTCCTCCCCCCCCACCGCGGTCACGTTGCGCCGCCTCGGAGACCTCCGCCTGCGCGTTGTCTCCGAAGAAGGCTTCGCCGTCCCCGGGATGGGGATCGCCCTCACCGACCGAATCAGCGGGACGGAGGTCCTGCACTGGATCGAGGACCGCCGCGTCCATGCGGGAGGTCTTACGAGCGACTCGGCCGGCGAACTCTGGTTCGAGGGTCTCCCCGAGGGCAGCTATGACGTCCGCTTCCCGGGCGTGGCCGGTGCCCCGGTCCAGACGATTCGCGTCGAAGCCGAGACCACGACCGAAGCGGAGCTCCAGGTACGCACCGAATAGGTGAGTACGGAGTCACCCGCGGCGGAAGCCGTATTCCTCGGGGCGCGTGAGCGGGGGGTTGGCTTCGCGGCGGATCTGGTAGGTGCGGACGGCCCAGAGGTCGCGGAAGATGCGGTAGGCGAGGGCGGTGGCGTCGAGGTAGTCGACGCCGGAGGAGCCGCCGGTGCCGGTGCGGCGGCCGATGACGCGTTCGACCATGCGGGCGTGGCGCTGGCGGAACGAGACGAAGACCTGCTCGAACTCGATCAGGCCGTCGAGGATCTCGCGGGGCCAGGCGAGCAGGGGAAGTTCGCGGTAGGACAGCAGGAAGAGAGCGGCGGCGCGGATGCGCCGGCGGCGGGCTCCGCCTTCGGACTCGGGGGGATTCAGGAAGGCGCCGATCGCCTCGGTCTCACCGGCGTAGCGCTTGCGAAGCCGTGCCTGGTCCTCCTCGCAGAGGGCGCGCTCGAGAGCCATCTCGAGACTGGTGGCGACTTCCGCGGCGTGGGCCTCGAGGTAGCTCGCGACGAACGCGTCGAGGGCCTCCGCGGCTCCTGGGTCGTCGGGACCGACGCCGTCGATCGGCGTGCGGTAGAGCCAATCCTCGAGGACGGCGAGCAGGGTCGGTCCATCGGCGAGCGCGCGCTCGACGCGACGGGAAGCACTCGACTCGCTGCCGTCGTGGGCCCGCAGGGCATCGATCCAGCTCTCGCTCGTGCCGAGCGGAATGCGGTCCGCGGCCTCGAGGCCGAGCAGGATTTCGATCTCGCGCAACTGCGCGCTCTGGAAACCCGAGGCGGGCATGAGCTTGTCGCGGAAACCGAGGTACTCGCGCGTCGTGAGGGTCTCGATCACCTCGAAATGGTCGACGCAACGGCGCAGGATCGTGATCACCCGCCGGATGCCGCGCACCGCGTCGGAAAGCGCCTGCTCCTCGACGACCGGTGCGTGGAACAAATCGCGCAAGCCCCGCAGCTCGCGCAGCACGAGCTGGAACCAGAGCTCGAAGACCTGGTGCACGGTGATGAAGAGCACCTCGTCGTTGCTGAGCTCGGCGCTCTCCTCGCCCAGTCCCCCTTGCAGGGAAAGCAGCTCTTCGACCCGAATGTACTCCCAGTAGTTCGTGCGCTTCTCGGTACCCATGACGGAGAGGGTACCTCCGCATTGCCCCGGCGGGGGAGCGTGGGAGGGGCTTTGCGAAGCGGCTTTCCGGGCCCACATTCGCACCTTGCGCGAGGGATCGGAGCTGGGCGGTCACCTCCGGCGCGGCTCGCGGCTAGAATCCCGCCCCATGACTGCCACCAGCGCCCCCACCGCTTCCCCCTCCACCGGCCTCGAGCTCGAGGACGTCACGCGCCTCCTCGACCTTCCGCTCCTCGACCTGGTCTTCCAGGCGGCCGCGTGCCACCGAGAGCATCACGACCCGCGCCAGGTCCAAAAGAGCCAGCTCCTGTCGATCAAGACCGGCGGCTGCGCGGAGGACTGCGGGTACTGCTCGCAGAGCGCCCACCATGGATCCGCGCAGCGCACGCCCCTCATCGACGTGGACGAGACCCTGGAGCGGGCGCGTGCCGCGAAGGCTGGCGGCGCGGACCGCTTCTGCATGGGCGCGGCCTGGCGCGAGGTTCGCGACGGAGAGGAGTTCGATCGGGTGCTCGAGATGGTGCGCGGCGTCAAGAAACTCGGGCTCGAGACGTGCGTGACGCTCGGAATGCTCAAGGGCGACCAGGCGAAGCGACTCCGCGAAGCCGGGCTCGACTACTACAACCACAACCTCGACACGGGACGCTCGTACTACGGCAAGGTCATCACGACGCGCAGGTTCGAGGACCGACTCGACACGCTCGCGCAGGTGCGCGAGGCGGGCATGCATGTGTGCTGCGGCGGAATCCTCGGCATGGGCGAGACGCGCGAGACGCGCGCGGAGCTGCTCCTCGAACTCGCCTCCCTCGACCCACAGCCCGAAAGCGTCCCGATCAACACCCTGGTTCCGATCGAAGGCACACCGCTCGGGGACGTGCCCCGACTCGACTGGACCGAGGTGGTGCGCACGGTCGCCGCGGCACGCCTCCTGATGCCGCGCTCCTATGTGCGCCTCAGCGCCGGGCGAGGTGAGATGAGCGAAGAAACCCAGGCGCTGTGCTTCCTCGCGGGCGCGAACTCGATCTTCGTCGGCGAAGAACTTCTGACCACACCGAACCCCGAGCCCTCGGCCGACGACGCGTTGCTCGCGAAGCTCGGGCTCACCCCGCTCGGGTGCGAGTCCCGCGGAGACTGAACCCCATGCCCGGCCTCCAGCGGGAGCTTCAGAGCGAGATGGAGCGCTGGGAGGCCGCGGGCCTCAGGCGCCGAATCACGGAAGCCCAGGGTCCCGAGCGCATCGACTTCGCGTCGAACGACCCGCTCGGACTCGCCCGCCACCCCGCGGTGGTCGAGGCCGCCCGTCGCGCGCTCGAACGCGAGGGTGCCGGGGGTCGCGCGGCGCGGTTGCTCGGAGGCGGAGGCGAAGTCCACGCGCGCGTCGAACGCCTCGCGGCCGAGTGGCTCGGCGCTGAGGCCGCGCTGCTCGTGCCCTCCGGCTACCAAGCGAACCTGGCGCTGATCGGCAGCCTTGCCGGACGCGGCGATGCGGTCCTCTCGGACGAGCGCAACCACGCGTCGCTCGTGGACGGCGCCCGGCTGTCCCGCTCTCGCGTGCTGATCCACCGCCACCTCGACCTCGAAGAACTCGAGCGCCTGCTCGCGACTGCGGCGAGCGCGCGGCGCCGTCTCGTCGTCACCGAAGGTGTCTTCAGCATGGACGGAGACGCGCCCGATCTCCCGGCGCTCGCCGAACTCTGCGCGCGCCACGATGCGACGCTGATCGTCGACGAGGCCCACGCAGCCGGAATCCTCGGTCCCGCCGGCGCGGGCGCGCTCGCCGCCGCCGGGCTCGTGGATGGGGCGCCCTGCGACATCGCGCGCGTCGTCACCGGCGGCAAGGCCCTCGGCGTGGGTGGTGCCTTCGTCGTCGGCTCGCGCGCCCTCATCGACCACGTCGTGAACCACGGGCGCGCCTTCATCTTCACGACCGCGCCCTCGCCCGCCACGGCGGGTGCGCTCGCGGGCGCGATCGAACTCGTGCGCGGCATGGACGCCGAGCGGTCCCAGGTGCGCCGACTCGCCCGCGCCCTCGCCGCGGCCACGGGGGCGAACACGCCCGCGGCCGCGATCCTCCGCATCCCCGCGGGAGGGCCCGAGGACGCGGTGGAGCGCGCGCAACGCGCCCAGGCGGCCGGCTTCGACCTGCGCGCGGTCCGTCCGCCCACGGTGCCGCCGGGGGCCTCGGGGCTGCGCGTCGTCGTGCACGCGTTCAACACCGACGACGAGTGCACACGCCTCGCGGGCGAAGTGGGCTCCGTCGAGGCGGCGGAGCACCCCGCCGTCCCGAGGGCGGAGCGGCGCGCGCTCTTCGTCGTCGGAACGGACACCGGGATCGGGAAGACCGTGGTATCGGCGGCTCTTCTCACGGCGGCGCGACGGCTCGGGACCGCGGCCTACTGGAAGCCCGTGCAGACCGGCGACGACTCGGACACCCGCTCGGTGCGCGATCTCGCCGGCGCGTCCGCCGAGGAACTCCTCGACCCCGGGTTCGAATTCCCGCTGCCGGCATCGCCCCACGAAGCCGCAGCCGACGCGGGGGGAGCGGTGGATCCCGCCGCGCTCGAGGCGCGCCTGCGAGCCGCCCTCGCCGAGGATCCGGCGCGCCGCCTCGTCATCGAACTCGCCGGGGGCCTCCTCGTTCCGTACCGCGTCGAGGGATTCGCGGGCGCCGGACCGACGCGCACCCAGGCCGACTGGCTCGCGGAGGTCGCAGCGCCCCTCGTCCTCGTCGCGCGCTCGGGACTCGGCACCCTGAACCACACGCTGTTGACCCTCGAGGCCCTGCGGGCGCGCCACCTCGAGCCCCGGGCACTGTTCCTCGTCGGGCCACGCCATGCCGCCAACCGCGAGACGCTGGAGCGCATGGGCGGCATCCGGCACGTCTTCGAACTCCCTCCCCTCGATCCGCTCGACGCGCCGGCCCTCGAGGACTGGCTCGAACGCAGCGACCTCTCCCCCATCCTTCGACCGTGACCACCCTCGGCAAGCGCGACGCCCGTGTCTCCTGGCACCCGTACACGCAACACGGGACCGACACCGAGCCGCTCGCGGTCGCGCGTGCGAGCGGCGCGTGGCTCGAACTCGAGGACGGCCGCTCGATCCTCGACGCGATCTCCTCGTGGTGGGCGATCCTGCACGGGCACGGGACGAAGGAACTCGTCGCGGCGATGGCGCGGCAGGCCGAGACGCTCGACCACGTCCTCTTCGCCGGCGCGACCCACGAGCCCGCGGTGCGGCTCGCCGAACGCCTCGTCGACGCCGCGCCGCCAGGCCTCGCGCGCGTGTTCTTTTCCGATGACGGATCCACCGCGGTCGAGGCGGCGCTGAAACTCGCGTACCACTCCCAAGCGCTCGGCGGCGCGCCCGAGCGCACGGTCTTCCTCGCGCTCGAGGGTGGCTACCACGGGGACACCTTCGGGGCGATGTCGGTCGGAGATCCGGTTCCGTTCTTCGAAGCCTACGCGCCGTTCCTGTTCGACGTGCGCCGCGTCGCGCCCGAGGAGGCCGCGGTCCGTGCGACGATCGAGGAGATCGGTGAGCGCCTCTGCGCGTTCGTGGCCGAACCGCTCGTCCAGGGCGCGAACGGGATGCGCATGTACGAAGCGGAGGTCCTGCGTGCGGCCCGCGAGGCCTGCGATCGGGTCGGGGCGCTCTTCGTCGCCGACGAGGTCATGACCGGATTCGGTCGCACGGGGGCGCTCTTCGCCTGCGAGCGGGCCGGCGTCGCCCCGGACCTGATGTGCATCGCGAAGGGGCTCACCGGCGGAATGACGCCGCTCTCGGCGACCCTCGCGACCGAATCGATCTTCGAGGCCTTCCTGCACACCGATCGCGCTCGCTTCTTCCCCCACGGACACACGTTCACCGCGCACCCGATCGGCTGCGCGGTCGCGCTCGCGTCGCTGGACCTCTGCGAGGAGCGGCGGGTCCCCGAGAGGCTCGCTTCGATCGGCGAACGCATCGCCGATCGCATCGCCTCCCTCGCGGACGAACCCGGCGTCGCCGCGGTGCGCCACCTCGGTGGGATCGCCGCGATCGACCTCCAGCCCCCCGAGGGGGACGAGGGAGGCTACTTCTCCGAACTCGCCCCGCGCCTTCGCGCCGAGTCCCTCGCGCGCGGCGTCCTCTTGCGCCCGCTCGGCAACGTGCTCTACGCGCTCCCGCCCGCGTGCACGAGCGATGGGGAAGCCGACCGCATCGCGGACGTGATGGCGGAACTGGTCGGGCTCACTCGAGGGTGATCTCGATCGTCGGAGAGGGATGGGAAGCGTCGAGCGTGAAGGCCGTCTCGCCCCGGCGCGTTCCGAGGGTGGCGACGGCTCGGTAGTCGCCGTACGGCAGGGGTTGCCAGTGGTAGAGCTCGTCGTAGTCCGAGGGAAAGCCCTTCACCTCGAGCGGACCCCGGATCTCGACAGCGGCCTCGAGGGTCTTCTCCCCACCGTCGAAAACCGCAGCGGTCACCTCTCCACCGGGGACGAGCACGAGCTCGACCTCGGTCTCCTCACCGGGGAGGATCTCGACCAGGGCGGGCTCGGCTAGGGCCAAGTTCCCCGCTTTCGATGAGGCCACGATCGCGCAACGACCGGGCGGAATCGCAGGGCTCAGAAACTCGCCGGCCGCGTCAACCCTTGCCCCCAGGGTCGCCCCCTCTCCCTCGAAGAAAAGGAAGACGTCCAATGGGGGCGAACCGTCCGTGAGCAGCACTCGGCCCCGCACCTTCCCACCCTCGGAGAGGAGGAAGTCGATACCGCGCACATCCGCACCGGCATCGACAACGATTCCGTCGAGGGTAGCGGGAGCGAGGCTCGATCCCTCTCCGAGCTCGGCTTCCATGTGGTACGTCGCCGGCTGTAGGCAGAGCGTGTACCGGCCGTCCCGGTCGGTCTCGGTGGAGTTGTGCATCCTCGGCCCCGTAGTCCCGAGGGAGACAGCGTCGATGTCGACGCCGCTCACCGGCATGCCGCTCGCATCCACGACCTTCCCGGACACCTGTCCCACGTCGATCTCGAGGGTCACCTCGTGGCTGGGAGCGTCGGGGACCCGGATCCTCCCAGACCACCTGAATCCGGAGTCGTATAGGAAAAGCTTCACATCGAAGAGACCCGGCCCCGGGAGCTCCCCATGGAACGAGCCATCCCTCCCGAGCTTCAGGTGGGCACTCCGGGAACCCTCGACCTCCTCGGCCCAGATACTCCCAGGGGCGCCTTCGAGGAACGCGGGAACCAGGACGTGGACCGTGAGGTCGATCTCACGGCTCTTTGGCAGGTGCAGGGTCAGTTCCCCGTGCCCCCCGGTCCCGAGCTCGAACTGCCCCGAAGCGAGGCGACTCGTGAAACCGCCTCCATTCCTCTCGACCCAGACGGTGATGCTCGCCGAGAAGGTATCCGGCTGCAGCCCATCGAAGCGGGCGTGGCCGGCCGCATCGGTCTCGACCGTCCGGTCGAAGCGATACTCGCGATCCGAGACCCGGACCGGGAACCCCTCGGCCGGGTTGCCGTAGGCGTCGAGGACGGTCACGTCGGCGGTGCCCCCGTCCTCGAGCCGCAGCTCCACGCCGTCCTTCGCCTCGCCCGGTTCCAAGGCGAAGCGCACCACCGGCGACGCCGCGTAGCCGTCGGCGACGGCGTAGAGATAGACGCTTCCCGGGGTCAGCGACAGCGAGAACGTGCCGTCGGCGTGCGCCCGGGCGATCTCCCCCCAGTCCGCGTTGTCGTAGGGGATCGCCGGCGTGGCAACCTGACCGAACACCCGTGCCTCGATCGGGGCCCCGCTCGGATCCAGCACGATCCCGCGGACAGGAGAGGGATGCGGAAGCATGAACTCGAGCTCGACCTCCTCTCCCGCGCGAAGTTCCAGCGTCTTCAGATCGAAGGATCCCCCCGCCTGGGTCGCAACGCCGATGGCCCAGTCTCCAGGCCCCAGATCGGAAAGCTCGAAGCTGCCCCCTTCGCCCTGGATGGTGTCCATGTAGCGATCCTCTCCCCGCCCGTCCGTCGGCCCGGAGATCACGAGGAACCTCTGCACCGGCTCGCCGTTCTCGTCCTGAACACGGCCGAGCACCCGGGCGCCCTCGCCGCTCGACTCGATCTCGGTCGGCGCATCCTCGGTCGGCGAAGCGTCGCCCGTCAGGTCGGACGTGACGAGGGGAGAGCGACTCTCCCCCTTCGATGCTCCCGGGCCCGGCCCGTCGTCCGCGGGTCGCTGGGGAATCGCACTCTCCTTCACCGGAGCTTCGACACTCCCGGGCGCTGTCCATGCCGGCGGAGCCTCGTCCCGACCGCAAGCGGCTAGCGCCAGGGCCGACACGAGCACGGCAAGCGGTCTCTCTACCCGCATGGAGGTCCACTCTACTCGACTCGCTCCGCCACGGGTCGAACAAATCACAACCGCTCGGGACCTGCATTGCTCTAATGGGAAAGCTCGCCCGGTCGACGACAGTTCGCGCCCCCCCGAATCGCCGCCTGGAGAGAGCGACCCGCGGAGAGACTGCCGAGGAGGCTTACTTGCGAAGAATCCGTCTTGCCCAGAGATTCGTCCCATACCTCGCGATTGCGCTCGGCGCGTGCACCCGGGGTTCAGAACACGGAAACGCAGCACACGGCGGTTCGGGAGCCGCGACCAGGGCTCCGAACCTAATCCTCATCGTCGTGGACGACTGGGCGCGATCGGATTCGCAGATGTCGCGCGCGGATGGGAACCCGTGGAACGACCTCATTGCGATCGACGCACTCGCGGCCCAGGGACAGGAGTGGGAGAACTTCTACGCACAACCCCTGTGCAATCCGACGCGTAGGACACTGACCTTCGGGAACTATACCGGAACGGGCGGTACCCTCGTCTGCAAGGGATGGGGACAGCAGCAGCCACCGGTTCCCGCAACCCTCGCCGGCGAGCTTCGAAAGCTCGGGTACGAGACGGCCGCGTTCGGCAAGTGGCACATCGATCCGAGTTCGTCCCCGAACAAGGGGTGGTGGGAGGCTCCTTTCGAGTTCGGATTCGATGCGTGGCGGGCCCTGAACGGCGCCAATGTCGGCGGGCACTGCAACTCTCGGGACTACTTCGACTGGACGCGGGCGGACGACGGAGTCCTCACTGCAACGAACCAGTACCACACGGAGGCGGTCGCTCTCGCGTTCATGGATTGGTGGCAGGAAACGAGCAGACCACGCTTCGCCTACGTCTGCTTCCAGGCCTCGCACCTCCCGCTCCATGCTCCGCCGTCGTACCTCCTCCCGAGTGGATACCCAACGCCGAAGAACGCGCGTGAGCAGTACGAAGCGATGCTGGTTGCGATGGACACGCTCGTCGGCACGATGCTCTCGATCGTGGACCTGCGCGACACCTTCGTCTTTCTCGTCGGCGACAATGGAACGCCGCCGGAGGCTCTTCGCCCGGGCCAAGACGCGTCGCGGGTGAAGTGGACAACCTATGAGGACGGAGTGAACGTCCCGATGATCGCGGTCGGGCCGGACATCCGCCCCGGGACGACACCGGCGCTCGGCCACGTGGTCGACTTCCCGGGCACGCTCCTCGAACTCGCCGGCGGTGCGGCCTCCGCGACCATGGAGGACACCGTTTCCCTCGTCCCTGTCCTTCGCAACCCCGCGAGCCGAGTGCGGCGCTGCCTGATTTGCGACCGGGAGCCGACGAAGGACCCCCGGTTCCGTGACCACGACACCTGTGCCGTCCTCGAAGCACCGGGCGTCCTCTTCAAGGCCCGTTACGACACTCCCCCATCGAGGCCGACCAGGAAAACCTATTACGACCTCATCGCCGATCCCGTCGAAGAGCACCCGATCTCGGCGAAGGACCCCTCCTGGGCGGCCTGGATCGGGGAGGCGGACGCGGCCCTCGGGGCCTACGGCGTGGGAGGCGATTCCAGCGGAGGGGCCCACCCGAAACGCTGAGCGCATCGCGAATGGAGAATTCCGGGAGCCGGCTTCACCGGACCCGTCCCTCCTGTCGATCCCAACGGGACCCTTGCCCCCCTGCGATGCGCACCATCATTGCTCACAGTGACGAGCTCGAGTCCAACGAGGCCGTCGCCGATCTGATCGAACAGGCTGAGCGCCGGCTCGAGGGAGCCAGGCCCGTCGCCGGATTGCTCTATATGGGCGTGTGCTATGACCATGCCCTGGTTCTCGAGGAGCTCCAGCGACGCTGGCCCGATCTCCCCCTGATCGGCTCCACGACCGACGGGGAGCTGTCGTCGGTCGCCGGCTTTCAGTACGAATCGATCGTCCTGACCCTCTTCGTGGGTGAGGACATCTGGGCCGAGACCGCGGTCGCACGGGATCTGTCGGGAGGGGTGGATGAAGCTGTCGAGGCCGCCCTCGGAATGCTCTCGACACCCGGCGACCTCTGCATCGCCCTCCCGCACCCGGTCTCCTCGGACACGACCGAGGTCATTCGGCAGCTCGACTCGAAACTGGATCCGAACCGATGCACCGTCGTGGGGGCGCTCAGCGGAGACCGTCGCAAACACTACGAGTTCGCGGAATTCCATCGGGATGAAGTGCTCGAAGACGCGTGCCCCCTGCTCGTCCTCGGAGGCGGGATCAGGTCTTCGGTCGGGGTCGGGTCGGGATGGTTTCCGGTCGGTGAAGACCACATCGTGACCGAGTCCGACGGCAATGTCGTACACCAGATCGACGGTCGCCCGGCGTTGGAGCTGCTCTCCGATCGCTGGGGCATCGCGGAGATCGGAACCCTCGGGGAACACCCGCTCGCGGTTCGCGACCCGGACGTCGAGGGCGGCTTCGTCCTTCGCGCTGTCCTGACCCACGACCCGAGAACGGGAAGTCTCGTCTTCGGAGGAGGGATCCCGGAAGGAGCTCGGGTCTGCTTCACCGAGGTCTTCCCCGAAGGGATCCTCGAAGGATCACGTCGATCGATCGAGGGCGCGCTCGAGCGCTACCCCGGCTCCCATCCATCGGCCGCACTGGTGTTCTCCTGTGTGGCTCGGAAATGGATGCTCGGCACACGGGTCCCCGAAGAGGCGCAGACCATCCAGAGCGCTCTCGGGAATGCCGGCAGTCAGCAGCTCGAGCTTTCGGGCTTCTACGGGTTCGGCGAAATCGCTCCGAATGAGATCGGACGTCCGAGCCACCTCCACAACGAAACCTGTATCTCCATCGTCCTCGGCCACTGAGTCCCCTTGAATAGCAAGACCGAATCGAAGCTCGCCGACGAGGTCAGGACACTCCGCAAGGAACTCGCTCGTCGCGATCGCCGCATCGAGCAGATCCTGCGTGAGGCCGCAACCACCGAAAGCCTCGCCCTGCGCGGAAAGCGCGCCCTCCTGAAGAATCAGGAGCAATTGGAAGAGACGATCGAGGCCCTGCGCCGAACCGCTCGGGAACTCGAAGAGGCTCGCTTCGCCGCGGAGCAAGCGTGCGAAGCGCGTGCGCGCTTCTTGGCTGTGATCAGCCACGAGATGCGCACCCCGATGAACGGGATCCTCGGTTCCCTCGAGCTCCTACTCAACACCGATCCGGACGAGGAACAACGCTCCCTGATCCACCTGACGCACGATTCCGCAGAAGCCCTGCTCGCAGTCATCAACGATGTCCTGGACTTCTCGAAGGCGGACGCGGGCAAGGTGGAACTCGAGCAACTCCCCTTCGAAGTTGAACTCTGCGTGCAAGCGGTGATCGGCCTCCAGCTCGAGCCCGCGGCCCGCAAGGGCCTGCAACTGCGCGCGGAGATCGATTCGAGAATCCCGCCGAGCGTGGAGGGCGATGCACTGCGGCTCCGACAGGTGCTCCTGAACCTCGTCACCAACGCGATCAAGTTCACCGAAACGGGAGAGGTCGTCGTACGCGTTTCGCCTGTGAGCTCCCGGACGGACTATCTGCGGTTCGAAGTCTCGGACACCGGCATCGGAATCCCCGCGGACCAGATCCAGAACATCTTCGACGCCTTCTCCCAGGCCGACGTCAGCACGACTCGAAACTTCGGGGGAACGGGCCTCGGCCTGGCGATCTCTCGGAACTTGGTTTCGTTGATGGGTGGAGAGCTACGCGTCGAGAGTGCGGTCGGCGAGGGGTCGACCTTCTCGTTCGAGGCCCACCTCCCCACCGCCGCGACGTGCCTGCTCCGAGAACGCCCCGAACCTCGCGAAACCCCGGGCGGTCACTTCCCCGGCAAGAGCGTACTCGTCGTCGACGACAACGCGATCAACCGCAAGGTGGCCGAGCGAATGCTCTCTCTGCTCGGGGCATCGGTCCAGGTGGCCGAAAACGGCGCCGAGGCCGTGGATGCAGTGCGCGAGGGCTCGTTCGAAATCGTCTTCATGGACTGCTCGATGCCCGTCATGGACGGCTTCGAGGCGACGCGCGCGATCCGGCGACTCCCGGGCAGTGCCTCCCAGGTCCTGATCTACGCGATGACCGCGATGGCGGACGCCGAAGACGAGCGCACATGCCTCGAAGCCGGAATGAACGGCTACATCAGCAAGCCGGTCAAGCTCGACACGCTTCGCGACGTCCTGACCGCGCAGCCTCGTCAGGCCGCCTGAGTCGGGCCCCGTCGCAGGGCCCACGATGCGACGGAGATCCACCCGGCGAGCATCGTCACGCCGCCGAGCGGGGTGAGAGGTCCCATGACCGGGCGTAGCACCCCGAAGGCGAGGCAGTAGATCGACCCGGAGAAGAGCACGCTCCCGACGAGCAAGGCCGCGCAGGCGAAGCGCAGGCCCGGTCGCGTCTCCCGGGCGAAGCCCAGGACGAGGAGCGCGAGGGCGTGCCACATCTGGTAGCGCACCGCGGTGTTCCAGTTCGCGAGCTGATCGCGCTGGTCGAGTGTGTCGTGTAGGGCGTGGGCCGCGCCGGCCCCGAGCCCCACCGCGAGGGCCGCGAGCAGCGCTGCCGCCAGGATCGTAGTTCGAGGGCTCATGCCCCTGGGATTGCATTTCGCGGCGACGCGCGCAACCGCGGCGGTCACTTTCCTGCATCCGCCCGAGGATCGATCCCGAGGGCGGGCGTGCAGTAGGATCATCGCCCATGGCCCCATCCTTCGATCCCTCCGCGGCGGCCGCCCCCGGCTCCGGAGCCTTTGGGCTGACCGACGGCCCGGGTGAGGCCAGGGTCCACATCCTGCCGATCCCGTTCGACGCCACCTGTTCCTTCCGGCGCGGCGCCGCGGGGGGACCGGAAGCGATCCGAACCGCTAGCGCTCAGGTCGAACTCCATGACCTCGTGGTGGGACGCCCCTATGAGGCCGGGATCTGGATGGCGCCTTCACCGGCCGAAGTGGAAGCGTGGAATGCGGAGGCCCGCGCCCTCGCCGATCCGATCCTCGCGGCGGGCGGCCCGGGTGCCGACACCGAACTCCTCGGGAACGCGGCCCGCGTCGACGCGATCCAACAGGAGCTCGAAGCCTGGCTCTTCGAACGCGCATCGCTCGCGCTCGAAGGCGGAAAGCTCCTCGCCGTCGTCGGCGGGGACCACTCGGTCCCCCTCGGTGCGATCCGAGCCCATGCCGAGCGGCACAGGGACCTCGCGGTGCTTCACTTCGATGCCCACGCGGACCTGCGTCCCGGCTACGAGGGCTTCTCGCATTCCCACGCATCGATCCTCCACCATGTTGCGCGACTCGACCCGGTCAGCTCCATCCTCCAGGTCGGCGTACGCGATCTCTGCGAGGAAGAGCGCGCGGCCATCGACGGAGGGAGGATCCGCGCGGTCTTCGGGACCGACTGGGCCGCCGCGCGCCTCGAAGGACGGAACCTGCGCGCCCTGATCCGGCGCGAACTGGAGCCGCTCCCGCGGGACGTCTACGTGACCTTCGACATCGATGGGCTCGATCCGAGCCTGTGCCCGAACACCGGAACCCCGGTACCGGGCGGGCTTTCCTTCGACGAGGCGTCGGCTTGGCTCGAGGAACTGGTGCGAAGCGGACGGCGCATCGTCGGCTTCGACCTGTGCGAAGTCGCGCCCGCCCCCGGCGGCGAAGCGGGCAAGGGCTGGGATGAAATCGTCGGCTCGCGGCTCCTGTATCGACTGATCGGATTTGCGCTCGGCTCCCGCTGACCGACCTCCCCCCGGTGGCGCCCGGTCCAGGGGATGGACCCCGTACGATGCCCCAAGCCCGGCATCGACCGGGGGAGGTCCGTCAGCGGGCGCCGAGGTACAGCCACGCGATGTATCCCGCGTAGCACGCGAGCAGGAACAGACCCTTCGTCCGAGCTCCGCGTTCTCCCCCGGCGAAGGGCAGGAGCAGGCCGGCTAGGGAGAACCCGAGGACCACATAGAAATCCACGCCGAGCGCGCGATCGAAGGCATGCTCGAGCGCCCGCGCTGCCTCGGCCGGTTCGTTCTCCGGCTGGAAGGGATGGACCATGGCCGCGATCCCCACGACCGCGAGCAGGTTGAAGATGTTGCTGCCGACGACGTTCCCGACACTGAGATCACCCTCCCCCCGCAGCGCTCCTCCGACCCCCGCCGCGAGTTCCGGGAGGGAAGTTCCGACCGCGACGATGCTCAGCCCGATCACCGCCTCGGAAATCCCGAGCCGGAGCGCGCCGGACTCGGCGCCCACGACGACGATCTTCGCTCCGACGAGGATCGAAACGAGCCCGGCGAGGAGCAGCGGCACGGGGTGGTGATAGTGACCCTCGTGCTCGGCTTCCTCCTCGAGGATCTCCTCGCGCCCGGTGAACAGCAGGTGTGCGTTGTAGCCGACGAAGCCCACCAGCAGCAGCCCCGCCTCCCAGCGCTCGATACGGTGATCCGAGGACACCCACCACAGCAGTCCGAGGGCGACGAAGGTCCAGACGCCGTCTCGCTTGGTCAGCTTCGTGTGCAGGATGTCGGGCAGAATCAACGCGCTCATCCCGAGCACGAGTCCGATGTTCGCGATGTTGCTCCCCAGAACGTTCCCGATCGAGATGGCGACCTTGCCGTCCGCGGCTGCGATCGTGGAAACGACGATCTCCGGTGCGGAGGTCCCGAGGGCGACGACGGTCAGGCCGATCACGAGGGAGCTCACGCCGACCCGTTTCGCCAACTGGCTGCTCGCGCCGACGAGCCAGTCCGCGCCCTTGGTGAGCAGGAAGAACCCCACGATCAGGCAAGCGGAAATCGAGATCCAACCGAGGGGATCGGTCGTGACGGCGGCGAGGGGCATGGCGCGGGATCCTAGCTGGGCCCCGCCACGGGAAGCGAGCTAGAATCGCGGCATGGATCCGCGATCAAGACCCCTCATCGCCATCGACGGTGAACTGTGCACCGACGGCAAGAGCGAACTGCGCTTGCGCCAGAGCTATGCGCGGGCTGTTTGGAAAGCCGGGGGCATGCCGGTCGCGCTTCCTCCGCTGCCTGGCTCCGAGTTCGCCGCCGCCGTGCTCGAATTCGCGGACGGGGTCCTCTTCTCGGGCGGCGACGATTTCAACACCGAGGCCCTCGGCGCCGGCCCCGTGCACCCCGCCGCGAAGCCGGTCCCCGCGGAGAAGCAGGCCTTCGATGTCGACCTCGCGCGCACGCTCCTCGACGCGAACCTCCCTGTGCTCGGGATCTGCTACGGCATGCAGCTTCTCGCCCTCGCGACGGGCGGGACCCTGCATCAGCACCTTCCCGAGAACCTCCCCGGCGCACGCGAGCACCGCGGCGGCACACTGCATCCGGTCACCGCCCTTCCGGGCTCGAAACTCGCCACGGCCGTCGGGGTAGACCCGTTCATGGTCGTCTCACGCCATCACCAAGCGGTCGCGGCGCTCTCGGCGGATGCCGAGCGCGACGGCTGGGTCGTTTCGGCGAGGGACGACCAGGGCCTCATCGAGGGCATCGAACGCAGCACCCCGGATTCCTTTGTCGTAGGCGTCCAGTGGCACCCCGAACTCCACGACGAGGGCGGCGACCGAGAACACAACGAAGCCCTTTTCCATGCCTTCGTGGCCGCCGCGC
Source organism: Planctomycetota bacterium (assembly GCA_011053145.1). Lineage (GTDB taxonomy): Bacteria > Planctomycetota > UBA1135 > UBA1135 > DRLC01. The sequence goes on along the minus strand of DRLC01000004.1, from coordinate 10,131 downwards.
GCGAGCGCCGAACCCACCTCCTGGGGTCCCGTTGAAGAAGTCCCGTCGCGCTCCCATCAAAAGCCCTTCTCCGGCCGCCTCCTAGCCGCACCACCATGAGACGATTCCAGGTCCCGGGACAGACCTCCGCTTCGGCCCACGCGACCTTCTCCAAGAAGGAGAAACGCCGCCTGATCGCGATGGCGGTCGGATCCGTGATCGTGTTCGGAGCCTTCCTCTACAGCACGCTCGAAACGAGGAACCTCGAAGAATCCGACCTCGGAGCCCTCCCTCCGAGTGAGCCCCAGGCGGAAGAGAAGATCTTCCTCCCCGAGATCGACCCCGGGCGCATCGATGCCCTGGTCGCCGACTCGAAGCCGGTGGACCGTGTCACGCTCGAGAGCGACGCCGTGGATGCACTGCTCGACGAAGCGCGGCGCCTGACCCCCACGCAGTTCGAGGCGCTGGGCGAGGTGGAGCTGAACACCGAAGTCATCTCCCGCATCGAGGAGGATCCCAGCGCGCACCGGGCCAAGGCCTTCTTCGCCCGGGGCGTCGTCGATGCGCTGCGGGAGCGCGAACGCAACGGTGTCACGGAATACATCGGGCGTCTCCTGCTCGATGACCAGAGCACATGCTACTTCCTCACGCTCGCTCTCGAAGACGCCCCCGAAAACGGTGCCTACGTTCGGGTGGACGGCCTGTTCCTGAAGGTCTACTCCGAAGAGGACCAACTGCGGCCGGGAGAATGGATCGAAGCACCGCTCCTCGTCGGCCCGAAGGCGGTCCGTTCGTACCGCTCCTTCGGAATCGTGGATTCGCTTTCCCCCGACCGCTTCCGAGGCGTTGAAGACGCGCGGGTCGTGGGCTCGGACTCGCCGGCGATCGTGCGCGAGACTCCGTTCGAACCACTCTGGTACCTCATGGCCTATGCCCGAGACCTACCCCAGGACTCGATCGACTGGGATGAGGCACCGGAACTCGATGGAACACTCCTCGACGAATTGATTGCGGATCCGGAAAAGTGGCGTCTGAAGCCGATCCGCATCCCGATCAGCCGCGTGCAGGACAGCCGAGTGATCCGTGCGAACGAAAACCCGGCCCGAATCAGCTCCTACACGCAGGGATGGCTGGGGAACTGGGGCTGGCAGTACGCCGTGCGCTTCATGTACCCGCGGCCAGACCCCTCGATCCACCTTCGGGACTACGCGTACGGGCGCGGGTTCTTTCTCCACGACTTCGCCTTCGAGTCCCAGGCGCGCGGCCTGCGCGTCGCGCCGCTCATCGTCCTGACGGAACTCCATCGCTTCGAACCGAAGAGTGACCCGATCTGGGGCCTGATGGCGAAGGTGCTGCTCGTGTCCGCCCTCGTCCTGATCGTCCTCCTCTTCGTCCTCGTGCGCCGCGAAAACCGCAAGTCGAGGGAAATCGAGCAGGAACTCATCCGCCGGCGCCGCGCCCGCAGGGCCCGTTCGGGAAATGCGCGTCCCGCTGGAACATGAGCTGCGAGAGGATCTCGGTCGGCACCGATCCCGCCAGCGAACTCGTCGTCGGGGCGGGCGCCCTCGAGGAAGTCGCGGGTTTCGTCGGCGACCGTCGGGTGGCGGTCCTGACCGATGCGACGGTCGAGAAGCTCCACCTGCGGCTGCTCGGTCCGCTCGCGGACGTTCCACGGCTCGCGCTCGCACCCGGGGAAGCCGCCAAGAGCATCGCGCGCGTCGAAGGGGTCCTCGATTTTCTCGCCGGGGCGGGCCTCGACCGTGCCTCGCTGGTCGTCACGTTCGGGGGAGGCGTGGTCAGCGACCTCGGGGGATTCGCCGCCTCGCTCTTCCTGCGCGGGATCGACGTGGTGCACTGCCCCACGACCCTGCTCGCCCAGTGCGATGCGGCGATCGGAGGCAAGACCGCGGTGAACCTCCTCGCCGGAAAGAATCTCGCCGGGACGTTCCACCATCCCCGGGCGGTCTTCCTGGATCCGGCGCCCCTGGCGACCCTTCCGACCCACGAGTTTCGTTCCGGGCTCGGCGAGGTGCTCAAGACCGCGGTGGTTGGCGGGGAAGAGCTCCTCACGAAGGTCGAAACGATGGCGCATGCCGCCGCAGCGGGCGATTCGGAGGCGTTGACCGATCTCGTCGCCGCCTGTGCCCGCGTCAAGGCCGAAATCGTTGCCGCGGATCCGCGCGAGTCGGGAGAACGCGCGAAACTCAACCTCGGCCACACCTTCGCCCACGGGATCGAACGCGCCGCCGGTTTCGGGCGCATCCCCCACGGCGAAGCGGTCGGCCTCGGAGTGCTCCTCGCCGCCCGTGCCGCTCACGAGGTCGGGATCGCGAACGGGCCACAGCTCGAAGAACGGCTCGCGAACTCGCTCGAAAGGCTAGGACTCTGCGCGAGCCTCACCGCACTCCTCGAGCGCCACGACGCGAAGGCCGCTGCCGCGGACGTCCTCGCTGCGATGACCCACGACAAGAAGGGGCGGGGCGGAAAGCCGCTCTTCGTCCTGCCGAGGGGAGTTGGAGATCTCGTCCACGGAGTGGAGCTTCCCGCCGAACTCGTCACGAAGCTCCTCTCCTGATGCCGCGGCAAAGGTGAGGAACGAGCTCTCGGTCAACCGAGCTTGATCTTCAGCCAGGCACGGGCGAGCTTCCACTCGCGCACGATCGTCCGGCGTGAGAGTCCGAGCACGCGGGCCACCTCTTCCTCGGTCAGGCCGCCGAAGAACCGGAGCTCGACGATGCGAGCCCAGCGCGCGTCGACCCCCTTGAGGGTGTCCAGGGCCTCGTCCAGCGCCATCAGGTCCACGTCCTGATCCCCTCCCTCGGCAGCGACGCCCGAGAGCGTGATCCGATCCCCCCCGCACCGCTCCACGAGGCGCCGACGCCCCTCATCGACCGCCAGACGCCTCATGATCGTCGCGCACAGGGCGAGGAAGTCCTCCCTGGGCATCGCGTCGAGTTCGTAGCTGCGCGCCAACCGGACCCAGGCCTGATTCACGAGTTCGGTCGGATCGAGACGCGCTCCCCGGAGGAGGGAACGGCGTGCGAGCCCCCGGAGGTCGTCGAAGAGTTCCGCGGCGAGCTCATCCAGAGGTATCTTGGAGTTGGAAGCCATGCTCATCGGGTAGATTCGATCGAGGCCCCAGCCGTGCGACGGGAATCGGCGGATTCTTCGAGGGAGAGCCGGCGTGCGGGGCGCAGTCCAGTCGCTGGACCACGGCCATCGAATCGGTTCATTCCTCGGGAAAAGACATTGTACCTGGAGGGGAGGTCCGCCCAGCCACGTCCCCTCTTCGGCTGATCTCCGTCCGGTTCCGCGATGACGAGCCCGTCCCCGGGTCGATGCGGAAGCTCGTGGTAGTCCACCTTGTACACGTCCCGGCAGTACTCCCAGACGTTCCCGAGGACGTCGTAGAGGCCGTACGTGTTCGGCGGAAAGGACCCCACCGGCATGTGGCAGAAGTGACCATCGTCCTCGAGTTCCACGCCCGGGACCTGACCGGAGGAATCGTAGGTGTTCCAGTTCACGAGCCCGTCCAGGGATTCCCACGTCGGTCCCACGAGACATGCATCCGAACTCTTCCCCCGCGCCGCGCGCTCCCACTGGGCTTCGGTCGGCAGGACGAGTCCGATCCGAGGCAGGAGCTCCATGCACTGCTGCCAACTCAGCGACTCGACCGGATTGAGTCCGGTAATGTCCTTCCCTCTCACGGTCGATCCCACATCCCAGTCGCTCGGATTGAACCCGAACGCGCGGACCCACTGCGCCTGGGTGAACTCGAACTTGCCGATCAAGAACGGATCTAGGTCGATAGGAACGGGAGGGCCGAGATAATGGGTCGTGGCCTCTCCGGACAGGGCATCCGGCGAACCGATCTCCACCGTGCCCCCCGGGATCAAGACGAGAACCAACGCATCCTCCGCGCGCGGTTCCAGGAAGCCATCGGCATCGCGCCCGGGCACCTCCCCGGTGTTCCAGAGCGCGAATTCCTCGAGCCCCGAAACCGGATCAGGCCCTAGGGGCACGAGCCCCTCCTGGGGAGGCAGCCGCAGCCCTGCGAACCGCGGATCGGAAGCAACGCGCTCGCGAACCGCATCCCATTCCTCACGACGATCCTCCACGGTCCGGGTGAACATCGCCGCCGCGACGTCGCGGCGCGTCTCCATCTCGGGCACGTCGTTCTCTCCGAAAACGACCAGTTCATCGAGAAAACCGGACGCGTCCCACTCGAGCCCATCCCATCCGCGCGATCGCCCCGGGCCTGCGATCCCCCTCGCCCCCCATTGCGCGAGGATTTCTCGGTCGTCGGGCACGCGTTCGAGGAGCCGATGTGCGCTCGCGAGCCAACGATCGAACGCGGGCACGGTGGAGGTCGAGGTCGGCCAGAGCGAGTCGACCATGTCCTTCAGGTCGGCGAGGCTCTGCTGATCGGCGAGGATCCTCGCCAGCCCTTCTTGCTCGTGCAGATCCCGCGCGGTCCCGATTCCCCAGGCGAGGAGCCCGCCGAGTGCGAGGAGGACGAGGGTCGCGGCGATTGCGAGCGCCCGGTTGCGCCGGATGAAGCGCACGAGTTCATCGAAGGCCGACGGGGGCCGGGCCTGGATCCGCTCCCCCGAGAGCCACCTCTCTAGGTCGGACGCAAAGGAAGCCACGTCCGGGTAGCGTCGCACGGGTTCCGGAGCGAGGGCGGTGGCGAGGATCGCCAGGATATCCCCGGTCAGCGTCGGATCGTGCAGGGTCGGTGGACGCCAGTCCCCATCCGCGACGATCCGCAGCGCCTCGTGCGGCAGTCTTCCCCGCACGTCGAAGGGGAGTTCGCCGGTCAACAGCTCGTACAGGATCGCGCCGAGGGCGAAGAGGTCCGCACGCTCGTCGAGTTCGCCGCCGCGCGCCTGCTCGGGCGCCATGTAGGCGAGCGTCCCGACGACCTGGCCGGTCGCGGTCAGCGTGAGCTCGTCCTCGTTTCCCTTCGCGGTGTGCGCTACTCCGAAGTCGAGCACGAAGGGGTCTCCGGATTCCGTCACGAGGATGTTTTCCGGCTTGAGGTCTCGGTGCAGGACCCCATGCTCATGGGCGTGGACCACGGCACGGGCGACGCGCGCGAGGAGCCGGACACGCTCCCGGCGGTCGAGCCCGTGTTCCTCCGCGTAGCTCGTGATCGAACGCCCCTGGATGTACTGCATCGCGAGGTACGGTTGCTCTCCCGCTCCGAGCTTCGCAACCCCGGCCTCGAAGATCGAAGCGACGCCCGGGTGCGAAAGCCGGGCCAGGAGTTCTCCTTCCTTCCGGAAGCGCTTCGCCATGGTTTCGGTGCTCGCATCGAGGCGCAGCACCTTCAAGGCCACGAGGCGCGCGGGGGACTTCTGCTCGGCGAGATACACGACCCCCATCGACCCCCACCCCAGGATGCGCTTCACGCGGTACGGACCGATACTCTCGGGAAGCGCGGGCTCGAAGGACTCTTCCGCGGGAAGGACCGGGGATTCGAGGAAGCCGTCGAGTTCGTCCGCTTCGTCGAGCAGCGCGAGCGCATCCCGCAGGCTCTCCCCCGCCGGCAGGTTCTTCTCCACGAACGCGCGCCTTTCCTCGGGGCTCAAGTCGAGGGCTCTGCGGAGGACATCACGAACCCTCTCACGGTTCGGGTTGTTCTCAGGAGCAGTCAATCGCGTGCATCGGGGGTCTCTCACCTGGAGAGAGTCTCCTCCCAAGCACGGCCGGTCTCGAATCCAGGGTCGACCGCGTCCAACGGGATCCGGAGAACGGCGCTCTTGGAACACCCGCCCACCGGAGTCTCTCTCCCTGAACAATATACGCCAGAAGCCCACCGACGGGACCAGGAAGGCGGGACGCGAGAGGTGCATTGCCGCGGCCGGGAATTCGGTGGCGGATCCGGCTTGACGGCGGACCTCGCCCGCCCCGATGCTCCGAGGCCCGCGAGTCCCCAACCCCGACCTCCATGCGTCACCTGATCGGTTTCCTGCTCCTCACCACGTTCCTGCCCGCCACGGCCCGCTTCCAGGAGAAGGATGCCCCGCCGCCCCGCATCGCCCTCCACGCGGCGCGAGTCCTCGATCCCGAGTCCGGTGAGCTGATCACCGACGCCACCGTCCTCATCGAAGGCGACTCGATCGTCGCCGTCGGGAGGAACCTCGATCTTCCCGAGGATGCCGATCGCATCGAACTCGGCGACAGGACACTGATGCCCGGCTGGATCGACTGCCACGTCCACCTCGGATATGAGATCGACGCGCAGTCCTTCATCCGCGAGGTGCGCGAAACGGCGGTCGACGCGGCGATTCGAGGGACGGCCCACGCACGCCGGACGCTGGAGGCGGGCTTCACGACGGTGCGCAACGTCGGGTCGAGTGGATTCGCCGATGTCGCCCTGGCTCGCGCGATCGAAGCGGGCACGGTCATCGGCCCGCGGATCATCCCCGCCGGGCACGCGATCGGCATCACCGGGGGACACGCCGACGTGACGGGCTTTGCGCCGGGGATCCTCGAACTCGACCCCGAGCACGGGATCGCGGACGGCGTGGACCAGTGCATCCGCGCCACTCGCTACCAGATCAAGCACGGCGCGAAGGTCATCAAGATCGTCGCGACCGCGGGCGTGCTCTCGTTCGAGGACAGCGTCGGCGCCCAGCAGATGTCCGACGAGGAGATCGCGGCTGTCGTGGAAGAGGCGGGACGCCACGGCATCAAGGTCTGCGCCCACGCCCACGGGAAGGCGGGAATCCTCGCTGCGGTGCGAGGTGGCGTCGCCTCGATCGAGCACGGATCGCTCCTCGACGAGGAGGTCGCCCGGGAGATGATCGCCCGCGGGACCTACCTCGTCCCCACGACGGGACTCGTCGACCTCCTCGACCTCTCGATCCTGCCCGAGCACATCGCGAACAAGGCGCGCGAGGTGCTCCCGCTCGCGGTTCGGGGGGTCGAAACCGCGGTGCGCATGGGGGTCCCGATCGCCTTCGGAACCGACGCCGCTGTGATCCCCCACGGCATCAACGCCAAGGAGTTCGCCGCTCTGGTCGCTCGGGGAATGTCGCCCCTCGACGCGATCCGAACCGCGACCGTCAACGCCGCGGACCTCCTCGGAAGGCCCGACCTCGGCAACCTGCGCCCTGGCTCGAGGGCCGATCTCGTCGCCGTCGAAGGAAACCCCCTCGAGGACATCACAGCCACCGAGCGCGTCGGGTTCGTGATGAAAGGCGGCAAGGTCGCGTTCCGGCGGCCCTGACGCCGGACCCGGGAGCCGGCTTGGTAGGCTCCCCGGATGGAGAACGAGCCCCGCACTCCCCGTCACCACCCTTTCCGCATCCTGCTCCTCGCCCCACTCCTCGCGGCGTGCGGCGCGAACGAGGGCCCGGTGCGCTCGGTCCTGCTCGTCACCCTCGATACGACCAACCCGAGCACCCTCTCGTGCTACGGCGCCCCGGACGGGCTGACGCCGCACTTCGACCGACTCGCGGAAGAGGGGGTCCTCTACAGCAACGCCCGCACTCCGGTCCCGATCACGGCCCCGTCGCACTCCTCGATGATGACGGGCCTCTATCCGCTTCGCCATTCGGTCCGAATGAACGGTTCGATGGTCCTGCCGGAGTCGGCGATCACGCTGGCGGAGCGGGCTCGGGCGCGGGGTATCGAGACCGCCGCCTTCATCGCCGCGGTGGTGCTCGAGGATGAGTTCGGGCTCTCGCAGGGTTTCCAGACCTACGACCAGCCCGAGGGCGGGGCCACCGCGGATCCCGAAGCCGCTGTTTCCCGCTCCTGCGTGACCGTGACCGACCGGGTCCTCGACTGGTTCGAGGAGCGCGACCCGTCCCTGCCGTTCTTCCTCTGGATCCACTACTTCGACGCGCACGGCCCCCACAAGTGCCCGGAGGAGTTCCTGGGCGCGGCGGGTGGAGACCCCTACCTGGGCGAGGTCGGCTGGATCGACCGGGAATTCGGGCGAGTCCTCGCGCACATGGAAGAAGACGGGCTTCTCGACGAGACGCTCGTGGTCGTGACCGCCGACCACGGCGAAGGCCGGGGACGGCACGGCGAGAACACCCACGGCTGCTTCGGGTTCGACTCGACCCTGCGGGTCCCACTGATCCTGCGGTACCCCGACGGATGGAGCGCCGGTGCGCGCTTCGCCGATCGCGTCAGCCTGGTGGACCTCTATCCGACGATCTCGACCGCCCTCAACCTAGGGGTGCCGGAGACTCACGATGGAGTGGATCTCTTCCGGAGGCGAGTGCCCGAGGACCGCGGCGTCTACTTCGAAACCTACTTCGGCTACATCTCGTTCGGCTGGAGCCCGCTCTGCGGATGGGTCGATTCGCGCGGAAAGTACGTCCACGCCTCGACCCAGGAGTTCTATTTCCCTGCCGATCGCGGCGAAGAGACGAACGTGATCGACGAGGTCGAGACGCGCGATCAGGAAGGCGCGATCGCGGAACTCTCGCGACGAAGCCGACTGGAACAGCCGGGACTCGGCGGAGAGGATCGTTCCCTCCAGGCGCAGATCGAGAAGCTCGGTTACGCCGGAGCCGGGACCGAGTTCTTCCGACTTCCCGATCCCCTCGATTCGAGCGATCGCGCGAGTCCGCACACGCGCGCTGCGTCCCTCGCCGGCTTCCTGAAGGCACAGTCGTTCGTCCGCCGCGGCCAGGTCAACGAAGCGATCCGCACGCTGCGAGAAGTCATGGAGGGAGATCCGAGCAACCACACGGCGCAGCACCTCCTCGCGCAGTGCCTGATGCAGGCCGGACGCTTCCATGCGGCGATCGATGCCAATCGGCGCGCAATCGAGCTCCGCGAGGGAGAGTGGGTCGCTCCCTACCTCGACATGGCGCTCTGCTACGAGCAGCTCGGTCGCCCGGAGGATGCGATCGCCAGCTACGAGCGCGCCTTCGCGTTCGGGGCCGGGCCCGCCGCCGCGAAGGAGCGCTGGATTTCCCTGCTGGAGTCCGTCGGAAGGAGCGCCGAAGCCGCGAGCCTCCGGTCGAAGTAGCTCTCACGCCGGCGTCAGGGTACCCGCGGAAAAAGCCGCTTGAATGCGGGCCGCGCCGGGTCGCCGGAACCCCTCATCGGGTCTATTCTGCTCGGATGCGAGAGTTCATCGACGGAGCGACGGCGCTGGCGCGGGGAGCGCTGGACGCGGGGTGTGATTTCTTCGCGGGCTACCCGATCACGCCCGCATCCCCGATCCTCATGTCCATGATGCGCGAGATGCCGAAGGTCGGCGGGATCTCGATCGAAGCAGAGGACGAGATCGCATCCATCGGCATGTGCATCGGCGCGGTGCAGTCCGGTCGCAGAGCGATGACCGCGACGAGCGGGCCGGGCATCAGCCTCTACAGCGAGAACATCGGGGTCGCGATCATGGGCGAGGTGCCGCTCGTGATCGTCGATGTACAGCGACTCGGACCGGCGACCGGGGCTGCGACGACGGTCGGCCAGGGCGACGTGAACTTCGTGCGTTGGGGAACCGGAGGCGGATACCCGATCATCGCCCTCGCTCCTTCGTCGCTCACGGAGTGCTACAGTCTGACCCGGCGCGCCTTCGACCTCGCCGAGCGCTTTCGGTGTCCGGTCTTCCTGTTGACCGACAAGGAGTTGGTCGCGACCGCCGCAACCGTGGAGATCGCGGACTACGAAGCTCCTCCGGTTCGTCCGCGGGCCGTCGCCGCGGCGAGCGAAGACTTCCGACCCTACACGTTCGAGCCCGCCGGCGACGTACCTCCGATGGCCCACTACGGGGAAGAGGTCGTCTTGCGATTCACGGGGTCCACGCACGACGAAGGCGCGTTCATCACGAAGGACCCGGTCACGGTCGGGAAGCTCAACCGACACCTCGTCGCGAAGATCGAGGAACACACCGACGAGATCGAGCTCACGGTATCGGACCTCGAAGACGGGGCGACCGAGCTGCTCGTCAGCTACGGGGTCACCGCCGGCGCGATGCGCGCCGCCGTGCGCAACATGCGCGCCGCGGGCCGGCGCGTCTCATCCCTTACGATCCAGAGCCTGTGGCCGGTCCCCGAACGCGCGATCGAACGGGCCCTTGACGGGGTCGAGCGGGTGGTCGTCGCGGAACTCAACCCGGGCCAGTACGTCGCGGAGATCGAGCGCATCGCCGGACGCGGGCGGGTCGTCGGCATCCAT
>DRLC01000003.1 GCA_011053145.1 Planctomycetota bacterium | reverse complement strand
TCGACACGGTCCAGATGGACGCCGCGGAGGCGCCTGGCAGGGGCTACCGCGGGAAGTTCGATCTCGTCACGACACGGGCGGTGGGGGCTCCGTCGGAGATGGGCCGGCTTGCGAAGCCCGTGCTGGCGAAGGGGGGGCGACTCGTGACCTGGGTCAGCCAGGGGACGGAAGTGCCCCCCGCGCTCAAGGGCGGCTTGCGAAAGCTGGGCCAGGTGGAGTACACCCTGCCGGCGCCCGCCGATCGGGTGCGCCGACTGGCGCACTATGTGAGGTAGGCGAACTGCCGCGGCCTCCGATGGGGAGGCGCGAGCGGTCCCACCAACATGAGCCCCACGGACCAGAGCCTCTCCCCATGAAGAACACACTCCGAAAGAGCCGAGCGGGATGGCTCGGCGCCCTCGCCACCGTCCTCGCTTCGGGCCTCGTCCTTTCCTGCTCGGGAGATGCTCCGGAGATCCTCGAGCCGGAAGGATCCGCGCCCGCCGCGGCGACCCAGGCTGCGGCCGCCGATGGAACCGTGACCGTCGGTCCGATGCACTTCGAGCTTCCGGAAGGATGGGTCGCGGAGACGCCCGCGAACTCCATGCGGGCCGCCCAGTTCAGGATTCCGGGAGGAGACGGCACCTCGCTCGTGATCTTCTTCTTCGGCGTCGGCGGAGGAGGGGGAGTCGAGGCGAACATGGATCGCTGGGTTGGCCAGGTTACTCAACCGGACGGAGGTGACAGCAAGGCCGTGGCAAAGCGAACGGATGAGGAGCGCGGGGCCATCCGGCTCCACCACCTCGACGTAACCGGGAACTACGGAGGTATGGGCGGAGAGACCCATACGAACTGGCGCCTGCTCGGCACCGTGGTCGAATGCGACGGAGGGCCGTACTTCTTCAAGCTGACCGGCCCTGCCGAGAGTGTCGAAGCCGCGAAGGCGGACTTCGAGCGCTTGCTCGCCTCGATCACGATTTCCTGAGGAGGCTCCGATGGCCTCGCGGGCTGAGACTCTTCTGCGCGAGCTCGACGCCGTTGCGCGGCGTTTCGGCGAGGGAGAGGGAGAGGGAGCGCGCAAGGTCGAACTCCTACAGGGGCTGAAGCGTTGTCGGCTTGCAAAGGCGGGCGACGTCCTGCGCCTGCATGACATCCTGTGCTTCCTGCGTGCTCTCCCCGACGACGGAGACGTGCTCTCGACGGCGGAGGAGATGCTCGCGTCCTTTCACGAGCGTTCCGACCTGCGCAAGCACCGCTCGGAGCTCGAAGGGAGCGGTATCGCGGGGACGGACGTGCGTTTCACCTTCTTCGCCGCGATGGCACGCTGGTTGGCGGAAGGCTGGGGACAGAACCTCTCGATCGACTGGGAGGCGTTCGAGAAGAAGGAGCTGCTCGCGGAGCGACTCTACCTCCTCGGACTCGACGCGGAGACTCCGGGGCTCGACCACAGAAAGCTCACGGCGCGCGGGTGGATCGATCGTTTCAAGGGGCCGCAGGAGACCGACGCGGAGTTCCTCATCCGCTGCATCGGAGCCCAGCGCTGGGATGCCACCGTCCGGGACGTGCTCTATGACGAGCTGGAGCTCCCGCTCGTGTTTCGAACCGGGCCCGAGACCCCGTCCCGCACGAGCGCGCGTTTGTCGGGCGGCCGGGTCGCGTTCCAGACCGAGCCGTGGCGCAAGCCGAGGCCGGACATCCGCGCCGAGGCCCGCCGCCCCCCGCGATCGATCCGTTCCGTCGATCGCAGGACGGGTCAGGAGATCGTCGATCTCGCGCGCGGCGCGATGATGACACGCGCGCGGGATCTCGATGCATTCGCGGGCGGAGACCCGGACGACGTGCGCATCGTGGACTGCGGAGGGGGGCTCGAGTTTGCGCTGATCGGCTCGAAGCCGGAATGGCGCATGATGCTGGAGTGCGTTTACGGCTGGATGATGTTCCAGAATCGCGTGCCGATCGGGTACGTGCTCTCGAGCGCCTTCCTGCGGTCTTCGGAGATTGCGTTCAATGTGTTCGACACCTGGCGCGGGGGCGACGCGGCGCACATCTACGGGCGGGTCTTGGCCACGACGCGCGCGGTGTTCGGGACCGAAACCTTCACGATCTATCCCTACCAGCTCGGCTACGGCAATCCCGAGGGGCTCGAGTCCGGGTCGTGGTGGTTCTACCAGAAGCTCGGGTTCCGCGCGCGTGATCCGAAGGTGCTCGCGCTCATGGAGCGTGAACTCGGGCGCATCCGCGAGCGAGTCGGCTACCGCTCGAGTCCCGAGACCCTGGAGAAGCTCGCTCGACACAACGTCTATCTAGAGCTCGGCCGTCATCGCAAGTCGGTCATCGGAACCTTTCGCTTCGACCGGGTCGGACTCGCGGTCACCGACTCGATCGCTGAACGATTCGGGCACCGGCGCGTGCACGCGGAGCGAGTCCTCGCGGATGAAGTGGCGAGCGAGCTCGGTGTGCGGGCGTGGCGTTCGTTCCCGGCCGCGGAGCGCAAGGCCTGGATGCACTGGGCACCCCTCGTCGCGATCCTTCCAGGGCTCGACCGCTGGAGTGCCGCCGAGCGCCGCGCGCTGGTTCGCGTGATCCGCGCCAAGGGCGGCCGACGTGAGTCGGACTATCTGCGCCTCTTCGACGCGCATCCAAAGCTGACGCGCTCGATCCTGCGACTCTCCGAGAAGCCCGCGCGCGGGGAGTGATCGCCCTCAGTCTTTTCCGCCGCCACCGTAGCCGAGTTCCGCGAGCTGGCGCAGCGTGTCTTCGCTGACCTCACTTCCGTCCACGGCCTCGAGCGTCTGTCCGTAGGCCTCGAGCGCTTCACGGTGACCGCGAAGTTCCTCCCGCATTTCGGCCAAGCGCTCGGGATTCTCCGCGGAGAGGTCGCGGCTCTCCGCGGGGTCCGCGTCGAGATCGAATAGCTTCCAACGATAGGGCGCCGGAAACGAGACCGTTTCGTCCTCGGGGGCAAAGAGAATCTTCCAGCCGTCCTCGCTGCGAAGCGCGTACTTGTGGACGAAGTCGTCATGGATCTCGCTCCAGGTCGGCCGGACGGAAAGGCTGCCGGCGAGGAGGTCGATGCCCTGCATGCGCGGGTCCGCGTCGAACCCGAGCGCACCGAGAAGCGTGGGGCTGAGGTCCACCTGCATCACGGGCTCCTCGATCACTCCTGGTTCGCGACCGGGTAGGCGGAACATCATCGGGAGACGCGTGAGCTCTTCATAGAGCGTCTTGCCGTGCTGGCGGAAACCGCGCTCGAAGAGCTCTTCTCCATGGTCGGTCACGACGGCGACGACGGTCGTGTCGGCGAGCCCGAGTCGATCCAGGGTCGCCATCAAGTCGCCGATCTCGTCATCCACGAACCGGAGTGATTCCGCGTAGAGGTGCTTGGCGTGATCGCGGTCCGCGTCCGAGATCGGCTTCCTGGTCCAGCCGTTCGCGCGCGTGAGTCGGTAGTCGTCGTAGTCGGTCCGGTACGAGGTGCAGCCGAGCTCCTCATGGCACGTGCGGTACGCCTCGGGCGGGTCGTAGTCGTGCACGGTGTAGGTGTGCACGAAGAGGAAGAAGGGCTCGCCCTTGTGGTCGGCGAGCCAGCTCGCGATGCGGTCGGGACCGTACTCATCGACGAGTTCTTGGGTGATGCGCTGTGGACGCCGTCCGTTTCGGCGGAGCCGGCGCAGGGCGTTGTCGTGCTGCGCGATGACCGCTTGGAAGAACTGCGCGTCGCGTTGGCGCAGGGGGTCGATGTTCGCGAAACCGTCGAAGCCGCGGTCGAAGCCGAAGTCGGCGTTGACGAAGCCGCCGCCGGTGAACGCCTGCGTGCGGTAGCCCGCGGCCGAGAGGGTCTCGGCGAGGAGAGGCGAGCGGCGCCGTGAGATGGCCTGGGTCGTGCGTTGGACGCCGTGGACCGAGGGAAACTGGCCGGAGAGCAGCGTCGCATGGCCGGGCAGCGTGTATGGGGCCTGGCCTTCGACGTGCGCGCAGCGGATCCCCTGGGAAGCCAGGCGATCGAGGTTGGGCGTGAGGTTGTCGGGGAAGGGGTTCTGGGAGGCCCCGTAGGAGCCGACGAAATCGGCGCGCAGGGTGTCGATCGAGATCAGGAGGAGGTTTTGGCGCGCAGGGCTGCGGCTCGCGTCGCGAAGGACCGGCGCACCGAAGAGGCCGGGGATCGACCCGTCGACGGAGAGTTCCAGGGTGACCTCTTCTCCGGCCCAGTCCGAAAGGTCGATGGTCTCGTCACGCCAGCGCGCGTCGGCTGGATCGTCCGGTGCGGGATGCGAGAACTCGAGGACAGGTTCCCCATCGACACGCACGTGGAACACCTGGCCGCGCGGCGTTCCGGGGAGCAGGGCCGGGGCCCACACACCGAGCCCCGTCTCGAGGACGGGGCGGCCGGCGGGGATCGTGACCGAGTAGGAGAGGCGCTCGCCGGGGAAGAGCAGTACCGACGGTCGAACCTCGGCGCCCAGGAGCCCCCGGACGAGGTTCTTTGCGCGCCATCCAGCGAGGGGGAGTTCGCCGCGTGCGAAGTCGGCGGCCGCCTCGGCGCGGTCGAGACTCCATTGCGCGGAGAGGGGGAGCTTCTCGAGGGATACGTCGGTGAAGTCCACCGCGCCCGCGCTCAGCTCGCGGTCGAACGAGAGGACGAGAGCCGCGAGCAGCGCGCGGGTGTCCGGGCCCGTGACGAAGGTGAGTTCGAGCTCGCGCCAGCCCTCGCCGCTCCCGCCCGAGAGGAAGATATGGCGGTCGACGAGGAACTCGTCCGGGCCGTTGGCGAGCACCTCTTCGGGCGTGCCGTCACGGGACAGTTCGGCGAGCCAGGGGGTCGTGCCGTAGAACGGAAAGTCGTCCGTGCCCGGCGGGAGCGGAGCGAACTCGAGATCGCGTGCCCGGGCGCGGACGCGGAAGCGGTAGCAGGTGGAGGGTTCGACCGACGCGATCGTGTAGACGAAGCCTCGCTTGCCGCTGAGGGTCAGGACGCCTTCGTCGACGGAACGCTCGAGCACACCGGGCTCGTCGTGGAACGCATTGCCGGGATCGGTTGCGCTGCGCCACACCTCCCATGCCTCGGCAGGGCCGCCCTCGTCACAGGCGAGGACTCGCGTCGGAACGGGAGCGTTCGTGGTGTCGACGAGGACCGCCTGCGCGTGGTCGGCGAGCTTGACCTTCCACGCCGGAGGGGCGGTGGAAGAGTCACCTCCACAGGCCGGGAGGAAGACAGCGGCGATCGCGAGAAGGGGCAAAGGGCGCATGGGCGGCCCATTAGACCAGAGGCTTCGACCCGAGATAAGCGCACGGGGACCCAAACGGCTTCGCTCCCGGAACGGGGGACCTGCCGCGTTCCTCCGGTGGTTTCAGACGGAGACGATGTCGAAGCGTACCAGACGCTCTCCGCGCAGGGAGGCGACGCCCATCGCACCCTCGTGGATCGACTCTTCGGCATCCTCGGAGAGTCCGAACTCACGCTTTACCCCGTCCGGGAAGAGGAGTGTCACGCGGGAGTCGGTGCGTGCCACATCACCCGTGCCGGCGTGGAGCAGGGTGCGTTTCGAGAGGACGAGGGCTCCGAAGCGCTGGACCGGGTCCGGCCTGCGTCGCGCGCGCAAGAGATGGCCGGACACGGTGATGGCGAGCACGACGAGGCCGGCGATCGGGATCGCCATTAAGGGGGGGCAGATGAGGCTCATCGCGCCGGTCGCGGCGAGGAGAGCCCCGATCGCGACCGTGAGGGCGAGGAAACCCACGAGGGGGTGGATCGGAGGCGAGGGGGATGGGTCGTCGGAATCCTCCTGCCCTTCCGCGCGGAGGAGGCGCTGTGCCTCCGGGTGCTCGCGCAGGGCGCGAAAGCGCGCGGCGAGCTCCCCGTGGAGCGGGTCCTCCTCGCTGCTCAGTCCTCGCGCTTCGCTCCGCATTGTCCGCAGAAGCGGGCATCGACCGCCATGGGCGCTCCGCAGTCCGTGCAGAACACACCGGCGGCCTCGGGAGTCTTCCGGGCGAGCTCCTTGCCGCACTGGCCGCAGAACTTGCCGGGCGCGGTGTTCGCGCCGCACGAGGCACAGACGATGCCGGCAGCCGCCGGGGCGAGGGCTTCGCCGCCCTTCGGGTCGCGCACGAGCATCTGGGCGAGCCCGAACCCGACGCCGAGACCGGCGCCGCCCATCAGGCCACCTCCTCCGCCGCCTTCGCTTCCGCCCTTCGCCATGCCCTCGCCGGCACCCATCATCGCCTTGCCCGCGGCGAAGGCTTGGTAGCCCGCGACGCCCCCGACGGTCTTCAGGTAGGCCGCATCGGTGTAGAGCTTCTTGAGGTTGTCCGCATCGCTCTCGTCGATGTCGATCACGAAGTTACCGAGGCGCACGATCTCGAGCCCGTAGGGCTTCACATGGGTACCGAGTCCATCGAGGACGTCGCGCTCGACCTCCTCGGTGTAGGCCCCGGAGGTCACGTCGAGCAGCGGCCAGCGGTTCTTGACGAGCAGCTCGCCGATGCGGTCGCGGATGACCTTGAGGACCTGCTCCTTCATCCACGAGCGGACCGCGTGACTCTCCGCGCGACCCATGCCGACGAGTCCCAAGATGAGGTCTTCGGGATCCGTGACCCGGAAGGAGAATTCGCCGTGGACCATCGTCTCGACCGGCACGCCGCTCTTGGGATCCTCGACGTGCCCGATGCGCCCGCCGAACTTGATCCCCGTGTGCTCCCGTACGTTGACGAAGTAGACCTCCGCCAGGAAGACGTTTCCGCCGGTGAAGCTGTCGACGAGGTTCGAGAGGAACGGCAGGTTGGAGGAGTCGAGCGTGTGGCGCCCCGCCCCGAGTGTCGCGACGACCTTCCCGTCACGGAAGAAGACCGCCTTCTCGTCGGAGTCGACGGTGAGCTGCGACTTCATCGGGATCGTGCGATCCGGGTGCTTCCAGACGACCTGCGACTTCGCCCCGTCGGGGCGTGCGACCATCATCTCGCCGACGCCGCGCTTGAACCAATCCATCACTCCCATCGCGTGCTCCCTCGTCGTTCGTAGCTTTCGATTCAGGCACCCCTCCCGGGGCGCTCCGCTGGCCGTACTCTAGCAGTTCGCGACCATTCGCTACGATCCAATGGAGGTCGAGGGTCTCAGTAGTTTTCGAGGAGCGAGCCGGCGGCCCAGTTCCCCGAAACAGGAGCGGATCGCACGAACCCGCCGCTGACGGAGGAGTAGGACCCCGAAGCGGTGTTGATCGTCCCTCCGCTAACCGAGGAGGAACTGGCGGAAGCCGTGTTCCCGTAACCACCGCTGATCGAAGCGTGCATTCCACTCGCGAGCCCCCGCGTGCCGCCGCTGATGCTCGCGTAGGGTGCAGTAGCCTGGTTGAGGGATCCGCCGCTGATGCTCGCGTAGGATGCAGTGGCCTGGTTGAGGGATCCTCCGCTGATGCTGGTGTAGCGACCGGAGGCGTAGCCGCTCTTTCCTCCGCTGATTGAGGAGCCATCTCCCCCCGCTTCGTTGGATTCACCGCCCAGCACGGCAGCGTTCCGTCCGCTCGCGGTGTTGTTTCTCCCGCCCAAGACCGATGAATTGTCCGCCGCGGCCACATTGCTGAGACCCCCTGTCACGGAGGACGTGGCCGATGTCGCTTGGTTGAAGGAGCCGCCGGACACGGTCGAGTCCTCCCCTGCCGCTGTGTTCACGAGTCCGCCGAGGACCACGCTCCCCGCACCCGAGGCCGAGTTGAAATCCCCCCCGCAGACGATCGCGTGGGTTCCAGAAGCCGTGTTCGTGAAACCCGCCAGGACACTTGCGAATGG
>DRLC01000002.1 GCA_011053145.1 Planctomycetota bacterium | reverse complement strand
GGCGGTACCGAGCCCTTCGGCGAGGGCCCAGCGCCCGAAGCCGGCGTAGTCGGTCGTGACCGTCGGCACGCCGAGGGCCAGGCTCTCCTGGGGCGTGTACCCCCAGGGTTCGTAGTACGACGGGAACAGGGTCGCGTCCATCGCCCGGAGCACCGCCTCGTAGGGCCGATGCAGGAGGTCATCCTCGGGGGAGAGGTAGATCGGGATCTGGATGACCTTGACGCGACTGCCCGGGGCGTTCTGGAGCCCCAGATCCGCGCAGGCGCGCTGGATCGGGTCGCTTTCAGGATCGAACAGGTTGTGGGTCGAGATGCCGAGGGGGCCGTCGAAGTTCGTGTCTTCCTGTCGGAGGCGTTCGAGGTACTCGCTGCGGACGCCGGTGTTCCCCGCGGGAGCGAGGAAGAAGCAGACGACGCGGCGTCCGTCGTGCTCGTTCACCTCCGCAAGGGCTTCGAGCAGCACGTCGAAGCCCTTGTTGTGGAACTCATAGCGGCCGCTCGTCGCGACGAAGAGCGCATCGCCCACGTCCTCGCCGAGCATCCGGGCTGCGAGGCGTTGCAGCTCCGCTCGTACCTCGTCGCGTGGCGCGCTCCCGGCGAGTTCGTCGATGACCTCGATGTCGATTCCGTTGGGAGTGACCGGATCGGGTGCGCGTCCGTGCAGGAGTTCGGCCTCCACGGCGGTGATCTCGCTGACGGTCGTGAAGACGTCGGCACGCCGGGCCACGATCCCCTCGAGCGAGTGCTTCGCCTTCACGCCATGGGTTTCGGCCAGGGAATCGGACGATTCGTGGGCGAGCTCCTCGGCGAGTTGCTCGCCCGAGGAGATACCGATCGAGGCCAGAGCACGCCCGAGCATCGTGGCGTGCGTGGTGAACACGCGGGCGACCGCGGGAACATGATTCTCGAGGTACAGGAGCGAGGCACCCGTCATCCATTCGTGGGACTGGACCACGACGCTCTTGCCAAAGGGGGCGAGGTGTTCCTCCCACCAGCGCTCGATCACGCGGCCGGCGGCGTGGCCGAACAGGACCGGCTCGACGTAGTCCCAGTCTCCGCTGATCGAGTCCACCTCGAAGTCCTCCCACAGCTCGGCGAGGATGTCGTCCTTCTGGTCGTAGAGTCCCGAGAATTCGACCAGGATCGTGCGGGGCGAGCTGGGGATACGCCAGCGCCCGACCCGCACGGGGATGCCCATGCGGCGGCAGGATTCCTCGAACGGGGCGAACGCGGGATCGGGATCGAAGGGGACCTCGCGGTCGGTGTTCGAGAGCAGCCATGGCCCGATGGCGATGTAGTCGTCGCCCATGCGGCTGACCAGCGTCCGGGCCTTGCTCGTGAGGACGGTGTGGATGCCGCCGACCTTGTTGCAAACCTCGAAGGAGATCTCGAAGAGGGTGAAGGGGCTCGTCACGGGTGGGTCTCTTGGTCCGACCTTGCGTCGGTCTCGTGTCGTTGGGTGGGGGAGGCGCCGATCGCTTCATCGACCCGACGGGTGAGGTCGTCGAGGACGTTCATGAAGACGATGAACGAGTCGTGCGGGGAATCGTAGGGGCTGAAGTACTCGTGCACGTCCCCATCGGACTGATGTGCGGTCGACATGTAGTAGACGTGGTCCGATGTGGAAAGCCTACGCCAGATCGTGAGGAGTTCGGGACGACCGAGCTCGGCCGCTTCGCGCACTCTTGGGAGCAGGGTGTAGAGCGCTTCGTGGGCCGAGTGCTGCATCGGGTTTGCGAGCCATGCGGAGAGGTCACGGTTCTCGTCGGCCCAGGAGAAGGGACGCGGGATCGGAAGTTCGGTCCTCTCCGGCATCGCCTCGCGGACCTCGGCCGGCGTCTTGAAGTCGATCCCGGGCTCTTCGAGCAGGTAACGCGGCAACCAGCGCATGAAGTCGAGGATTCCCGTCTGCGCTCCCTGGTGTTCGCCGAAGGTCTCGAAGTCCATGTAGAACCCGAGGAAGTCGTCTTGGTCGGACTCCTCGCGGATGCGACGCGCAAAGGTGTCCGCCATCAGGGGGTAGCCCTCCCACTCGGGGTTGCTGAAGCGGAAGGCGATGTCGTCGCTGAAGGGATAGTCGCGCAGGAGCAGGGTGAGGTCCTTCGTGCCCCGGGGGCGGAAGGCGCGGCGCGGCCCGCGGCCGAGGAGGAGTTGGTCGGCGCCCTCCCCGAGCAGCGTCCTGTAGCCCATACGCTCGACCGCCGCGGCGATCCCCTCGTCGAGGATGAGTTCGGTGTTGCGGAAGGTCGTGGGGGACTGTCCGAAGAGCGCCTCGAGGCGCCTGTGATGTGCATGAACCTGGGATCCGAACTCCTCCGCGTCGCCGAGGGAGGCGAGGGAGTGGTGTGAGGTCTCGGCGATGATCTCGACAGCGCCGGTCGCCGCGAGTGCCTGGAAACTCTCGAGGGCTTCGGGCGCCCAATCCTCGAGCTGCTCGAGAACCGTTCCGGTCAATGCGAACGCGCAGCGAAAGGCGCCGTCGGTCTCCTCGATCGTGTCGAGGAGTAGGCGGTTCATCGGGAGGTAGCAGCGCTCGGCGACCCGCTCGAGCACGAAGCGGTTCAGGGAGTCGTCGAAGTAGCCCTCGGTCTCGCCGTGCTCGAAGAACCGGAAGTTCCGCAGGCGATAGGGCTGGTGGACCTGGAAGTAGAAGGTGATCGAGGTCAAGGGACGAGGTCCTCGAGGAGGGCGAGCAGCGATTGGGCCCGCACGTGCCAGCGTAGGGTACGGGCTCGCCGGCCACCGCGCTCGCTGAGGTCGCGGTGGAGTTCGGGGCGGCTCAGGATCGAGAGGATGCGGTTCGCGAGGTCCTCGGAGGAGCCCGGGTCGAAGGTCAGGGCCTCCGGCAGGACCTCGGTGACGCCACTTCCCCGTGACACGAGGGCCGGGGTGTCTTGGCACATCGCTTCGAGGGCGGAGATGCCGAAGGGCTCAGCGGCAGAGGGCAGGACGTAGAGATCGGCGACCGCGAAGGCTCGGTCCGCGTCAGCAGCGCAGAGGTGCCCGGTGAAGTGGACCGTGCGTTGGAGACCGAGCTCTTCGGAGAGGTGTTCCATCTCTTCGCGCAGGGGGCCGTCTCCGGCGACGATGAACCGTACGTCCGGCCGGGTGCCGTGGACGAGGGCGGCGGCCTCGAGGAAGGTGGCCGGATCCTTCTGTTCGGTGAGGCGCGCGAGGAAGAGGACGATCGGAGAGGTCGCGCGAAGCGGCCGGGGACCCGAGGTCGACGCCGCGCGCAGGGATTCGACCCCGTTGTGGATGACCGTGAGCTTGGCGGGGTCGAGGTCGTAGCGCGCGAGGAGCTCGTCAGCGCTGCGGCGGCTGACCGTGACGACGTGGTCGGCGCTCCGCAGCGCCCGCGCTTCGAGTTCCACGAGCTCCGGGTCCGGGGCGCAGGGGTTGCGGTCGAACTCGGTGGAATGAACGTGGAAAAGGAACGGGCGGCCACTCGCGCGGGCGATGCGGAGGGCGGCGGGGACGGTGGGCCAGTCGTGGGCGTGGATCGCGTCGAAGGGGATCGAAGCGGCGGCCCGGGCGGCCGCTCGGGCGAAGCGCTCCAGCTCGGCCCGCAGGCTCGGCGCGGGCTGGATCGGGCTTCGGGGGGTGGCGGGGGG
>DRLC01000001.1 GCA_011053145.1 Planctomycetota bacterium | reverse complement strand
CGGAAGGTAAGCCCCGGTCCGCGAAGCGGATTCAAGGGATCCAGTGGATCCCTTGAAAGGGGATCCCCCTTGACGGGTCGACGAGGACGGCAGGAATCGCAAAGTGCCGTCAGGGGACGAGAGACCGCCGAAGGCGGTCGATGGCGAAGTCTGGGGTGCAGGCTCATGAAGAATCCGGGCTAGCCGAGCGTGACTTCGCGGGTCGAGAACACCGGCCCTTCGACGCAGCACTTCGCGTTGCCCCACGCACCGAGCGGGCCGTCCGGACGCGTCGGGACAGGGCAACCGTTGCAGATCCCGACCCCGCAACCCATCAGGGTTTCGAGGGAGAGCCAGGCCTCGAGGTCGCGCTCCCGTGCGAGGCGCTCGACCGCGTGCAGCATCGGATCGGGACCGCAGGCCAGGAGACGCACCTCACGCGGCAGCTCGCCCTCGTCCCACAGGCGTTCGAGCAGGCCGAGAACGTTCCCGTGAAACCCCTCGGATCCGTCATCGGTCGCGGTCAGGAAGCGCACGCCCCTCTCGGCGAGATCCCGCGGCCAATCGAGATCGTAGAGCAGCCCCTTGGTCGCAGCGCCGAGCAGGTAGTGAATCCGTCCCGGCGCAACGCCCCGCGCCAGACTCGCCTCGATCAGCATCGGGAACGGGGCCGCGCCGACTCCGCCGCCGAGCAAGACCCAGCTCGCACTCTCCCCGTCGAGGTCCGGCCAACCGTTGCCGAGAGGGCCGACGACGGAGAGTTCGGCCCCCTCGGGCGCCTCCGCAAGGGCTCGCGTCCCGCGCCCCATGACCTTGATCAGGAACTCGAGGCACCCGTCCACCTGCCGGTAAATCGAGAACGGCCTCGGAATCATCGGAGAGGTGCCGTCGAGGCGCTTCAACATGAAGAAGCGGCTCGCGCGCAGCGGTGGGAGTTCCCGCTCGGGGCGCACGCGTAGCACGACTCCGTCGTCGCCGGTGGGACGTACGTGCACGAGACGAGCGTGCAGGAGACGGGCGTCAGAGGGAGGGGCGGGCATGGTGGGGCGCAATCTACACCCCGCCGCGGTCGCTATCGAGCCTCGCGGATCCTTTGCGTCACCTCGTCGGCCAGCTCGTTCGGAATCGGAATGCTGAGGACATAGTGGGAGATGCGCCACACGCCGTCCCCGAGGACCAGCACACCGCTTCCTCTGCACTCGCCCAGCTTTTCGTTCTCGAGCCGCTCGTCGAACCAAGCCGTGCGGCCGTCGGCGGCCAGCATGATGTGACGCTCGATCGGAACGTACGTCCATCCGCGTCCCTTCGAGAAGTACGGATCCGCGAACGCACGGAAGGCGTCGCGATCCCAACGCTCTCCTGCATCGGTCCCAAGGAAGACCGCGTCCTCGGTCATGTGTCCGAAGTAACGCTCACCATCCGCGGCGGAAGCCGCGTCATGCCAGTCGTCGAGCACACCGGCTATCTCGCCGCGCGCTCCTTGCACTCTCCCCATCCCACCCCCCAATCCCCTGGATCCAGGAGTCGTCGTCCGGCAGCCGAAAAACACGAGGACCAAGAAGAGAGGTCCTACGAAACGCGAAAACATCACGGGAATGGCTCTCATTTGGCGTGCCCCCATCATGCCAATTCGCGCCGGCCCCCACACTTCTTCAAGCCATGCTAGGCTGTTTCCGTCGGGGTTTCGGATGCCTTGCCAAGCCGCGTCCCGCACCCTCGTCCTCCGTCCCACGCGACGGAGTCCCCGCTCAACACCATCCCAGGCTCCCGCATGCTCGCGACGATCCGCAACCTGCTGCTCTCCGCGCTCGTCCTCGCATTGGGCCTCGGAACCCTCGACGGGATCCTCGAGACCGCCGGCCTCACCGCGAACGACGACGTCCTCTGGGCGATCGTGATCGACCGCGTCGAGCTGTGGTTCTTCCTCGGCTTGGCCCTGTCCACGATCTGGCACGTGGTCTTCCGCGGGCTCCACGGACGCCTCGGCGAGGACGGCGCCTCCCGACTGGCGACCCTCCTGACCTTCGGCCCCGCCTTCGCCCTGGTCGCTCTTCGAATCAACGCGCGGCTCCTCCCCGGGAAGTGGGAGCCCAGCAGCCTCGCGGCGAACGCACTCCTGCTCGTCGTCGGAACTGGTCTCTTCTTCGCCCTGGCCGCTTGGTTCCCCAAGCCCCACTTCAAGACGCGTTTCGGAGCGTCCGCCGCGGCACTGGCTCTCATCCTCCTCGCAACCGGACTCGTTGGAACCCACGAGATCGCCCACGCCCGGGAGCGATCGACGCAGCCCGACATCCTCGTCATCCTTCTCGATGTACTGCGCGCCGATCACCTCGGGTGCTATGGGTATGACCGACCGACCAGCCCGAACATCGATGCGCTGGCGAAGGATTCGATCGTCTTCGACTCCCTCATCGCCTCCAGCTCGTACACGAAAACGAGCGTCGCATCGATCTTCACGGGCCTCAACCCCCAGCACCACGGGGTCTACACCGGCACGGATGGCGGCGGAACGGGAGAGGTCCTGTCCGATGTGCTCCAGAGTCGGTTCATTACGATCGCCGAGGCACTCCAAGGCCCCGGCAAGATGAATACGGCCGCCTGGGTCGAGAACGGACACGTCCGCGACTACCTCGGCTATGCGCAGGGCTTTTCGTTCTACGCCGACCAGCCCGGAGACGCCAAGACGATCGCCGATGAGTACGGAGCGTGGGCGGACCAATGGACCGACCTCACGCGGTCGTTCACCTACTTGCACATCCTCGACCTCCACGGTCCCTACGACCCCCCCGTCCCCTACCTGGGCCGCTTCGGCGATCCCCGCCCGATGGAGGAAGAGCTGCGCGGCCTCACCTGGACCAAGTTCAAGAACCAGGTGAACGGGCACAGGATCACGCTGAGCGAGGAGGACTACGCGAGGCTCGAAGCACGCTACGACGAATCGCTCCTTTGGGTCGACCACTGTGTGGGCGGGATCATCGACGGCCTGAAGCGCCGCGGGACGTACGACAACACGCTGATCCTCGTGATCGCCGACCACGGCGAAGGATTCGGGGAGCACGACTTCCTCGCCCACTCGAAAACCCCGTACGGTGAGCTCGTCCGCGTCCCATTGATCGTCAAGATGCCGGGCTCCGCCGGCGCAGGCCGGCGTGTTGGGGAAATGGTCAGCCACATCGACATCGCCCCGACGCTGCTCGATTTCGTCGGTGTTCCCGCCCCGAAAGAG
The DNA here is from genome assembly GCA_011053145.1 of Planctomycetota bacterium. Taxonomy (GTDB): domain Bacteria; phylum Planctomycetota; class UBA1135; order UBA1135; genus DRLC01. The sequence continues at coordinate 9,576 of DRLC01000001.1, read as the reverse complement.
TGGGACGGGCGCAGCTTCCTCCCGTTGCTCGAATCGGCGGACGCGACGATGGCTCCGCGCACGCTCATCTCCGAATACCGGGGCACGATCGGGCTCCGCACGGAGGACTGGCTCTTCATCTCGAACCCCTGGAAGGGGGAGAGACTCTACGCTCTCCGATCCGACCCGGAAGAGCAGATGAACTGCATCGACGCGCACCCCGATGTCGCTGCGACGTTCCGCGAAGAGGTCGAGGCGATTCGAGAGGAGAAGAAAGGCTTTCGGAACGAGCAAGTCGAGCTCGACTCGGAGACGATCGAGTCCCTGGAAGCACTCGGGTATCTGTAGTGCCCAGGGACCGAAATCCGTGTGCGTTCTCCTAACCCGGGCGAAGTGAATCGATCTAGAGCCGTGCTTCGTTCCAGAAGAATCCGAGTCCTCGTAGGCCTCATCGTCTTCGCCGGAGCCGCGCTCTCGGTGGCGATCTGGCGTGCTCGTTCACTGCAAAGGACGTCGAAGGTCTACGCCTGGTTTCCGGATGGAAGGGTCGAAGACGTCTCGCCCGAGGCGGGTACCTATTACCAGTCGTGCATCCACCCGAACGGAACCGACGTGATCTTCGCCGGAGCCGAGACCGGCCCACCCCGTATCTTCCGGACGGACTTCTCCTCGCTCGTCCCGAAGCCTCTCACGCCGGCCGACAGCGCCGCCTTCCTCGCGACCTATTCCTGGGACGGGACGCGAATCGTGTTCTCCTCGGACCGGGACTTCCCTGGACGCTCGATCGGGGTCGAGGAGATCCCCGATCCCAGGCTCTACCGGCCGGGGACGCGCGGAGGTGACCGACACCGCTACTTCAGCCTCTACATCATGGACGCCGACGGCTCGAACGTGCGGCGCATCACCACCGGCGAACACCGCGACCTGCGCGGCTCCTTCTCCCCCGACGGCAGGACGATCGTCTTCTTTTCGGACCGTTCCTACGAAACACCGCTGTGGACCGTGCCCGCGGACGGTTCGGCGGAGCCGACGCCCATCCCGGTCGAAGGGAATGAGCGCTGGACCGCATTTCGACCCTGGTACTCACTGGACGGCGAAACGATCTACTTCTTCGGGTCACGCAAGGGGATTGCGGACCGCAAGCGCATCCTCTTCCTGCCGGTCACGGGCGGAAGGCCGCACACGCTCCCCTGGGACGACCGTGGAAAGACCCAGGGACCGTTCATCGACGGCACGGGCCGCAACCTGCTCTTCCACAGCACGCGAACAGGGCGCGCGGAGCTGTACGAGTATCCGCTGGATGGAGACGAAGGACGCATGCTCGTCCCTCCGCTCGACCCGAGCCTCCCGGAGGACCGCGAGGTCATGCACCCCACGCGCTCGAAGAACGGAGTCGTCACGTTCGACATCAGCCTGAAGACCTACTCCCCGCTCGATGCCCGCCTGTACGGCTGGCACATCAAGGCGCGCAAACTCTTCTGGAGGGTCCGCAAGTTTGCGTGGAAGCACTTCGGTATAGGGGAACGATGAAGGCCGCCCGGCCCGACGATACCGCTGTGCGATCGCTTCGGAACGCCGACCTCGGGCGTGGGCGCTCAGCGTCGTCGCCGACGGGGCGGGCCAAGCGCGCCGCATCTCGAGGACCACGCGGGTCGACATCGTCCCATTCGGCCTCGTGAGCGCGGGACTCGCCCGGGTCGAGGGGAAGGGGGACGGGAGCCTCGCCCACTGGCAGCGCGTCCATCGGGAGTCCTTCGCGCGAACGCCCGCTCCCCTCGGCATCGAACCGACGGACGAGCTCGAGATCGTCTGCGAGCGCTTCGAAGTGGTCTTTCGGAGCGGCTGATTCCGCGGCCAGGGGGGCCCCGTCGGCGCGCACCGCCGCTATCATGCCCGGCTCGCCCGCGGCGGCGAAACCTCCGATGAGCGTCCTCAACATCACCGGCCTGAAGAAGATCCTGGGCTCCCAGGAGATCTTTCGGGGAGCCGATCTGCGCGTGGAGCGCGAGGAGAAGGTCGGCCTGGTCGGCCGCAACGGCGAGGGGAAGACGACGCTCCTGCGCCTGATCGAAGGGGAAGAACACCTCGACGCGGGAACGATCACGCTCTCGAAGGGAACACGCCTCGGATACGTCGTGCAGCGGCCGGACTTCCCCGCCGGGATGACGGTGCGCCAGTGGGTCGAGAAGGGCCTCGACGAGGTGCATCGCCTCGAAGCCGAACTGGAGCGCGTCGGCAATCGCATGGGAGAGGCGGACGGGGAGGAACTGGACGCCCTGATGCACCTGCACGGCCAGTTGACCGAGCGCATGGAGCACATCGGTGGATGGGAAGCGGAACGGCGCGTCGAGACGGTCCTCTCCGGGATCGGGCTCCCGACTTCGCTCTGGGACCGCGAAGCGAACACCCTGTCGGGCGGGGAAAAGAGCCGCACCGCCCTCGCGCGCGAGCTCGTCAGCGTGCCCGACCTCCTGCTCCTCGACGAACCGACGAACCACCTCGACCTCGCCGGAATCGAGTGGCTCGAGAGCTACCTGAACGAGATGAAGAGCGCCGTGCTGCTCGTCTCGCACGACCGGCGCCTCCTCGACCGGGTCGTCGACACGATCGTCGAGGTCGAGCGCGGGATGCTCCACCGCTATCCGGGTGCATACAGCGCCTACGTTCGGCGTAAGGAGGAGCGCTACCACGAGGAGTACCGCGCCTGGGAACAGCAGACCCAGGAGATTCGGCGCGAGGAGAACTTCATCAAGAAGCACATGGGGAGCCAGCGCACCGCAGAGGCCAAGGGCCGGCGCAAGAAGCTCTCCCACATCGTTCGGCTCGAACGCCCCTACAACGACGTGCGCCGTCCGATCATCAAGATGGGCGCAGTGGAACGCGGCGGGGAACAGGTGCTCGAGGCGACCGGGCTCTCGGTCGGCTACGGAGAAAAGGTCCTGATCTCGGATGCGACGGTGCGCATCGGACGCGGCGAGCGCATCGGAATCGTCGGCCCGAACGGATCCGGCAAGACGACGCTCCTGCGGGTCCTCGCCGGTCGAGCCGCGCCCCTCGCCGGCGAGCTCCGCGCCGGCTACCGCGCGCAGTGCGGGTACTACGACCAGGAGATCGCGGACCTGCGCGAGGACGGGACGCCGTTCACCGAGATCCGGCGCGACCAGCCGCAGCTCACGGACCTCGAGATCCGAAACCACCTCGCGCGCTTCCTCTTCCGCGGCTCCGACATCGACCTACCGGTCTCCGGGCTCTCCGGGGGCGAGCGCGCGCGACTTGCGCTCGCGCGTCTCGTGCTCTCGAAACCCTCCTGGCTCGCCCTCGACGAGCCCACGAACCACCTCGACCTCCCCGCGCGCACCGCGCTGGAAGAGATGCTGAGCGAGTTCCCCGGAGCGCTCGTCTGCGTGAGCCACGACCGCGCCTTCCTCGACGCGCTCTCCACCACGATCCTCGAGGTCAAGGCCGGCGAGGTGAGGACCTTCCGCGGAAACTACAGTGAGTACCGCGCGGCGATCCTGGCCGAGGAGGAGGAGCGCGCGGCGAAGGCTTCGAAGGCCCAAAAGGCGTCCAGGCCGACCGCGCCCAAGGCCAAGGCATCTCCGACGCCGAACGGGAAGACCGACCGGGGAGCCGGCAGCAAGGGGAAGCGGCGTGGCAAGGACCGCGACGCCGCGCGGGCCGCGCGCAAGGTGGCCAAGCTCGAGGAGGAGATCATCGCGCTTGAAGAGAAGCGCGGCGCACTGCTCGAACGCCTCGCGGACGAAGCGGTCTATCGCGACCCCGATGCTGCGCGCGAGGCACAGTACGAGCTCGCGGAATTGGAACGTGACCTCGAGGACAAGAACCGCGAGTGGGAGCGGTTCGCGGGCTGAGGCCGCACCTCAGCCGGAGAACTCGAACACCTGGATCTCGGCGGGGTGGCCGGATCGCGCCGGCACCGCGACGTAGAGCATCCTCTGTACGGGATCGAAGAGCCCCGTGCGCGCCCCCGCCGCGGTCGGCATGCGGGCGAGGCGAGTCAAGTCCCGCGCCGCGAAGACGTCCACGAACCCCTCCCCACCGACGACGAGGACCGTACCGGTGATGGGATCGAGGAAGAGATCGTCGGCATCACCGACACAGGGGACGCTCGCGCTCTGCTCGCCGCTCCGCGTGTCGAACACGAGAAGGCGCCCCGGCCTGCGGCAAGCGACGAAGAGGCGGTGTCCTTCGGCGTCCAGGGCCATCGGGTAGTTCGCCGCTGCTCCCTCGATCTTCCACGAGGTCGTGACCGACCCCTTCTCGAGATCGACGACCTCGATGCGACCGGAGTCCGGCACGTTGACGTAGGCCGTCGCGCCCCCGGGCTCGATCTGGAAGGACTCGGGATGGGCGGAGAGCGGCACGCTCGCGATGCTCGCGAGGTCGGCCGAGCCCAGCCCCGCGAGGGCCCCGTCTCCGCAGGCGACCCAAACGGCGCCTCTTCGAGGCTCGAACCGCAGGTTGTCGGCATCGTCCCCCACATCGACCCTCGCGGTCTCCTCCAGGGACCCGGCATCGAAGAGCCTCACGGTCCCGTCCCCGCCACAGGAGAGCACGACCGCAACGCCCGAAGGCCTGGGAAGACACAGGATTCCCTGGGGCTCAGCGAGCCCGGTCACACGGCGTGTCGCCGCCCCCCTCCTGAGGTCGATGACCTCGAGGCTCCCGTTCTCGAGCGCCGCAACGAAGAGTTGGCCCCGCCCATCGAGCGCGAGGTGGTCGATCCGACCCTCCACGCCGGGAAGCTGGACCGTGCTCCGCGGTGCAAGGATCGGAGCAGAGTCCGTTCCGAGGTCCCGTACATTGAGGTCGTCGAACGAGCTGGCGGCGTCCGCCTTCGTCCAGAGCCCGACCATGCCGGGCTGCGTGAAGGTTCCGTCCTCCACCTCGAGGTACTTCTTCCCATCCAGGTAGCACGCGATGTGACGCCCCACCATCGTGACGCGGACCGTGTACCACGTCCCCGGCCGCGTCTCGACCCGCGCGGAGTCGAGCTGATGACGCCGCCCGTTGGACACGACGTAGACGCGGAAGTTCGACTCGAGCGGGTTGAAGCGCGCGATGTAGTAGTTGTTCTCGTCCCGGCAACGCCAAACCGGGCCGCCTCCCTGATCGATGGAACCCGACTCGGGTCGGATTCGCACCGAGAGGTCGAGGTCCTCGAAGGAGGTGTCCTCGGCGACCGCCAGATTGAAGGTCGCGTCCTCGTTCTCGGTGTGACCCAGCGTCAGGACGTTCGGGGGACTCGGGGCCTGCGAATCCGGTCGGACGTTCCAGCGCGCGAGGGAGACCGTCGGATGGGTCTCTCGGATGCTCCAACGGCTGGGGAGCTCGCCCTCGGCGACGGCATCGAAGTTCCAGAGCCGGGTCGGCTCCTGCGCGCCCGTCGAAAGAGAACCCAGGGCGACCATGAGGAAGGTGAAGGGCAGGCGGGAGATGGTTTGCATGACGAGCTCCTCAGTCGATTCCAGCGCAGGACTGGGGGATGCTAGCACGTTCCGCGGACGGCGCTCAGAGGTCTCGGCGAGCGGAGAACACGGCAACCGAGCCCCTCGCGTTACGCCATTGGCCCAACCTTTTCCGCCCAAGGAAACCAGGCGCCTCGGAAGCGATTCGACCCCAGAAAACCGCTCCAATCGGGTCGTAACCCCGTGTCACCGTCCCCCTACACGGAGCACTTTCCGACCCCAGAACCGACGCCCCCTTCGCACCCATCAGCGCGCGTCACAGACCTGAGGAGCTTCCCCCATGAGACTCGGTCCCCTGTCCGTCACGACTCTCTTTGCCGTCCTCTTCGCCCTTCCGACCCCAGCCCAGACGACGCAACTCGTCAGCAGGAGCTCGGCCGGCGCACAAAGCCTGAAGCAAAGCCTCGGCCCCTCCGTGAGCGCGTTCGGGCGCTACGTCTCCTTCGAGAGCGACGGGCGCAGGCTCGTCCCCGGGGATACGAACAAGGCCAGGGACATCTTCGTCCGCGACACGCGCCGCGGGATCACGACCCGTGTCAGCGTCGACTCCTTCGGCGTCGAGGGAAACGCCGACAGCGAGTACGCACAGATCAGTTCGAACGGTCGATTCGTCGTTTTCCAAAGTCGTGCGAACAATCTGGTCGCGGGCGATACCAACGGCCGTCAGGACATCTTCGTCCATGACCTCCTGACCGGGGCGACCGAACGCGTCAGCGTCTCTTCGACCGGAAGTGAGGGAGACGCCGACTCCTGGCTCCCGCAGATCTCGGAGACCGGGCGCTTCATCGCGTTCCAGAGCATGGCCTCCAACCTCGTCGCCGGCGACACGAACGGGACCGTCGACGTCTTCGTCCGGGACCGGAAACACGGAACGACGATCCGGGTCAGCGTGGACTCCGCGGGCAACCAGGCATCGGGGAGCGCGCCCGACATCTCCGGCGACGGTCACGTCGTGTGCTTCGTGTCCAACAGCCCCAATCTGGTCCCGGGCGATACGAACGGCAGGGCCGACACCTTCGTGCATGACCTCATCACGGGCGAGACCACGCGCGTCAGCGTCTCCTCTTCCGGAGCCCAAGCCGTGGGTGGGTTGAGCGTCACGAACGCGATCTCCGGCGACGGGCGCTACGTGGTGTTCTCGAGCACCGCAACGAACCTCGTCCCCGATGACACGAACGCGAGAATCGACGTCTTTCTGCACGATCGAGTCACCGGCACGACCACCCGCGTGAGCGTCTCCTCCACGGGCGCCGAGTCCCCCGATGGAGCCTGGTACCCCAACATCTCCGACGACGGCCGCTACGTGGTCTTCAAGAGTCCCGGCTCCAACCTCGTCCCCGTGGACCTGAACGGACCTGGCCTGGACATTTTCGTCCACGACGTGCGGACCGGGGCCACCCGTCTCGTCAGCCGCGACAGCCATGGCGTCCAGGCCAACAACTTCGCGAGCCAACCCACGATCTCCCCCGACGGACGCTACGTCGCGTTCTACTCGTCGGCCGACAACCTCGTCCCCGAGGACCAGAACGGCAAGGTCCGGGACGTCTTCCTGCATTCCATCTCCCCGGTCCGCGACCTGTAGACGGGGGCGTTTCGCAGCGGGACCCTGCGGACTGGGACACCAGGGCAAGGGCAGTCCCGCGGAACCCTCGGCGGATGGGCCGTTCTGCGGGCGGAGGTCGCGAACAGAGGAAAAACGGGGCGGTGGGCGAGACCGAGGATCTCCCACCGCTCCGCCCCACAACCACGTCCTGGGACTGGAGATGGGGAGGCTGGGCGGGTGAAGTAGGGGCGGGGCCGGGACAGGCCTCGCCCACTTCACCATGCAAGTCTTCATCGATCGGATCCGAGCGGCGATCGCCGCGCACTCGGGACTGGACGCGGCGGAACTCAAGATCGAGTCACCGCGGGATCCGTCCCTGGGTGATCTGGCCTTCCCGTGCTTCCCGCTCGCCAAGGCTCTGCGCAAGGCGCCTCCGGCCATCGCCGCGGAGCTCGGCGAAAAGCTCACCGGGGACCTCGAGGGCATCTCGGTCGAGGCGGCGGGGCCGTACCTCAATTTCAGGATCGATCGGGGAACTCTCGCCGCCCAGGTGTTGGGCACGATCCAGGAAGAGGGCGAGGGCTTCGGCGGCTCGGATGAGGGGAGCGGCAAGACGGTCGTCCTCGACTTTTCCTCGCCGAACATCGCCAAGCCGTTCCACGTCGGACACCTGCGCTCGACGATCCTCGGCGCGACGATCCAAAGATTGCACGACGCGCTCGGGTACCGGACCGTGGGGATCAACCACATCGGTGACTGGGGGTCGCAGTTCGGCAAGCTCGTGGCGGCGATCCAGCGCTGGGGCGACGAGGTGGACCTCGAAGGCGACCCGATTCGCTCACTCCTGACGCTCTACATCCGTTTCCACGACGAGGCGGAGAACGATCCGGAGCTCGTCGAGGCCGGTCGCGCGGCGTTCCGCGAACTCGAGAGCGGCGAGGAGGGCGAGGTCCGGGCGACCTGGAGACGACTGACCGAACTCTCCCTGGCCGAGTTCGATCGCATCTACCAGCGGCTCGGAGTGAGCTTCGACCACGTCCGCGGCGAGGCGTTCTACGAGCCCTACCTCGAACCCACGATCGAGCGCATCCGCGCCAGCGGGATCACCGAGGAATCCGAAGGGGCGCTCGTGGTCCGCCTCGACGAGTATGAAAAGGGCGCGCCGCCCTGCCTCCTCCGCAAGACCGACGGCACGACGCTCTACGCCACGCGCGACCTCGCCGCGGTCTTCCATCGCTGGGACGAGTTCGCCTTCGACCGCTGCCTCTACGTCGTCGGCTCCGATCAGCGCCTGCACTTCCGCCAGCTCAAGTACGTGCTGCGACGCATGGGGCTCGACTGGGAGAGCCGCGTGGAGCACGTGGACTTCGGGATGCTCAGCCTGCCCGAGGGCAAGCTCTCGACCCGCAAGGGCCAGGTGGTCTTCCTGGAAGATCTCCTCGATCGAGCGGTCGAGCAGGCCGGAGCGATCATCGCCGAGAAGAATCCGGACCTCGCCGACCCCGAGCGCGTCGCCGAGGAGGTCGGGCTCGGGGCCGTGGTCTTCCACGACCAAAAGCGCGAGCGGGTCAAGGACGTGGTCTTCGACTGGGACGAGGTGCTGTCGTTCGAGGGGGAGACCGGTCCCTACGTCCAGTACACCCACGCGCGGCTCGCCTCGATCCTTCGCAAGGCCGTCGAAAAGGGCCTGGAGGCCGCCGAGCTGGCCCCCGAGAGCCTCGCGGGCCTCGCGGATTCGGGCGAGCTGCTCCTCACCCTGGGCCGCTTCCCGACCGTGGTCCGCAGCGCGGCAGCCGAGGCCGAACCCTCGATCGTGACCCGCTACGTGCTCGAGCTCGCCCGCGAGATGAACTCCTGGTACGCGAACCACCGGGTCCTCGGAGGCGACCCGGAGGAGAGCCGCGCCCGGCTGGCCCTTGTTCGGGGCGCCAAAATCGTTATTGGTAACGGCTTACGGCTCCTCGGCGTGGCCGCCCCCGAGGAAATGTGAGCACCGGGGCCTCAAGCTCTCGGCAAGGTTTTCCGATCAACGGGAGCCGCGATGCCGAGCCCACTGCCCCGAGCGCCCACAGCGCCCCGCGGGAGCGCGCCCGGAGCCGGAGAAGGAGAATGAGGTGATCGAGCGCTACATCCGAGATGTCCCTGACTTCCCCAAGCCCGGGATCGTGTTCAAGGACATCACGCCCCTGTTGCGGAGCGCGGAAGGACTGCAGCTCGCGATCGACCGCCTGGCCGAGGCCGCAGCCGCCTACGAGTTCGACATCGTCTCGGGCGTCGAATCGCGCGGCTTCATCTTCGGCACCGCCCTCGCCCGCCAACTCGGCACGGGCTTCGTACCGATCCGCAAGCCGGGCAAGCTCCCCTGCGCGACCGACTCGGAGAGCTACGAGCTCGAGTACGGCAGCGACTCCCTCGAGATCCACACCGACGCCCTCGAAGGCGCTCCCCGGGTCCTGATGGTGGACGATCTCCTCGCCACCGGCGGCACGATGGACGCGGCCCTGCGGCTCGTCCGCAAGGTCGGCGGCACCCCCGTGAGCTGCCTCTTCGTGATCGAACTCGGCT